>CALMKH010000071.1 GCA_937867025.1 uncultured Bacteroidota bacterium | reverse complement strand
CAGGAAGCGAACGACCCCACCGTGCCCTTGCTCGAGCGCCTGAAATTCCTGGGTATTTTCTCTTCCAACCTCGATGAGTTCTTCCGTGTGCGGGTGGCTACCAACAAGCGTATGCTGCAGCTGAAAAATCCCAAATCCCAGAACATTAACCGCCGCGAAATACTGGAAACCCTGCAGGATATTTATAACAAAGTGGTGATCCAGCAGGTGAAATTCAATAGTATTTACGAAAACCTGCTGGAATTGTTCAAGGCCAAGAATGTTTATTTTGTCAATGAAAAACAGCTGAACATCCAGCAGACACTGGAAGTAAGGAAGTATTTTAAGGAAGAGATCGTCAACACGATATTTCCCCTGATACTCGATGAGAAAAAACCTTTCCCTTTCCTGCGCGACAACACGGTTTACCTGGCATGCAAGCTCACCAACAGCATTACAAGGGAAAGAAAGTACGCCCTGATCCCGCTTCCCACGAAGGTTAAAAAGCGCTTTTATCAATTGCCCAAACAGTCGGGCAACACCCTGATCATGTTTATAGATGATGTGATCAGGTGCAACCTGGATATCGTGTTCTCAAGCTTTGAATACAATGTGTTCGAAGCATATACCATAAAGCTGACGCGTGACGCCGAGATCGATATAGAAAGCGATGTGTCGCTGAATATCCTCGAAAGCATAGCCAAATCGATCAAGCAAAGAAAAAAGGGAGCGCCCGTGAGGCTGATCTACGACCAGGAAATGCCTGCGGACATGATACGTTTTATCAATCAGAAGCTCAAGCTGAACAGGGATGAGCTGATCCCCGGCCAGCGGTATCACAACTTCAGGGATTTTATCGGTTTTCCCGACATTAAAAAGACGGACCTTAAATACCAATCGCTTGAACCGCTGTATATACCGGAGCTCGACAAGGCAAAAACTATTTTTAATGCCGTCAGGCAGAAGGATTACCTCATCAACCATCCGTATCAGCCTTTCAGCTATGTCATCCGTTTGCTGAGGGAGGCAGCTATTGATCCTGATGTGCAGACCATCAAGGTGACATTGTATCGCGTGGCCGAAAACTCGAATGTGGTCAATGCCCTGATCAATGCTGTGAAAAACGGCAAGAAAGTGGTGGTGCTGATGGAACTCAAGGCCAGGTTCGACGAAGAGCATAATATTTACTGGAGCAACAAGCTGCGTGAAGAGGGCGCTACGGTTCTGTTCACTATCCCCAGTCATAAAGTGCATACGAAGGTCTGCCTGATATACAGGAAGGAGAAAAAGGCAGTGACTCTTTATGCCCATGTGGGAACGGGAAACTACAACGGAGAAACAGCCAAGGTGTATTGTGATCACTCGCTCCTGACATGTAATAAAAAGATCACTTCCGAACTTGTTAAGCTGTTTAACCTGATAGAGGATTTTAAACCTGAGAAATTCAAATTCAATACCCTGCTGGTATCGCCTATCAACTTGCGTTCCTGCATGCTCGACATGATCGACCAGGAAATCAAGAACAAAAAGAAAGGACTCCCGGCGTACATCATTATGAAAATGAACAGCCTGGTGGATGAGGAGATCATCAAGAAGCTTTACCAGGCCAGCAATGCGGGCGTCAGGATTGACCTTATCGTGAGGGGTATATGCTGCCTTGTGCCCGGAGTGGAAAAACAAAGCGCGAATATCCATGCCATAAGCATTATCGATAAATACCTGGAGCATGCCAGGGTGTATATTTTCTGTAACGGCGGCAAGGAAAAAATGTTCATGGGTTCGGCCGATATGATGACCAGGAACCTGGATAACAGAGTGGAAGTGTGTTTTCCGCTCTTAAGTCCTCATGTGCGCGAGGAGATTAGTGCCATGATCCGGATTCAGCTGTCGGACAATACCAAGGCAAGGATACTCGACCCGTACCAGATCAATGAATATAAACCTTCTGGGATTCCCAAGATTCGTTCGCAGGTGGAATTCTATAATTACCTCAAGAAAAAATACGAGATCGATTTTAAGATCTAGCCGGAAGATCAGGAACTAAATCCTCTTTCCCGGAGATATGTGTATACTGCCTCTACATTGCGCCTGTTCTGTCCCCAGGATATGGTGGAAGGCTTGCGGTGAAGATCGCAGATGCTGTTCACCAGTATGCGGTCACGGTCCCTGATCAGTGTAATAAGTGTACCCCAGTTGGTCCACCTGAATTCGATCGTAGCCACAATATAGCCTTCACCGGAATATTCGGCGATCCAATGCATCTCTTTGGCAAGATGTTCGAACATGTCGCGGAATTCCTGTTCTGTCAGGGCAGCATGAAACACTTTGAAACGAAGGCTCCTGTATTGCCTTAAGGAATATGCTGCGGCTAATGTGAGGCAAATAGCGGTGATGACATAAAAAGCCGTTTTATAGGCATCCCCGATGCTGTTCCTCAGTAAAAGTGCTATCAGCAGCGGTATGCCCACGAGCACCAGGACAAAAAAGTAATGCATCAGCGTTTGTGTCTTGTCCAGTCTCAGGCGCCCGGTTTTGCGCATGTTGTCGAATATTTGCTCCATAGTTCGGAATGGCTTGGCGAATTTACATAATAAACGCGAAAAAAAGGGCGGTGCCCGGACAATAGGAAAATGGTTCGATTGGGGTGTTGTTTTTATCATTGGCTTTCATATCTTTGATTGGTGAAAAAAATAATTCTCAGCCTGTTCGTTCTGGCGATATGCTGCTGCCGTGGCCAGGAAATCGGATATTTATCCGGCGTCAATAGAATAGGAATTGATCCTACCCGTTTTCAACCGCTGTACGGTTTTACGGTAGGTGCGAAATTTCACAAGGCAATGGCTGTAGAAACTGCTTTGTTTTACAGTCAGCGCTCCTATCGGGACGTCATACAGGCGGATTATTTTACATTTATGGCAATGCTTAAGCTGGGATATTTCGGGAAAAAGGCAGGGGTGTATTATTGTCCCGGCATATCCCTGAATCCTACCTTATATCACAGCAATATAAAGAACCATACCTACCTCTCGCATATTCAGGCTGTCGGCGGACAGATCGATATCACCCCCAGGATGCTGGCCGACATCAAGTTGGGTTATGATATAGGACTTACTGGAGCTTACTTTGACAACGGGGCTTACAGCAAGTATTCCGGTCCGGTGCTGATGGCAGGGTTAAAATTCCGGCTTGGCAAGATATGATCAGTGCTGAGCTGCCAGCCATTCCCTGGCTTTTGTCTCATCTGTGAAAAACTTTGTGGGATAAAGATCCTTCAGATATTTGAAATAAAAATTGGCAACCATTTTTTGGGTCAGTGAATGCACCACTACGGCCTCGGCAATAATATAATCCCGGGCATCTTCGCTTAACTTTTCCCCGAGTTGCCGTGCCCTGGCTTTGATCTCCGCTCCCCGGCCGGAAATGACGAGGCGCTTGACCCTTTTACCTTCGGTAAACTGGCTGATATATTTGTGGATCGCTTCAATACCGTCAATATCCATCACCGTGGCATCGTTAAACACCAGTTCAAACGTATTGTCGTCAATAAACCTGAACGACTTGATATACACTGCGGCGAGAGGTGACATGGGTTCCATGTATCGATTTTTTTAAGGAGGGCAAAAATACAAAGAAACAGGGCAAATAAAAAACCATTCACCTTTTTATATGCCGGGGATTGGCAGGGGCATAAGATGTCTGAACCAGTGGGTGCGGTGTTACGGGTATACCTCTGCCTGTCACAATAAGGCGGAGCGGGATAAATAGGGGTGCATTAACGCCCAGTGTAATTGGGTTTTCTCTTTTCGAGGAACGACTTGATACCTTCTTTCTGGTCTTCCGTACTGAAGGTGATGTAATAGTTTTTCCGCTCAAAGGTGAGTCCGTCGGAAAGGGTTGAATTGAACGCTTTATTAACGGATTCCTTGGCAAGTCTGACGGCAAGCGGAGGCAGCTCGCTTATTTTGCGGGCTATTTCCAGTGCGCCTTCAAGGTATTGGCCTTGCGGGGTTACTTTATTAATGAGGCCGATCGTATGTGCGTATTGCGCATCGATATAATCACCTGTAAGAATCATTTCCATGGCTTTGGCTTTGCCAACAGCCCTAGGCAGACGCTGGGTTCCGCCGGCACCTGAGCCGATACCTCTTTTAATTTCGGGCTGACCGAACTTTGCGGTCTCAGAAGCCACCACCATGTCGCAAAGCATGGCAAGTTCGCAACCTCCGCCGAATACCCAGCCTGAAACAGCTGCTATCAGTGGCTTTTTGAACCTTCCCAGCTGGTCCCAGATGCTGAACTGGTCGAGAATGACCAGGTCAACCGTTTTGCTTGTGGCCACTTCCTTGAGATCGGCGCCTACCGAGAATGCGTTGTCATTGCCTGTTATGATGACAGCTCTTACATCATCATCCTTGTCAAGCCTGATCATAACGTCACCGAGTTCTTCCATAAGATCGAGCGACAAGGCGTTATGCACTTCGGGCCGATCGAATTTTACAACGGCGATATGTTGTTCATAGCCTGGGAATACTTTGATAAAGCTATAGTTCTTGTACTTCATTTGTTGGTCTGCTTTTTTGACGTTTTCAGCGATGTTGGGTAATAGCATAATGTGTGATTGTGTTTAAAGTGTTGGGTTGTGAATGTGTTTGTCAATGTATTTGTGGTCATTAGTGAAAATTCATGCGAGCGGCCGGTGCACAAAGGAAGAGAGATAAGCAATTAATCTGGTCAAAAAGATCCTGTCACCAAAGGTGGCCATGCGCTTTGAAAAGCCGGTTGAAATAGTGTGTTTCATATATTTGTGTTTTAGTTGGTTTGTGCATGATTGGAGGGGTTAAAGGGTTGTTTTAAGCCCTTGTATCCTTATTGCAAGTATACAGGCGATTTTTATGATTTCCAAATTTAAATGTGGATAGCAGGTGGATACTTTGTATTAATTGTCTGTAAAAGAGATTGTTAGTATGGTAAATACTTCGTTGTGATGTAGGTGGCCTGCGAATAAGAAAGCTTTTGTCCTGCTTTTTTAATCGTAAATCGACAAAACTAAAAGGACAAAGTTTTTGCGAAAAACGGGAGCAGGTGTTGATTGATCCTGCCGTTCGCTCCCGTCAGCTTATCCCCATGTCCGCCCTCATATTCTTCTGTTTCATGGTTAACTTTGGCAAAACCGAGCCTTTTGCTGAATTCCCTGCATGTAACCGGTATATGCCTGAATTCATCATTCTTGCCCCAGTCGATCTTTAATCCTTTTAAATCCCGGAGGTGTCTGCCGCTTTTAGATACCATGACGAAAGGAAAATTGCTCTCCCAGAGCGTGGCAACATCCAGGCGCACACTCATGGAATCACCTGAAAATTCAACCGGCAGGTCCGCATCGAAGGGAGCTTTGCCGATATTGGGGGAATAGGTCCTTGCCATGTCCAGCAAGATGTTGGCATATAGATCAACCTGCACGTCTTTTAAGGTCTTCGACTGGTGAATGATTTTGAAACCCGGATTGTCAAATCCGAATTCCTCACCCCAGTTGAGCACGCTTGGACTCATGGAATATACCGATCCGTATACCTCAGGGAACAGCATGGCCAGTTTAATCGCCCCATTACCTCCCATGGAATGCCCGCACAAGCCGCGGCTCTCTTTTTTTGCCAGGGTGCGGTAGTTCTTGTCCACATATTCCACCACGTCTTTGGCTATATAATCGGCCCAGTTGCCTGTCAGTTCGGAATTGGTATAAAAGCTTCCGCCATAAACGGTCTGGCTGCCGGGAGCCACCAGTATGACGGGTTTTATCCGCTGCGCGGCAATGGCTTCATCCAGCAGGTCATGCATCTGCAGGTCCCGAAGGACGCCTTCACTGGCGCCGAACCCATGCAGGAAATAAATCACAGGGTAACGCTCCTTGCTTTTGTCGTATCCGGGAGGCAGGTATATGGCAAGCCTGCGGTTGGGATCCTCGCCCGCTTTATTGCCTTTCACGGAACCCGAAACGAATTCGGCGATTGTGACGGTTCCCTTATTCCGCTGGGCACGGACATACCATATACTGGTGCCGATGATGGAAAGCAATGCAATTATGATCAGGATTTTCATGTGTTTATGGGTGTTTTAGGTTTAAATAATGTGCCGGGCTGGACCACCGGTTTTAATATGCGTGTCACTATATCCAGGGATAAAAACCAGGTAATGACCAGAGATAGCGCCAGGAACACCATTTCTGTGATGACCGGACTGTAATGCGGAATAATAAGATGTCCGAGCGGCCAGACAAGGAACATATGGAAAAGGAAGACATACAATGTATTCTGACCGAAACCCGAAAGAAAGTTTTTTCCCGATGGGATCATAAAACAAAAGCAGAAACATATGCCTGTTGAGCTGATTAATGCAAAAGCCCGCATGAACAGAAAACTGACATGATGCTCATAACCGAAAATAGGGAGCCAGCCGTACAAAAGCCTGTCGGCCCATGCTGCATTTTTCGATGAAATAAGGAAAATGATGCACATGCTGATGATAAATCCCGATATCATCAATAGCCTGTACCTGTTGAATCTTGCCATGACAGCCTTCAGGTCGTCGCAATAATATCCCATGACAAAAAAGCTCATAAAGAATATTGTGCGGTAAATGGCCAGAAAGGTGTTGAATTCACTGATAAAACCGGCCCCAAGCGCCAGGATGGTCATGATGATAAGTCCAGTGGCCTTTCTGACCTGTCCGAAATACGGGATCAGGAGACGCCAGAAAAACAGGGACAGCAGGTACCAGTTCTGGTACGTCGGCTGTACCGGATTGAGTTTGCCCTCTCCCAGGCCTGTAAGCCTTGTGTACGCAAAATGAATGAGCTCCAGGACAAGGTATGGAATCAGAAGGTGAAGCACATCATTCTTTCGCTGCGACCGGATGGATTTCGAAAAATAGCCCGAAATAAAAATGAACAGGGGCATATGAAAGGAGTAAATCATATTCGTTATACCAGCCATAACGGGAAACTGGCGGGCATTGAAACAGAAATGGCCGAAAACAACCAGCATGATAAGTACGGCCTTCAGGTTGTCGAAAAGATAATCCCTTTCTCTGATCTCACTCATAGTTTGTTGCAAAGTAACAGTTAACGGATAACAATTAATAATTAAATGATTTATACAGGCGTGAATTAACGTATGATCATCTTCCGGGGATTAAAAATCCAGGTCCTCGTTGATCATTTTGCTGAGTTTTATGGCACCGATGGTATTGACGTGATAGGAATCCCTGTAATCCGATTTGACAAAGCTGCTGTCTTCCAGAAATGACCGGTATCTGGCATTCGGGAACTTTTTAACGATTTTATCCATCTCATCCTTCAGGATGGCCAGGCGATGCTTGTCCAGGTTCCTGACGTATGCCGGCCAGCTCGGAGGTGTGAACAGGTAAACGTTAATATTCCGTTTGGCGCACTCTTCAATTATATAGTGCAGTCTTTCCCTGTTCGGACCGAGGTTGCTGAGGTTATAAACAGATTGCCTCTCGGCCGCCAAAGCCCCGGTCTTGTCTACATCGTAAAACGGGGTATTGTAATACATTTTGCCGTAACCGTTGGGTTCGCAGAAAAGCTCATTGCCGTTTTCGAACAGGTATCTTTTGACCATCTTGAGATGCAGCATGTTCCGTCCGTTCAGTATCTCAATGTTATTCTTCACGGAGAAACGGTGATACGGGCAATCATAATACATACAATAGTTTTTTATCCTATAATTGCCCTCTGCTTCTTCAAGCTCATAAAAAAGGGAAAAGTATGATATGGGGATAATGATAGTTTTCAGCGACTTGAACCGATCCTTATACTTGTCAAAAATAAACTTGTCGTATTTAAGAGACTGGTATTCCTGGGAGGTATTGAATGTGAAACCGTCAAAATAGGCAGGATTGACACAATACAGGCCATGCGAGCTTCCCATGATCAGTACTTCAAGACTGTCGGCATGCTCGTCCATATACTGTTTCTTGTATGAATAATCGTTGGGTATATGCCTTACAATGACTTCAAGTGCTATGGCACATACAAGTATCGGTGCACCGAATATAACGACGTATTTTAAGAACTGTTTCATAGTCTAGAATTGGAAATAAATGAACTCCTGCTGGTTTCCACCAAAGAAAATGATGATGATGATCATGACATAATAAAAACTCCACCTGACAAATTTGGGAATGCGGTAATGGTGGATTTCAAGAGCGTGTTGTTTATCCCGCTGCAGCCATTCTGCAAGGAAGAAAAAGGCAATGAAATAGAAGGTTTTTTCAGGACTTACTTCGGGCATGCTGAAAAGCGACCTGGAAAAAATCGTGCCTATATAATCAAACCCTTCCCTGAAACCAGGCACACGGAAGAATACGGTTACCAGGACAACCTTGAAAAAAGTGCCGGTCATCTGGAAAAATTCCTTTAAACTCGGCAACAGTTTGCCTTCTGCCACTATCTTGGTCATAGGCTTAGGGTGGTCATTGAGCAGTGAGGGCAGAAGGTATACGGCAAACATGAATCCCCAGAAAATGTATGTCCAGTTAGCCCCGTGCCAGAGCCCGCTAAGCAGGAACACAATGAATATGTTGCGGATTTTTATCCATTTGCCCCGGCGGCTTCCCCCGAGCGGGAAATAAACGTAATCCTGGAACCAGGATGTGAGTGAAATATGCCATCGCCTCCACAATTCGGGCTGGTTCCGTGAAAAGAACGGAAATGCAAAATTCTGCATGAGTCTGAAACCGAATAACCTTGCCGAACCTATTGCAATATCGGAATATCCTGAAAAATCGCAGTATAACTGTATCAGGAACAGCACGGCTCCCAGCAGCAGGGTGCTGCCCGAAAAATCCTGGTAGTGCGAAAATATGTCATTCACAAAAGGAGCGCATTTATCCGCAATGACAATCTTCTTGAACAGGCCCCACAACATTTGCCTCAATCCGTCATAAGCCTTGTCCGGCTCGAAGCGGCGTTTTACGTAAAACTGCGGTAAAAGGTTGGTAGCCCTCTCGATCGGTCCGGCCACAAGCTGTGGAAAGAAGCTTACAAATGCAAAGAATGAGACGATATCTTTTGTAGGCTCCAGTTTCCTGTAATACACGTCAATGGCATAGCTCATGGTTTGAAACGTATAGAAACTTATACCTACGGGTAACAGGATTTTCAACGTGTGAATATTGGGCTTTTGGCCGAAGAAGGTAAAGGCGTCAATAAAACTCTGGATAAAGAAATTATAGTATTTAAAAAAAGCCAGTAAACCAAGGTTGAGCACGATACTGGTTCCCAACAGCCATTTTCTTTTATTCTGCTTGGCATCCCATTTTTTTAAGCCCAGTCCCACAAAATAATCTACCAGGGTGGTGAAAAACATCATGGGCAGAAAACGCCAGTCCCACCATCCGTAAAAAATGTAGCTGGCAACAACCAGCAATAAGTTCTGAAGCCGGAGATTTTTGTTAAGGATAAACCAATAGATGATGAAGACTATTGGCAGGAAAATCAGGAATTCAATTGAGTTAAAGAGCATCGGGTGTGTTTTGAATAATGATTCAGTCTGAGTTTTAGAATATGGCCTTAAAAGGCTTTAATCATGTTAATGTAGAGAACAAATTGAATCATAATGCGTTATCTTTTCGGTTTTGGAGCAAATAACGTTAAAATTTATCAAATTCCAAAGAGGAATGGCAAGCCACAGAGACAAAAATCCCTGAATTTGTTAACCGGGGTCCGTTAAAAGGTACAGGACGGCAAAGCCGTCTATTAGATTTTGCTGCCTGTTATGATGTAATGCCTGCAGAGCAAATGCCTGAACTGGTACATCTGTTGCCGTATGGCCTTGGGCAGCCTGGTCTTTATTCTCTGAAGATAGAGATATTGAATCGGGTAGATCAGCAGCGCGAAAGGCACAAATATCAGGTCCCTGAAATAAAATGACGTATATTCAATCTTATCGATATTCAGACCGTTTATTCTCATCAGCCTGATCAGCTCGGGAATATGGATGTTCTGGGTCATCGCCTCGTCGTTTTCATAATACGGGCTGAACATTCTGACCCTTCCGAGGAACATATATCTCAACCTGTCCATAATGGTCAGCGAATTATCATTGGTTATAACCAAAAGACCGTTTTCTTCGAGCCTCTCGGAACAATTCTCAATAAATTTCTGAGTGTTTCCGAACATCATGATGCCGCTGATGGATGTGATGAGATCGAACTTTTCATACACGGGAATTTCAAACTCCCTGCTCAGATCCATTTGAAAAAATTCAATGTCGTGCCTTGCATCCTGGGGGATGATGTCTGCCCCGGCTAGCCTGGCTGCGGGATATAAGCGTTTGAGATATTTAAGGAACAGTAATTTGCCGCAGGGGAGATCAAGCACCCTTGCATCATGGGGTAAACGGCCAAACAGGCTTTTCAGGACCTTCGAGTTGACATTTCTCTGTGTTTCGCCTCTTTCTATTTCGAAAGGTACTGTTAAAACAGGTTGTTGGGCATATTTGCTGATATTATAGCTGTGAATCGATTGTTTTTGAAGTGTTTTCATGAATGGATAACTGTGGGCCGGCCATTAAGACATTATCATACCTGCGTGTATTCCGGTAAAAGTTGGAACACAGGGGCTCCCACCCGTACCCGAAGGCCGACGCGCTTGTTATGATATCTGTTGATAATTCCGGCAATTTTTTAAGTGTAAGTTTTGATTTTCAGTTTAAGAGTGAGATTGCGCCTCATTTGGCGGTGGGGTATCAGGCTGCTGAAGGTAAGAAGTCAGTTCGCTGGAACGGAAAGCCTGCCAGTTCCTGTAATCCTTTGAGTAGTAGGGAGGGAGCAGGTCCTGCAAAAGAAATGCATTCCATTCTTCTGTCTGGCAATCCTGACGACCTGTCCTTTCACTGTCCTCATTTTCTACCAGTATCTCGGTCAACTGGAGGCAATCATTGAGAAAGGTCATGACAAGGTTAGTCGCCTGGACAAGGCAAAACAGGACTGTGGTTATAAAAAATACCTTCTTTTTCAATTTGTGGCGAATTTATCCTAATTTTATTTTTTTAACAAATTTTAAGTCCTCTATCCGCATTACGTTACTTGTTTAATACGATTTTATGCCGTTCTGTATGCTTGTTACCCATGAAAATAAGGGTATAAACCCCCGGAGTATAACCCGCGAGATTGATTTCATGCTCAACCCCTGTTTCCAATACCTGTTGGCCATTCATATCAAATATGCGTATCCCGCCCTCCGTTTCACCGGGAATTACAAGCCGGAATATGCCAGTGCCGGGGTTGGGGAAGATACTGATTTGTCCGGCTTCCAAGGCCTGTATCGCCGTAGTGTAATTAAATGATGCCGATCCGCTGCATTGGTTGCTATCCGTCACCACGACAGTGTACTTTCCTTTGATTGTTAAGGGATAAACCGGCAGATTGGCTCCGGATATTATTTCATCGTTTAAATACCATTGGTTTCCATTTGTATAGTTGGACACCAGGTTCGAACCGCTTGATACAATGTTTGGCCGGGGAAGGGGATTAACCCTCACTTCTACGCCGGCTGATAAAGAACCGCATCCTTGCGCATCATAGGTAGTGACACGGTAATTGCCTTCCGCATGTGCAGTAATCGAACGTGTTGTTTCTCCACTTGTCCAGGCATAGGAACTCGCCGGCGGTGCTGTCAGTTCAACGGAACCTCCGGCGCAAAAGGATGAATTGCCTGAGATGTGAATGGCCGGGGCCAGGGGAGCATTAAATCTCAGACTGCTAATATCCAACGCACGCTGATAATTGTTGTTTCCTCCCTGGAACCCGAACCTGATGCCGGCCGGTTTTTTCCACTGGCATGATGCATCGTAGAAGGGCGCCGCCAAAGGAACAAAATCAGCATAACTGAAAATGATTCCACCGGCGGTGACTGAAAGTTCAAAGTCCCGTTCACTTGAAAGGACGTGTTCTACCCTGGAGTACACGTCATTAAAAATGGCTTCTCCATTACATTTTATCTGGGTCGGGAATGTATGGGCATCGTCAAAGATCAGTTCCTGGGTTATTCTGGCAATTATTTTTCCATCTGTATCCAGAACATCTATATATGAACCTCCCTGATCATCCCAGCTGCCGTGATTGTCATCGAAATTGATCCTGCCTTTGATGCTCCATGAGGAGAGACACTCGCTGACCTGCCCGAGTGACCTGGCGGCATAATATAACCCATTGTCCCTCTGGAAAGTCATGTACAGGTCCGGCCTGTGTGTTCTTTTGGTTTTGATATTTGTTTTCAGGCTCCAGAACTGGTGCCCACTGATGGTGTCTTCACCGGCAGGATTCCTGTACCAGCCATACAGGCCGTCTTCCAGCACATGATGCGGGTGAAGTCCTTCAAGAAGGTCTATCCCTTCTTCTTTTTCTTCTTTGGCGAATGAGGATGATGGGTACAGATGCGCTGGCGGCACGAGTTGTTTGGGAGATGAGGGTTTTGACCATAGAAACCTGGTGCTTCCTCCGTTTGATTCCAGTCTGACCCTGTATAATGTTGAATGCTCGAGTTGAACAGGAAAGCTCTTGAATTCTGTATTGACGGTGTTTTCCCATTGGTTAATGATGAGTTGGCCGTCTACCCATAATCTTGTTCCCCTGTCAGCCTGAACATAGAACACATGCTCACCGCTTATGTCAGTTTTTATGAATCCTTCCCATCTTGCCGAGTAATCCCCGGAATTGCTGATTTGAGGAGGAGGTCCCTGTATGTTTACGGAAGGATGCAGCATGCCTGTTGCCAGGCGTGTATTGTCAAGATTTTTACCGTTATAATAATACCCGTCGAGCCCGCCGGGAACACGCGGCGCATAATTCAGGGCAATGACCTGTTCCTGAATGGTGTTGAGTCCAGAAATCTTCCACCTGTGCACGCCTGCATGGACGCTTTCGTCGTTGTGGTAGATGTAATAGTCGTTTCCGTATTTGACCAGGGTGGAGGAGAAGACGTTTCCTGCACCCATGGCAAAGGCTTCGATGTCGATCTTCTGTCCGTCCAGGGAGGTGGTTCCGAACTGTCCGATCATCAGGCCGTTGTCGTAGAAATGGTTCCAGATATTGGTCTGTCCGTTCTTCCAGAACTCGCCGTGATAGTTCCACAGGATATTTTTTTCGAGTGCGTAAAC
>CALMKH010000070.1 GCA_937867025.1 uncultured Bacteroidota bacterium | reverse complement strand
ATCACATTTACTGGAGTAAAGGCAAAAGCTGCTTGAAAACCGGTGCTGTTCCCGCTCCGTTTACCTTAACAGAACAGCCGGAGCGTGCTTCATTTTCGCGCCGATTTCTAGAACCTGGCTCCCACAAAAATCCTCGGGGCATCATCATGGACGGTGTCATGATGGGAGAGAAACACTCAAAACCCAATTCATTTTTTTGCGCCCGGACAGAATATGAAACAAAAAAGATCCCCAGGAGTAAGCCAGCGCGGTTTAGAAAGTTTGTCATTTAACAAAGTTAAGCTTCAGTAATGAAGATCAAGCAGGGCATGTCAGATTTTTGACAAATGCATGTGGCCGGATTATCCTGGAAGCAGGTCGTTGGAATCAAATCACCTGCATTGATGAGATGAAGATGGATGAGATACTTTAGCTTTTAATGCACTAACATCACCTTGTAAAGCATCGACGCACCCGCTCCCGGGCCTACACCGATCATATACAGTCCCGGGGGCCATGATGTAAGCGTTATTTCGGTGACACTGCCTGTGGCAGGAAGACTGAGAACGTTCTGTCCGCAATGGTCATATACCCGGATCTCGGCCAGTTCGTCCGTGCGACGGTCCGCCTGCACATAAAGCTTTCCGGTGCTTGGATTCGGCCAGATACGCACGGTCGGCGCTGTTTCCATGGCTTCCCCAACACTGACATTATTGTCCACCAGCCGCCATTTGCTGTCGGTGAACAAAGCCCCCCGCGTCCCGCAGCTGTCCTGCATATTGGCAAAATGCATGACACCGGTATCGATGGTGTATTGCACATACGCGCTATCATCGGCGTTGCAGAGAAGCGACACCCCTGAGGTGGACGTGTCTGCAAATTTAAAATAACCGGGCGCCTGTTGCCACCAGAGGCCGTATGACGTGCTGTTCGTGTTGTTGGCAAAATACCGGAACTCCATCCTGTTGTTTGGAAGGAATGTCATGGTAAGCGTATCGATGCCGTTGTTGTCAAGCGCTATCGCCAGGTCGCCTACCGCCCGCCAGCTTGTATTGTTGAGGAGCTGGGCAATCCCGGTAACGGGACTTAAACAGGCCATGTATATGCCGGTCAGTAAAATGAGTTGCAGGGTCTTGCGTTTCATGGTTTAAATGGTTTGTCAACAAACTTAGAAAACCACCTGCTTTTTTCAAAGGCATTAAAACTGAAACTGAGCAATATCAGCAATTGCCCGTCAGGAATCCTACCTTCTGACCACTACTTTTCCGGCAGTGATATATCCTTCCTTATGAGTCAGGGTCACTACATACATGCCATCGGGGGCATCAATGAATATACCAGATTTGTCTCCGCTGCTGTACATCTGTTCAAGGACCTTTTGTCCCCATAGATTCCTTACCACTACCAATACGTCTTCACCTGCATCGCCAAAGTCTATAAACACGTGTCCATCACAAGGATTGGGATATATGCTGACTGAACCTGTCACATATTCATCAATTCCCACAGGAAAGGCATTATAACAGATACTGGTATCAGTGCATCCGTTTACTGTAACGGCAACAGCGTAATGACCGTTGGCATCCGGCATGAAGGTTTTTGCAGTTGCACCGCTTATGGGTGCATAGGCATCGCTGCAGTCGAGCCACTGATAGCCGGCTCCTGTTGCATTGGCGGTTAGTTGGCCCGGTGCCCGGCTGACCGATATGTCCAGCGCGGTCACTGTAATATTGAGCGTACGGGCGGTTGATACTCCACAACTGTTTTGCGCCGCCACACTGAGCGTTCCGCCGGTAGTACCGGGAGTAACTGTAATGCTGTTTGTAGTGCTTGTGCCTGTCCACCCGTTTGGCAGAGTCCATGTGTAGAGGGTTGCCGTGCTGTCCTTGGTCACCGAATAGGTATAGCTGTTACCGGAACAGATGGAAGGATTGCCTTGAATGGTTCCCGGAAGTGCTGGAACATTGCCGCAATACTTGGACAGGAATACGTCTACCTGGCCCGCTGCAGTCAGGTTCGCGGTGCCGGACGAAGGATCAAAATCACATGTGCCCGTGAAATAGCCCGTAAGCCATATGTCCGTATTAGCATCAATAACCATAGCCTGACCTTTTTCATTACCGGTGCCACCCATATGTTTTGCCCATTGGCAAATGCCATCCGGATTGTATTTCGCAAGGAAAATATCCCAGGCTCCGGATGAGCTTAACTTGATTGTTTCCGATGAGGGGTCAAAATCGGCGGTATCGCTAAAAAAACCAGTAATAAAGGGATTTCCGGCGCCGTCGAGGGACAGGGACAGGCCATAGTCAGGACTCTTGCCACCCATATTGATGGCCCATACATAAGTACCGGCGGAGTTGTACTTGGCGAGAAAAATATCTTCTGCACCAGCCGGAGTAAGGTCGGCTGTCCCTGCCGATGGATCAAAATCCATAATACCATAGATGAACCCTGTAAGGTACACATTCCCGCTCTTATCAACTTTTATTCCCTTGCCGTCCCCTGTGGTGGCTCCTGAAGATCCCATATTGATGGCCCATGCATAAGTGCCCGCAGAACTGTACTTGGCGAGAAAAATATCCTCCCCGCCTGAGGACTGCAAACTGCCTGACCCTCCAAAATTGACAGTGCCGTTAAACCGTCCGGTGATATATACATTACTATTGGCATCAAGCGTTATGGCCTGTCCATAATCGTCCCAGGTACCGCCTATATCTTTCGCCCACACATAATTGCCTGCCGAACTGTATTTAGCGACAAATGCATCATTGACTATTGCTGAAAGGTTTACCGTTCCTCCTGACGGATCAAAATCAACTGTGCCGGAAAAATAACCGGTTATATAACAGTTGCCGTTCACATCAACAGCAATGCCCTGGCTATAATCATAACCACCGGAGCCAATTCGTTTTGACCATGTATAGTTGCCGCTTGCATCATATTTGGCAATAAAGATATCATCTCCACCCGCTGAAACCAATGCAGCTGTACCGCCTGAGGGGTCAAAATCAGCAGTTGACCTGAATATCCCGGTTATATACACATTGCCTGCTGCGTCCAGAGCAATACTGTTGCCGAATTCATAATCGGTTCCCCCGAGTCCCTTGGCCCAGATATAATTTCCATTCGCATCGTATTTTGCAATAAATACGTCGGAGTTGCCTGCTGCTGTCAGGTTGGCTGTTCCTGCAGAAGGATCAAAATCCGCCGTTCCCTGGAAATACCCAAGCACATATACATTTCCGCTGCCGTCCATTGCCAGGTGGTATCCATTGTCATCCAGGTTACCGCCCAGGGCTTTAGCCCAGCGGTATGATTGTGCACTTACCTGAATAACATTCAGGATGAGCATTGCACTCAGAAAATTAAGTAAGAGTTTCTTCATATTTAAAGTTTAGGTTTAGGCTCCAAAAATACACATCTATTGGTGATTCATTGACTATTTTTTAAGCACTTAGAATAA
>CALMKH010000069.1 GCA_937867025.1 uncultured Bacteroidota bacterium | reverse complement strand
CAGCATGCATCCAAACTGACCTATAAGTACAGGCTGGCCGGAAGCGATGACAAATGGAGTTTTTCATCGGGGAGGTCCGTCATCTACAATGCGCTGTTGCCGGGAGATTATACGTTCGAGGTGTATGTCATAGATGCCGACGGGAAACTTCGACCGGGAAGGATCAGCTACTCATTCTCCATATTGCCGCCGTTTTGGAAAACATGGTGGTTTATCAGCCTGGTCTGCCTGCTTGTCGCCTGGCTTATCTATACCCTTGTTGCAAGGCGTATCCGCAAAATAAGGCAGCAGGCGCAGATACAGAACGATCTGAACAGTTTCAGGGATAAGGCCCTCCGCTCGCAGATGAACCCTCATTTCATCTACAATTCAATGAACGCCATACAAAATTATATTAAAAAACATGAAACGGATGCATCAATAGACTACCTCGCCCTGTTTTCCAGGCTTATGCGCACAATATTCAACAATTCGGGAGAAAGAGCCATCCCGCTCGAGAAAGATCTCGAAGCAGTTGCGCTATATGTTGAAATGGAAAATATGAGATTTTCCAACCGGTTCAGGCTGCATATCTCCTATGACGACCAGGTAATCCCTGCTTTAATAATGGTACCACCGTTCCTGGTGCAGCCTTTCGTGGAGAATTCCATACTCCATGGATTTCGCTCGAAAAACGAAGGCGGCAACATCTGGATACACATTGAGAAAGAAACAGAACGCATCAAGCTCTCGATAAGGGATGATGGCGTGGGAAGGGAGAAAACCCTTGAAACAGCAAAAAGGAAGCAGGCCTACCTTGCCAATGAAGACCGCAGTTCGTCCGGCATTAAGGTCACATTAAAAAGGATCAGTCAGGTTTGGGGCAGAAAATTTTCTGAGGACCTGTTCCGCATTACTGATCTTTATACACCGGATAAACATCCCGCCGGGACATTAATAGAATTTTATCTGCCACTTATAAACTATGATTAAAACCATAATTGTCGACGATGAGATTGCATCGCTTGAGGTGCTCGGTTCGTATATCGCGGCCTATGAAAAAGAGATACGGCTTTGCGCCTCCTGCAGGACCCTTGAGGAAGCCGTTGAAGCCATAAGACGGTATGAACCCGATATATTGCTGCTGGATATCGAACTCGGGAGCAGCCTGAGCTTTGAAATTCTTGAACATTTTCCCGGAATGCGTTCACATGTCATATTCATTACGGCCTACGACCGGTATGTTCTGAAGGCCATTAAATATCATGCTTTCGACTACCTGTTTAAGCCCGTTATCCGGGCCGAATTCAATGCAGCCATCCAAAAAGTCATGGAGGATATCAGGAGACTTAAGCCGGTTCCGGACATAACCGCGCTGATAACAGAGCTCAATGGGAAAAACTCCTGCAGGATAGCAGTTCCCAATAAGAACGGGCTAAGTTATTACCAAACCCGGGACATTATTTACATAGAAGCAGATGGAAGTTATTCTGTAATGCATCTTTCAGAATCAAAGGCTGTCACCATTACCAGGAAAATAAAGGATTTTGAAGAGACACTGGCAACAAAAGGATTTATCCGTGTACATAAGAGTTATCTTGTCAATATTGAACATATTTCCGAATTGCATCGCAATGACAGTGGCTACCTTCTGATGGACAACCAGGCTAAAATTCCCATAAGTCCCAAAGATAAAGAAGCAATTATTCAGAAGATAAAAATGGCTTCGCATCTGATATAACTGGATAATGGATATCAGGTATCAGAAATTATGTATTCATAATTTTAGTCGTGGGAGAATAGTCCCAAAACTGTAAAAGCTTCTTCTGAACAACTTTTCAAAATCCATTTCATAAAGTCAAAACCCGGTTTTGCAAAGGCAAAAGCGGTTGTATGTGAAGTATCGCTTTTATCGTGTTATCCATGCGGTTAGTTTTGTCCAAACTAAAACAAGACCTATGGAAACATTTCTATTAACAATAATTCCGCACCGGTTGCGGAAACCTCTTTTTGTCAACAGAATGCAAACTTCTGATTCAAGTAACCTTAAAAATTAAAAAATATGAAAAGTAAAATTTTGCTGATGGTAGTATTTGCCATCCTGGCACGGCCCACGCTTTATGGCCAGTGCTCTTCGCCGCCTCCCTGCATTTATAATCCAGGAATGAACGGGAATCCTTCCCTGCCTGCATGGGGACAACCGGTTAATTCAACACTCCCCGACTGGTATGTCCTATCTGGCAGTCCGTTGTATGCCGAGGGAACTATTGCTTCTCACGGTGTCAGACTCGATAATTCAGAAGGAATTTATGCTTGCTTCAACTTTGTATCAGGCAGGAAGTATAAGGTCTGTTTTCTGGGGTACAATCCCAATACAACATCGTCTGGCAATATTATACTCGAAGCGCATAACGGGTCCTCAGGTCAGCAGATTGCCAGCATTAATTTCTACAATTATTCTACATCCAGTCCGAAAAACATGAGCTTGCAAACAGCCATATTTACAGCTAACAGCAATTTTACACAGCTTAGAGTTTACGTCCCCAACCTTGGAAATTCGTATGCTGTTGTCGTCGATGATGTAGGGGTCATTGAAGTTCCAATTTTGACAGCCACACCTTCCACAATTAATGGTTGTGGCACCTCGACGCTCAATGCAAGCAGCAACAATCAACTGAATATCAGCTGGAGTCCTAATTATAAATTAAACTCAACTACAGGAAGCACAGTTTATGCCAGTCCATGCGAGACAACTACCTATACCGCCACATATTCCCTGGTTAATTGCTGGCCATATACCTGCACATCGGGAACAGAGCAGGTGACAGTCACAGTGGATCCGGGGGTAAATGTCACGGCCAGCCCGCAAAGCATAAGCGGCTGCGGTAGTTCTACTCTAACCGCCACAAGCGCCAACCCGATGAATGTTACCTGGTCACCAACCACCAATATGACGGGAAGCGGGAATACAGTGACTGTGAGGCCATGTCAGACCACTACCTATACAGCCACATTCACTTGCTCCAATGGTTGTGTATATACAAGGAATATTACAGTGTTTGTAACACCTGGTACGAATGCCACTGCAACTCCCCCGGTTATCAATGTCTGCGGAAATTCGGTGCTGACTGCCACAAGCACCAATCCGATGAGTGTTACCTGGAGCCCGACCAACGGCCTGACACCTTCAAACGGCGTCGGGAATACAGTGACTGCAAGCCCGTGCGATACCACTGTATACACTGCTACATTCTTTTGCGCACAAAACCAGTGCTCATATACCAGGCCTGTCACTGTCTATGTACAACCGGGCGGTTCGATAAACAATACAACCGGAAAGCCTTGCGGAAGCACGATCGACCTGGAATTTATTCATGCCACCCCATGTCCGGGTAGTTCATACCGCTGGTATTCACAGAAGAACCCCGGCACGTTACTGTCCAGCTCATCCAAATACATAAAAATCTCCTCAACATCCGCCGACCAGGGACTCTATTATGTCATAGTGACAACACCCCAGGGTTGTGTCGATACGTTTTACACGTCAGTGGTAATGGATTGCTGCAAGCTTTTTGTAGACTTCAAACCTATCGGCTGTAATCCCATACGTTTTGAAAACCTGACGCTTGATTCGATCGGCGGCAACCCGGTAATTCTCGGTGAATGGCATTGGGATTTCGGTGATGGCAATTCCTCAAGCATCAGGAATCCCTCACATATCTACAGGCAATTCTGGGGACCTACAACCGTTTGCCTGACAGCCGTTGTCGAACAGGATGGCTCAACCTGTTGTGCCAGGGTGTGTAAGGAAGTGGACGTTTGCGATTTCGGGTGCGATCCTAAAGCTGCCTTTGATTATGCGCTTGTCACACCCGGTACAACCCTGGTGCAGTTCACCGACAAATCTGTAGGCGGAAATTCTCCATGCCCCACCGGAGCTTATGAATGGAAAGTGAATGGCGTCGTCATTACATCGGCCAATGGCATTCCAAATCCGCTTATCAACCTTGGTCCTCCCCTGCCGGGACCGGGCAACAGGTATCATGTATGCCTGAAGGTAAGGTATTGTATTCCAAATACATCGACCCCCTGTGAAGAGGAGTGGTGTGAAATCATTGAAATCCCTTAACCAAAATGAATAGTCACGTAAAAATTAATATTATGAATAAAAAGATATTTTTCCTGGTATTGATCCAGGTATGCATGTATGCAACAACAGCATTCGCCCAAACGCAACCATGTACCAACACGATAAATACATGTGTCCAGGACCAGCACGTAGACAACGGCACCACGGATTGGCACACATCGCACGGGGTTTTGTTTTTCAGCAACAATAATGCGCCAACCTCCACCGGGGTCGGTTCTCAATCACTCAGCATGTGGTCGTACCTGAATACAGGGTGCGGAGCATTTACATGTTACAATTTCGAGAAAGACACCCCCTACCGCATTTGTTTCTGGGTAAGGAACAATTCCGGCTGGCCGGGCAACGGATTCGGACGGCTTTACGTATATGCTGCCAACAACCTGACAAGTACCGGCAACTCCGGTCCGGCAACCCTGCCAAGCGTAAGCCAGCAACTCATTGACCAATCTTACTATGGCCCGCCTCAAAGCAACGTTAATCCCAACACTGGCGCGACCGACTGGCAATTCATAAGCGTTACATTCACCCCAAACGGTAATTACAACTGCCTCTGGTTTTACCCTATGAATCCCATGGGTCCGCCTCCTCCAGGACCGGCACAATACAATATAAACTATATTCTTGAAGTGGATGATATCAGGGTGACAAAAGAACCTGCCCCCTACAATCTTTCTTCCTCTTCCAACAAAGACACCATCACAGGCTGTGATGATTCCGTGCAGCTGATCATAAGCGGAATGCCCGGAAATACCATAGCTACATGGATACCTAATGTTAAAAGTCTTAACGCCTCACGCAGCGTCGTAATTGCCAAACCCTGCTCAACAACAATCTACAGGATCGAAATCACAGATCCCAACAGTCCATGCGGAACCTGCATCAGGGAAGTACTATACGACACCATTTATGTTACCCCGTGGTCGGATACGTCACGCATCATCCGGCCTGCGAATGCTGTACCCTGCCTAAGCACCCTCAACCTCGACTACAATGCTCCCACAACATGCTCCCACATCGGCTTTAATGATTACGAATGGGTTGATCCAAACGGACATCCGTATACGGGCAAAACCCAGAGCATCCCGGGTGTGTATTCGTCCCTGAGCGGCGAATGGACCCTGAGAATATGGAACAGCAAAAAGGGATGCCACGAAGAACTTAAGTTCCCAATAGTTATTGGATCTTGCTGCATTTCCAAACCGGATTTCACCTTCACCGGCAACACCAATCCTATTACCTTTAACAATACAGGTACCGGCATCACCATTCATACAGGTACCTTATGGAGCTTTGACGACGGCACTACATCCGACCAATTCAGCCCGACCCACACGTTTAATTTTGTCAGGGACACAGTCATCAATGTCTGCCTGACTATGCTTTACAAAGACAGTCAGGGCCACACGTGCTGCGACAGGAAATGCAAGCCTGTACCGGTTAAAGCGAATCCATGTGCAGTGATAGCCGACTTTACGTTTACCCCTGTAGCAGGGGCTATTGACGAATTTGATTTCACCGATGCTTCCATAGGTTCGGGAACATTATGCCAATACGATTGGGAAATCCATGACGGCCCTCCGTTTATGATCCCAATGGGTACCATCCCCACGCTAAGGTATAAGTTTACGACGCCCGGGCCATGGTATGTATGTCTTCACGTTACAAACTGCCTCTATGACAGCCTTGGAAATGAAATAGCCAGGTGTTCGACGAAAATATGTAAATGGATCGGTGCCGGGGGCGGATTACCCTCACAGAATCCATCCGTGGGAATCAGGGAGCATAGGGACGCCGCTGAGCAGAACGGCCATGTGCTGAGCGTCTATGAGAACCCTAATCATGGCAGCTTCACGGTGCAACTTATCGGCCGGGAAGGCAACTATAATGTCATCGTCAGGGACCAGCAGGGACGAGAGGTCTACCATGTTCCGCATACATTTGGCGAAACGCCTGTCAAAATTGTCCTCAGCAATGCTTCCGCAGGCATATATTCTGTAGAGGTGACAAATGACAATGAAAAATTCACACAACAGATTTCAGTTATCAGGTAAACCGGATTGATACTAACAGGTTTACGGGAAAAGGGCTGTCAGGACGACGGCCCTTTTTCTGTTTCTACTTAAAACGCCGGATTTAACCACGACCTATAACCTGTTCGCCTGATGAAAATCCGTCTCGCTCACGCCAGCAGCCATGACATCATCATTTATGAATTACAACGCAGGCAATACATCTACTGCCTTTACAAAGCGGCGTGCATATTGCTCCTGTTTCAGGCTGGTGACCATGACCTTCATCTCGCGGCCGGATGACGCATGAATGAAGTCACTCTCCTTCCCTTTTGGATTGCTGACAATGCCCACATGGCCAATGGCATTCCTGGTAGGACTCAGGAACACCAGCACATCGCCCTTTCTCACGCTGTCAAGGGGTATCTCCCTGCCAAAATCGCCGTACCCGGAAGAACTCCGCGGAACTTTGACATTCACATGCTGAAAAACATAATACACGAAACCTGAACAGTCGAACCCGTCGCGGCTGCAGGCGCCCGGGACATAACGGGTTCCCAGCAGGCTTTTCCCGAAATTCACAATGCTGTCCCTCAGCAAAGCGGTTCTGTCAGTCGATTGCCTCTTGACTGTTTTCTGCATTGCCGCAGTGTCCGGGAGATCGGTTTTAATCCTTCCTGCAGCTTCTCTATCTGTTCTGAACAGGGACGACAGCATCCATAAGATAATGGCAGGAAGACCCACCAAGGTCGCGAATTTCAGCATATGCAGCCTGGTTGACATCATACAGACACCGGTTGATTAATATGTTCCGGACATACAGTTTACAAAATTAACTGATCTGACGGGAACCGGGGAGACGTAAAAACAGATTAAAATCAGTCTTTCAATTTAAATTGACAACCTGAGAAATATGTTAGATGGTATAAAGAACATTGTCTGATACGTATACCTGCCTTTCTTTTCGGACGACATGGAAGGAGTCAACGGATAATTCTCTTCAACAACCGTCCGGGCCCTGGTAAGATACAGGGGCAGTTCGAGCGCCAGGCTGATCCTTTTGCTAATCCTGTAGTGTATTCTGCCGAAAACCGAACACCCCGTTTCGACAATTTTCGACCGTTTTGTAATAACTTCAATATCCGATGAGATCGTTCGCAAGGTATCCGCATAGTTGTAAACAAGTCCTAATCCGGTATAAACCTGCCAACGCCCCGAATTTACCAGAAGATAACTGCATGTGGGCATCAGTGAAAACTGCCGGGACTTATCTTTGTAAGGCTGATTATTGACGGTAAATGCCGTGTGACTGCGCCTCTTTGCCAAACCCAGACCAAACGTGTATCGTTCAAAATTGAACTGGGGTTCGACCAAAATCCTGGAATAAAAGAAATTTGCAGGGTTATGCCTGACCGTATGAAGTATGGCAGGACCTGCAGATATCATAAGATGCAAACCTCTCTTCTTATACCCCCAGTCGGGACCATGGTGCCCTGAAATCCTGTTAAGGCTGAGCAGGAATGCCATAAACAGCAAGAGATTAGCTTTCATATCCAGGTCATTTAAAATGGGGATGAAAATTTCGGATCTTTTGTCACTTCATCATCATCCAGTGTTTTAAGAAAAGCCAGTAAAAAATCCACTTCATGGTCTGACATATACAATTGCCACGGACCCTGCTTCCCGCCAAAATGCTCACTGAGATTGGGATTCGCCTTAATCCCGCTCCTGTAATGATTAAGCACTTCCGGCAAGGTTTTAAAACGTCCGTCGTGCATGTATGGCGCCGTTTTAGAGACATTTCTAAGACTGGGGATTTTATAAAGGCCGTTGCGTCCTTTATCTGCATCATTTACATCAAGGCCTATATTGGCATATGTTATAGTATCTCTCCATAAGCTGAATTCATTGTCATCGGTTATGGCATGACAGGACATACAATTCCTCTCAAAAACAGAAAGGCCCCATCGTTCTTCTTCGCTTAATTTTACCAGGGGATTTTGTAAACTTTTATCAAACTTGCTGTTTTCACTGACAATGGAATAAAGGAATTGACCTAAGCATTCCCTCATGCGCTTTTCCGTTACCTGTGCATCGCCGTAACACGTCATGAACAATGACCTGTAATATGGAAGATTGCCAATTTTCTCTGGTATAAATTCTATTTGCCCGAATCCCATCTCAATATGGTTGGCTATTGGCGCAAACACCATCTCTTCTATCCTGCTCTCACGGCCATCCCAAAAGTAACCGGCCTTCCTGGAATCAAACAGATTGGTGATATGCATGGAATTCCTCAAAGTCGAAACGCCTTCAAATCCTTTACTGAAAGGCACCGCATCGGCAAAAGCGTTTTCCTGGGAATGACATGAGGAACAGGAAATGGAATTATTGATGGAAAGGGCCTTGTCATAAAAAAGAATCCGGCCGATAGTGGCCTTGTTGTTATCTATTATGCTTGAATCCTCGTAGCGGAGATACTTATTTCCCGCTGAAGTGCGAAGAATGTTGTACTCAAATGGCTCAAGAGGAAGGTTGAGCTTTATGGCATTCAGGTCTGGCTGATCTGGCAGCTTTGTACAGTTAAAACTAAGCAGGACTGATAACATGAATAGTGTTCCTGAAGCAAGGACTTGTTTCATAATTGAATACCATTAATACAATTTGCCGCAGTACGCCCCCCAAAGTAAAAGCAATTTTTTTAATTAACCGGCCTCCTCGCGAACCCACTCGGAATTGCACGGTATCCGTACCTGGGCCTGATTCACGGATATACCCGGGCACGGTACGGCCATAAACAAAAAATCCCCGGCTTTATGCCGGGGATCCTGAATATGTTTATATTATTGCTTATTCGATGGTCAGCTTGCTGATGGTGTTGATGCCTTCAGCCTTTACAGCCACGAAGTAAATGCCTTTGCTCAGGCCATCAACGTTCAGGCTGATGTTGTTATCGCCTGTTGTAAGATCGTGAGAAAGGGTTTTTATCACCTTACCTGTTACATCGGTGATGCTGATATGAGCGTTTGCAGATACCTCCGATTTTAGTTCAACCATGACATTACCGCCTTTGGCAGGGTTAGGATAAATGTTGCTGATGGTAGCACTGCTCAGGCTGTTGACAGAAACGTTCGGGCTCTTGACGAGGAAATCGATGGCCGGGAACAAGTGTGATGTATTATAGAAAGCAGGATAGTAGTAATCTACATTCGCAATCAGTTTGTAACGCTGGGTAGGCTCGGCAACGATACCGTGGTTGTATATCCTGGTGCCGTTGATCGGAGGAATGGTAGTGCTTTCGGTGTACATGTTTGGATCGTAGTAACCGAGAACCCTGAAGGTGTTCACCATGCTGTCGCTTCTCTTCATTGTGAAGAAGTTGGCTACAGTGTCAAACGGAAGGCCGTGGTTGTATCCTTTGTAACCTGGAAGGTAGCTGATGGTAGCTCCGAAATAGTTAGAGCCGTTATTGCTCGCAGAAACGGTTTTGTTAACAGCGATGGTCCTTTCCTGGGCTGTTGAAGCTGTATCATCGATGGTGAGCAGCAAGGTCGTAACAGTTGCGTTGGCGCCGCTTGCCCTGTACCTGTCGGTGGTATAATCAACCGCACCTGCATAAATGGTATTGAAACCCCTGCTTATGCTGGTCCTGTCAAACGTAGTAACGATGATGGTATCCACCATGTTCGGATCTGTGTTAAAACGCCTGTAGAAGAACGTGAACCTAAGTGAGTCCACTGTGTAGTTTGAAAACCTGGTGGTAACAAAAGCATCATTGCTATAGATTTGGCTCCTCGGGTCGAAAATAAGACCGACTGAATTCACGATGTTTTCGTTGGTAACAGTTCCACCCTGACCGTCTGTATAGGTGAACAGAGCATTGGTATCAGGGAAAATGGTTGTATAACTATATGCAGAAGTAGGTCCGCCGTTAAAATTCCTGATAGTTTCGGAAGGAGTGAACCAGGTAGGACCGGCAGCAGTTCTTTTAGCTGAAGTCTTTCTGAATTTGAGCTCAACCTTATCTTCCTTTACGATGTTTTTCGGCAAGTCCTTAGGTTTGGGTGCGGGTAACTGGGCGAATAGCATTCCGCCTGTGTAGAACAATGTCAAAGCGACTGTAATTAATTTTTTCATAAACTTGTAATTTTTTCTAAAGATTAGACGCCAAAATTAGTGTGAATGCTGCAATGTTCATTGAAAAAAACCTTCAAATAATTAAAACAATATATAATGCAGTGAATTTCAAATAATTAAAAAATGATGATTTTTAACATATTTGTCCGCTATAAATCACCCTTTACAGGCCTCAGAAGTATTTCTTCCATAACGCAATTTTTCCTGTTCTGCCAGGCGAACCAGATACATTCCGCGACATTGTCGGGAGTCATGAAACGTGAATCGGGATGCTCGGTCCCGGCCCAGCTTTCGGTGAATGTTGCCCCGGGAAGGATAGCACTTACGCCGATATTGAAAGCCATCATTTCCTGTCTCAGCACTTTCGAAAAGCCGAGCAGCGCATGTTTGCTGATACAATAACTTCCGCCGTTGATGTAAGGTGTGATGCTGGCTGTGGAACACATGTTGAAAATATACCCCTCCCCGTGAGGGGTCATCAACGGCAGCAGCGCTCTTGTAAGATGATACGGGGCCGAGATGTTAAGGGCCATCAGTTTTTCATAAACGCCAGCCTCTTCCGTATGGATCTGTCCGGGAATGAACATACCGGCATTGTTCACCAGGACGTCGAGTTTTGAAATGATCCTGCTCACATTTTCCGCTGCTTCGGACACCTGATGCATGTCCGTAAAATCTGATGGGAGAATATGAAGCTTTGACCGGTATTGGTCCTTTAATTCAGTCAGGCCTCCCGGGGCCCTTGAAATGGCTATGACTTCAAAACCCTGCCGCAAAAAGAGTTGAACGACAGCAAGGCCTATGCCTTTCGACCCTCCTGTGACAAGCGCTGTTCTATTCATGGTTTCAAACCTACATGTTTTTCCTTACAAAGAAAAACCGATCTGCCGCAGGGAGATTTTACTGAACGCGGTATACAGGTAAAAACCGCGTAATTTGTCCTATATTTACCGCCTGATTTGATAGTTGCATGAATTTACGGTTTTTTTATTACTTCGGACATTACCTGCTGTTTCTCAAAAGCATGGTTTACAAACCTGAGAAAGCCAATATATTTTTTAAGCGGCTCTCAGAGGAAATGTATAAAATCGGCATCGGGTCTCTTCCCATTATCGCCATAACCGCGTTGTTCATAGGTGCGGTAAC
Source organism: uncultured Bacteroidota bacterium (assembly GCA_937867025.1). Classification (GTDB taxonomy): domain Bacteria; phylum Bacteroidota; class Bacteroidia; order NS11-12g; family UBA955; genus JABMMZ01. Next base: position 768 of record CALMKH010000069.1, on the reverse strand, counting down.
CACCGTGCAGACAGCCTACCAGCTGGTGAGCGGATTCATTGCCAAATCCGTTATCGGCACTATTGTATCCGACAGCACCATGCTGGAACTCGGTCCCACCATTTCATGCCTTGTGCTCTCAGGTAAAGTAGGCGCCCATATCGCTTCCGAAATCGGCAATATGCGCATCAGCGAACAGATCGATGCACTGGATGTAATGGGTATAAATGCTTCGGGTTACCTGGCATTGCCTAAAATACTGGCAGGACTGGTGATGATACCCATGCTCAATATCATTGCCATTACGCTGAGCATTTACGGAGGATATACGGCAGGCGAGCTTTCCGGAATCCTGACCCACGACGAATTCATTAGTGGCGCGAGAAGCACGTTCAAGGGCTTCACATTATTCTTCAGCACCATCAAGGCATTTACCTTTGCGTTTATCATCACCTCCGTCAGCGCATACCAGGGCTTTTACACCACAGGAGGGGCGCTGGGCGTGGGTGAATCAAGCACAAGGGCCGTTGTGTACAGCTCAGTGCTTGTATTGTTTTTTGATTATATACTGGCAGAAATATTATTGTAGCACAAACGCATGATCGAACTGAAGAATGTAAACAAGAGTTTTGATGCCAGGCAGGTATTATATGATATCAATGCCCAGTTCCTGAGCGGCAAGAACAACCTGATCATAGGCTCAAGCGGCGGAGGAAAAAGCGTGCTGATGAAATGCATGGTGGGATTGGAACGCCCCGAGAACGGCCAGATTGAATTTGACGGGCGCGA
>CALMKH010000068.1 GCA_937867025.1 uncultured Bacteroidota bacterium | reverse complement strand
GAAAAAATGTTTATCTGTCAATACATATGTTTAGTATTTCCTTTAATAAATAATGTCGTAACCGGACTTTTGAGGACCGCTTCTGAACCAACGACCTTTATATGGAAAATATATAACAGTTCGGCCAGATTATATAATTCCTGTTAGGCACTCATATATCAATTTTGTAAGTGCAATTTATCGAATACACAAAACGAAAGGCTCAGGGAGCTTTTTACGCCCCCTGGCCTTTTATAACGATTAAAACCTGCATACTGTTGTCATGGAGCAAAAAGATAAGATCATCAAAAACCTGATGAATGAAGCTGATAAGGAAATGGGGATATATTCACACAAGGACAGGCGTATCCTTCGCGATTTCATTAACCTGTGCATCAGGACAAAAGACAAAAGTTTTATCAAATCCGTCTGTACGGACCATCTGAAATAATCAAAAAGCTTGCAATTATTGCTGTAGTATTCAGCCTACTTCAGCCGCTCCAGAACACCTTTCCTTTTAACTATATTCTTATAATCCCACTGGATATCCCTCGATTTTTCCAGCCAGCGCTGCAAATCCCCGGTGTTTACCTGCGTCACTGATGTATAGCGCGCCTCAGCGGCCTTGAAGCTGCCTTCCTTATGCAGGCCTTCCTCTTCGAACGATTGCCCGCTCCAGAACAATAAACGTACACTGTCTTTCAGTTTGCTATATCCCACAATGGGGTTGCCTTCAATGAACCAGACAGGATGAGCATGCCAGATTTTGTTTTCGGCCTCCGGCAAGTGCTTGGTTATTTCCGTGCTGAGCAGGTCGCATATGTCCTTGTCCTGGGTCGCCTGCCTGTCGTTATAATCTCGTATGTCCGGTTGTATGGCTGCTTTTTTCATAGTAATGGCACAAATTAACCGATTATTTTGCATGATAAAAAGTTCTTTTCAGGACTGAGCGCTAGTGGTTTAAACTGGCGTACCTGCCGCCTGCCATCTGGCATGACCTCTATCAGTACATATATCTGCACCTAATAAGCTAACTTGCCTGAAACTATTAACTGATGAATTCTGAACTGGCGTTATCTTTTGTAGCCGCTTTGTACCAGGCTGTGGAGGAACGGAAAAAACTGCAGGCCCTGGAGCATGAGATGAATGATATTCACAAACTGGATCCCCACCTGAAAGAAACCGCTTATTACAAAAAACAGATCGGCATGATGAGCCTGCAACACGGTGCAACTCTGCGGCGAACCCAGCAGCTCGACAAGCATATCGAACAACTGCAGGCTTTGCTGGGACCTCAGGTAAAAGGTGAAATGACTGTTGAATACAATGGCCAGGTTTATATTATCGGCGCTGATGGCGAGTCCGGCACTGCCTTTTGCATAAAACACAAAGGACCTGACAGGAAGGGACAAAACGGATAGGCTTTTTTGTCAGTCATCCCGTTCGCTGATCAGGCGGATCACATATTCTGTAAGCTGCCTCATGTCTATGGGCTTGATCAGTATATCGCCGGCACCCAATGTTTTCAATTTCATTTTCTGGTGCAGGTTTACCGCATGTGAATAGATAATGACAGGAATCTTCGCCAGCTGCTCGCTATCCTTGATAGCCTTTAAACAGGCAAAGCCGTCTACAGGGTTCATAAACACATCGAGAAAGACAACATCGGGAAACCTTCCTTTTGCGCGATTCACCAACGCTTCAAGGGCTTCAAAACACCCTTTGAAAAACGAGAAACGCACCGGAAATTTCAGATTTTCAATAGCCAAACTGAACAGCTCAATATCTTCCGGATCGTCATCAATAAGTATCAGCTCATATGGTAAGGCCTGCCCCATAACAATCGGTAACAATGGACGCCTGCAAAGTTACCCAATTTATGTTATGGCGTGTAAATGATACGCGTCAGGTCAGGCGTACGTGCCCACAGTGAACATAAACGTTTCGCGCCTGATGTACGACTGGGCGCAGTTGAGGTTAAAGCTGAGAAGCTTTTTGATATTGGTCCTGAGTTGCTCCATGTCCCCTGTTTTCTTCATGAAGATGTTGGCTCCGTTCACAAATGTTTCCTCAATTTCTTCTTCATTGCACGAAGTGGAATAAATAACAATGCATATGTTCCCGAAGCGGGGATCTTTTCTTAAAGCCTTCAGGCACTCTATACCATTCATGTACGGCATGTTGATGTCAAGAAAAACAACATCGGGCAGCTGGTCCAGTTTTTTCATGTATTCCAGCGCTTCAACCCCATTGCTTTTGTACGAGATACGGTGGTCGATCGCAAGTTCGTTCAAAGTGGATTCGAAAATAAGCAGTTCATCCGGGTCATCGTCCACCAGGAGAATATCAAAAGTTCTTTTGCCAAACATTTTGCCTTTCATAATAGTGTGTTCGTTTTTTTTCAGCAAAAATCTTTTTTCTTTTTATGACTGCATTTATGCTAATTCCATCAATTGTTATATTTAAACTACCTGCCGGATATTTCCTGTTTTAACCTTTATCCCTCACCGGTTTTTGCAAACATACACGTGTGTCGACTGCAAATTAGCTCATTCTGCTCCCCGGCTGTATCCATACCGTAAATAAAATACATAATATTTTGCGGACGCAAATAATTGGCAATAAATAAATTACAATAATTTTTCGACATGTAATTCATGTAAGAATATATATTAGTTATATAATCAGATCACATCTTCGCCATTATAATTTTGTAATGAAATTTATATTATAAGGCTATGAAACATCTATTATTTTTAACCGTTATATGTGCGATGACATTGCTCTCGTGCAAAAAGAACAAACCGGGTAATGCATCCTTTACCTCCCAGTTCGATTTCACCGCCACCATTCCGGCGCAGCCAAACCAGCCATCCATGGATACGACCATCATGGTTTCATCAGACATCACCATTGATGACGACCGGCTTGACAATTGCGACCGGGCCTCATTAAAAAGTTTTTACCTGGAAATACGTGAACCTGCAGGACAGACCTTCGATTTCTGCAAGGAGGTGCACCTGTTGCTGAGCGCTCCGGCCATACCTGAGGTCGACGTGGTATCTGCTGTGAATATCAATCCGAATGCTACGCGTATTGATTTTACCGTGAATAGCATTGATCTCGTACAGTTCCTCCGTCAAAACTCAATGACAGCCAAAGTGAGGATCGTATTGACCAAAGGATTCCCACAACCCATAAAGCTTTACGGCAATATGGTATTTAATGTCCAGGGACAATTAAAGTGAGGGTTAACGATTTTTATCAGGAGTGATCTTATCGCAAGGTAAGATCCTCCTGATGATTTTAACAGTTAAGGATTACAATAATGAAATCTTCATTTACATTTGACAAGTACAAGAGGACGGGCGTATTCTTCATATGCCTGCTGATGCATATTCATCCCGTGTTTCCGCAAAATTCCTCTCCGGATACTGCACGGATGCCGGCTTCCGCAGAACCTGATATGAATGAGCGGCCCCTCAATATCATTTTCCTCAATGTATTGGGCGACGGAACCCTCGCCTCGCTGAATTACGAAAGGCTTTTCCTGATACAGCCCGAAAAATCCTTTATAGCCGCGGGACTGGGGGCAGGCATAAATTCCCTGGTCACACTCCATGCAAATAGTGACAAGTCATATTCTTATGATAATTTTCTCGCTATTCCCCATCACATTACCGGGAACATCGGATACCGCAGCCATTTCTTTGAGCTGGGACTAGGGGGCGCCATATATTCAGTCACGGAGGGCGACACGTACCTGCCTTATGTCATAGCCGGTTACCGCGTGCAGCCTGTAAGACAGAACCGCTTGAATTTCCGTCTTTTCGGCACATATCCCTTGTCCCCCCTTGAACAATTCAACATCATATTCATCCCTGCCGGCTTCAGTCTTGGATGGGCTTTTTAAGCGGGGCGGGTATACCTATTATAAGCCGTTAGAGCGTGGTTTGGGGGAGACTATGGTAAGCCGCAATTTATCTTTGATGAATTAATTGTACTTAGATTGTTACTTTCCGATACAGAAAGTAATTCCAATTGATTTACAATGAATTATGAAAATGAGATACAAATAGGGTACAAATCTTTCTATTTGTTACATCATAAATCCATTTATTTAAGCCAATAACCCGCTACGAAACCCATAATAGCCATTGCAGTCTGAGATTTATTATCTAAATAGAAAAGATAACCAGCTATAATAAGAAAAATTGCAGCTATAATAAACCTCGCGACAGCCTCAAATTTACTTATTGGTTCGCGCTTATTAGCTGTAGAGCCTGCTGACAGAAATTCTCCATCTCCCTTTTTAGGTTTAGAGAATGCAGCAAATGTTTCTCGAATTGTATTACCAAAAAGCATATTAAATATAGTATTTTTTTAGGATTTCATTGAATTTATGGACAGTTGTATGTAAAGATCTTTCTAGTTTTCTTAAAGCAGCTTGGTCAGAAGCATATTGTATTCCTATTTCTTCAACCCTTTTAATAAATCTATTCATGAAGGACGGAAAATAAGAATAAACAGACAATAAACAATTAGTATGTCGAAGGCCAGTAGCATCATAAATAAAGTGGACCAATTTATAATCCCCTATGTACATAGTTGCAACCCATACATATTTAGGCATTGGATCAATTAGTATTTTCAATAAGATTTCTTTCTCCAAGGCATTGGTCTTGTCAATCTGTTCAGCTTTTTGTAATTCATTCTTAAAATCAGAGCTAAACTTTAATTGGATATCCCATTCGATTTTTCCTTTGATTGTATGTCCTAACTCAGCATTGATGAAATTATTTAACCCAACTGTATTAATCTCTATATCCTCCAATGGAATGCGAATTTTTGGAAAAACAGAAGCTACTATTGCATAAACCTCACAGCTTTTTTCTCCCCAAGAGGTTTTGAGCTTATTGTCCTCATCAAATTCTAACATTGCAAATGGTCCCCATTGATCATCATGAGCATACAGCTTATCAATGCTTTCAGATTTTAGCTTTAAAAGTTTATTAGATTCTGTCAATTTATCCTTTAAAAACATTTTACCTTTTTCAAACAATGTCTCTTGTTTTTTCATGCCGATAGAATGTCCGCAAATGGCTATTGCATGCCCTGCTAATTCATCACCAGAAGGTACCATAATACCCAAAATTATTGGTAATCCTAAAGAAGAATAAGCATAAACATATGTTTTAAGCTTTAGATTTGCTTCAGCTTTAGATTTAAATCTTCGTATTTCAGTGACTAAATTACATCTTGTAATTGCATGACATGTTGAAACAAAATCCAATCCCCCATTAGGAAATATTCTATTACCGTCATTAATAGTGATTCCAGCATCTTTAGTTATTTCATAAGGAGATTTTAGATTAATAAAATAACTCTCTACCGCTCGTTGCAAAAGTGACCAAACAGCCATTGTTGCACACGCCGCAATATTGCTATCCTGAGACATAAAAGCTAACGATTCAATCATCGTTTCGGTTCCTAATACATGTACAGGATATTTTTTAATTCCCCAATAATTCCTATTACTACTATAGTGAGACTTAGTATTGTTGAAGTTGTAATGTTTTAAAATTGTGTAACCAATAATAAAAACAGGTATAGGCCTTACTACAATAAATCCTAAATAGTTTTCATCCCAAAAAATCCTATTAGAATTTTCCAAGTGTGGTTCATAGATAAGGGCCTTTTTAAGCTCTTCTGAAAATACTTCAACATTAGCATTTTCATATGTAAAGAAATGAAGACGAACACATTTATTACCATATTTAGGAAAGCTTTTAGAATAATAAAATGAATAATCTGTTAAGTAATCCACACTGATATAATCATTCTCGACAAGGTAAAATTTGGAGTTTAGCCCCTTACTGCCTAAATATTGTTTCAAATATCTAACATGAGAATTATCATCCTTAATTAAGCCGTAAGGAGTGTGTCCTTTATTCGCCTCGTGAAGAATTTCACATAAATCATTCTCATTATAGACTTTAACATCTATCATAAGCCTTACTAAATAAATATAATACTTGAAATAATTTAATCTAGACCTTAAAGATAAATGACTTTAACTCATTTAAATCGACTTCAGTCGATTTTCTTATTTTCTCTTGAATTTTGGTCACTTCTTCAATGTCTTTTTCTACCTTTTCGGAACTATAGTCAACATTTTTGAATGCGAAATCCTCCCCATCTTTAAACAATTGATCCATTGTTATTCTTGAGGCTCTGGTCATAAATTCCTGATTTTTAATGTTAACCGTGAATATCGACATCACGAAATTAAGACTGCAAATGTATTAAAAAAAACATAAAAAATAAACTTTTTCAGACAATTTCCACAAAATTCTACATATATAAGATACAATGCTCATTATCAATCAATTGAGAATTTGCCTAATTTCATTTCGAAAAAATGCTTAATTCATACCTCAATTTTACATGCGATTAATGACACGTCCAAGGCTTTTGCATTTTTTGCAAAAAAATCATTATTTATACTGATTTAAAAAGTGGACACATCAAAATAAAGAAGTCCTTGAAAATCGTTCATTGCAAATCCAAATTAATATTATTTGCAAGAATCCCCCTCAGTTTGGAAGACAATCTATAACCACACAACACGTTTGATTCATCTTCAAAGCTTACCCAATCACAATTTTCCTTGTTGAACTTCCAATACTCATAGTTGGTGGCTTTATGGCTTATTCTAAGTTTCGTGCATTTAGGCACTTTAAACCCAAAATGCTCAACTAATCGTTTACGCCTCATAGAGTAAAGGATATTATCTATTGCACTCACATAAATGAAAGGGTCCCGCTTTTTCCCTTTAAATTTCTTCGCTTCCGGGTCGGTTAGCATTTTGGTCCCATATTTAATCGTTTCTGACATGTCCCTTTCTGTCTCTTCAACGGGCCTTATATCCTGAGCCGCTCTTTTCGCTTTAACCCGCCTCCATTTTATTAGCCATTCCTTTATTAGGATTTCGCCCGTTTCCTTATCCGGAACCAATACATGAAAATGCGGGTTATAGGTTTGCTTTGAAGGATTAAAACAACATTCCAGGGACCGAAGTCCCATTAATTTTTTCCCTGTACCCCTTTCGCTCGGCTTTCTATACTTTTCAATTATTTCCTTAAAGCCCCGAATCATCAAATCTTGCATGTATCTATTAAGCTTATCGGCTTTAATAGCCGGGACTGTTAAAGTAACAAAATGCGGGTCAGGCCATGTTTTAGCTATTGGTAAATACTTTGTGATAAGTTCTGCCTTCCGAATTGCGTTGCAAACGGTACAAATTCGAGTTTTGCAATAAATCCCATAAAGCTTATGATCTGAGGTTGTAACCTCTTCTAAACAATGGTATGCCTTCCAATACTGTTTTATATACCTTTCGCTTCTTCCCTTTTTCTCAGCAACCGTTACAAGGTTTAGAGCAACAATACTGGTCATTTGTTTTCGCTTAGGCCAATCCAAGGCATTTCCCTTCAAAAGATCGCTTCCCGTTCCTCTGAGGTCCAAGGCCCTCTTTTCAGGCTTTTGCCCTCCTTTTGTCCTGTTTTGTCCTAATGTATCTAGTATTCCCTTCTCAATAGGACCTTTACCCGCTCCAGTTCTCATTTCCTTTTGGACAAACGGTTATTAGCTTCAGTTTCTATTTCGTCATTGGTCTTTTTCCGGCCTGACTTAATCCAATCTATTAACTCCTTTTTTGAGAAGTAAAGGCGTCTTGTCTTTTTGCATACCGGGATTTCGGACTTGCTTACTAGTCCGTAAATAGTGGGGACCGACAAATTAAGAATTTCGGCTGCTTCCTGAATGGTTAGAAGTTGGTCCTCTTGCTGGACTGTTGGGCTACCCTTTTCATGATACTTCAGGCATGAATTGACACAGTCAATAATGACGGTTTGGAGTTCTTCAATAGGAATTGAAATGAATACTGTTTTTTCCATACAAATAAAATCTGTATGCGAAAGAACAACAGTCCATTTTCCCTATTTTCCCAATCTTCCCTCTTGGGAAAATCGGGAAAGGATTGTTTTGATTTCTCTATCTTTTTCTTTCAAAGATGGATAGTTTTTCCTAAACTCACTTGCGTCCGCTGACAATTGAAGATTAGGAATAGTTAGATTCATAATATCCTTATACACCATATCAGAACATGGCTTAATAAGACCTTTATAGGTGGACAAAGCTCTTAACCATATTGGAATTACACCCTTGCTTTTCCGACCGATATAATTCCCTTTGAAATCAATAATGGGAGGGTCCAACTCTTTCAGTATTTCCAGGCATACCGATGCATCATTAGGATTATAAAATAACTCCTGGTATGTGCGTGGTGTTTCGCTGCTCTCTTCTGGTTTATTTTTTCTCTCTGAACTATTGTTCCCATATGTAGTTTTAAATTCTTCCCAAAAGTCCACTAACCACCAATAAATATTGAAAAACTCATTATAATCCTTTATAATCATCACATTCTCTAAGTCATTATCTCGGATTAGGTTCCTAAAACGGAATATGAGGTCCTCACAGTCTTTCTCAACTTTTTTGTGAAGCCATTTGCTTGCTGCTGGATTATTCAAAAACTGAAGTTCCAATTCATGCATAGCCCACTTATATAGATCATCAATCCTTACCAGCTCCATTTCGATGCTTAGTTTCCGGTAAATTGTAGGATTTACGACAATTCTGCAACCGTTGTAAAACCTTAAATAATGTTTAATAAAGGCATGATAATTATTTAGAGGATTATCCTTCGAATATATTTCATCGTCCGGAGGGTTATCGTGTTTCTCAATATATGACAGTAAGGCATCCAGTTGTTATTTTTTTAAATTAGAGGTTTTTACATTACTCAACTAATTAACAAATTGTTGATTATACCATCCTTACCGCTGAAATTACGTTAAATGATATT
>CALMKH010000067.1 GCA_937867025.1 uncultured Bacteroidota bacterium | reverse complement strand
TTCGCTTCCAGGAATACGGTTACCTGCGGCCTGTTGAGATCAGGCAGCACATCCACCGGTAACTTTGTGAATGTATAGGCGCCGTACACCAGCAGGATAGCTGCAAAGGCCACCACGAAAAGGCGGTTACGAAGGGAAAATTGAATCAGCTTATTGAGCACGGTTATTAAAAATTACTGGTGTGTATGACCGGCATGCGCGTCGCTGTCACCCTGTTCTACTTTTATAACAAAATCAGATGTGTAAATTTTACCGGCTGACTGATACTGGATCCATGCGCGGTAGATTCCCGGCTTGTCAAATGTGGTATGCAGATCGAACTGCCCGTTTTCGACACCCGGGTGAACATGCAGGTAGTTCTTGTCTTCAAGCCCTACAACCACCATATGCGCTTTTGCTCCCAGGTAATTCTCGAGGGTATTGGCATCAAGCACCTGTCCATTTTTCCTGATGACGCCTTTGATATGCTGCACCGAACCGCTTTCTATCCTGTTGCCATTTGCAGGAGACAGTGTCACTTCAAACTCCCCGGATTCAGATACGAGCTGGGGCTTGGAATAGGTCTTTGCTGCAGGGGTTTTTCCTTTTACATCGACATGAATGGTTTCGAGCGAGTGGTTGGCCCCGGCTGGTTTATAATCTGCGTACAGTATGTATTTTCCGCCCTGTTTAAACGTGTAGGGTAAGTCATACGTTCCGGCCGCAGTATATTCCGGGTGCTGATGATCGAACCAGCTCAGATCCTCGCTTACCATAATGAAATGGATTTTCTTTTCGTGCTCGATATCAAGAGGCACGAGTTCTTTTTCTTTTCCCACGATCTGAGGGGTCATGGACAAAACCGTTGGTTTGCCGGCTTCGATCGGCGAAGGATTGCTCGTAAAATGCATCCTGTAGGTCTGACCGTTCCCCTTTCCGGCGTTGTCGTTATGCACGAGTTTCATGCCGCATTTGGAACACTTGTCACCTTCCTTACCTGTTACTTCCGGATGCATGGGGCAGGCGAAAATGTGTTCACCGCTGTGCTCAGCATGTTGCGCAGTGTCTGCATTGGAACCCTCAGCCTGTTTCTGTGTATTATTGCACGACGTGAATGCAATAATGCTTGCGCTTAGCGCTAAAATAATATATCTCATGTTTAAATATGGTTAATGGGATGATGCTAAATACGTTCATTTCTTTTCAAGGTCCATTTCACATACGGGACATTTTCCCGGCTTATCATACGTCTTGCCTTTTTCGCAATCCATCGGGCATTGATAGACCGCTTTTTCCGTGTTGCCCGTAGAATCGGTTGTAGTGTCCGTGGCTTTAGCCGCTGGCTCAGAATTGTTGCATGCAGTGACCGCCACCAGGGCTGATATGCATAGCATAATAATTGATTGTTTCATTTTTATATCTTTTTTTGTTTGATTTATCATTGATTCAGGTACATCATTTTTAACTGGTAGGTGCCGTTTACGACCACCCTTTCATATTCTTCCACACCTTTCAGGATGGTGGTGTACTGACCGTTATTCTCCCCGGCAGAAACATAAACCATACTGTAATGTTCTGCGGCATCTTTAACAAAGACAGCGGATTTGCCGTTGATCTCGGTAATAGCCGAATTCGGCAGGGTGATATGCTGTGAATCAGCTTCCCCGAACACCCTGATGTTCACAAATTCACCGATCTTGAAATCACCATCGGTATTATCCATTTCAAACAGCACTTTCTGCGACTGGTTGCTCGTATTGATGCTTGGCGACATTGTTACCAGCCTTACCTTTTCGGTATGATGATTATCGGTGCATTCCACCAGGTATTCCTTGCCTGTCCTGACATGCTCAATATCCTTGTCGAACACCTGCGCTTCCACAAATACCGTCTTCAGGTTGGTAACTGACAGTATCTCCTGCCCCGCATTAACCGTAGAACCCACACTGAAGGTAAAATTATCGATTTTACCGTCTATCGGCGCATACAGCATGATCAGCCTGGAATTGTTTTTCCCCGAACCAAGGCTTTCAAAGGCATTCAGGTTCTGACGGGCGGTCTGATACCTTCTTTCCGCTTCATCTATATCTTTTTTTGCCACAATATCGGCGATGCTTTTCAGCCGGTCGTATTCCTTTTTCGCTGCCGACAATTCCGCTTCAAGTTCATTTTTCTGTGTAAGCCAGCTCACCTGTGTACCCGCATCCACATTCTGCTCAACCGAAGCCAGCAACTGGCCTTTATTTACGTTCTGCCCTACAATGACATTCAGTGAGCGTATGATACCGGTCTGGGGCGTCTGCACAACCGCGCGGCCTGCAGGAGAAGGTAAGACAGTTCCAAACAGGCTGACAGAAGGAGAAAAATTTCCCGTGTTAATGCGGCTGGTGCGGATATCGAACAGGAACTGTGTCTCCTTGGCTACAAGGAATTGTGCAGAGGCTTCGCCTGTCCTTTGTTTTTCATTTTGATGATCCTCGCCGCCGTGAGCCAGCAACCTGTAATTGCCGGCAGGGGAAAGCACGAACAACGCCAGCAGGAACATGCTAATCCCCGACTTGCCGTAAGCAGTTTTCCTTTTGAAAAACAGGCCCATGCCCAAACCGGCCAGGAGAGCCAATCCGATCAGGATAAAGTGTACGGATTTAAACGGTGTCCCATCAACCTCCTCTTCTCCGGCATGAGGCAGCTGTCGTCCTGTTTCCACACCGGTCACCTGTATCAGGTCTGCGCCTCCCTGCGCATCTACCGAAATATTCAGTTTATAGGCTTTCTTTTGTGTAAACTCCGTATGCACTTCATAAATACCCGGATCTTTGGCCGACACTTCAAATACCTGGGACGCATCATCCGGAGACGATATCTTCAGCCTGGCATCCTTAACCGGAACATTGGTATTGACATCGCTGAGAAATAAGGTAAAATGCGCTTCCCTGCCCGGTGTCAACTCGCCGTATTTTACAAGTATTTCATATTTTTCAGAGCTGTTTTCACTCGAAAAATAGGAAACTGTGGCATGTGTCTTCTGTTTCTCTGCCTGATGATCGCCCTCGTGGGCTGATACTCTGCCGGCAGTGGCCAGCAGGTAGAGCAGGAGCAGCGTCATATGAATAATGGTTTTTCTCATAACGTTCCGTTTAAATACAGTATATATGCAGTAGTCTGATTATAATTTTTTACCGTTTCCCAGTAATTTTTTCGCATTTCGGCAGCCTCGTTCAGGTTTCTCAGGTAATCGGCATACGAAGTGATACCGGATGCATAGAATCTGTCAAGTGCGTTCGTCAGGTTGTCGATATCCTTATTAACACTTGATTCGTAATAGTTAAGCATTTCAACGTAAGACCGGTACTTTAGCCACGCAGTCTGCATGTCTGAGCTTAGCTGCATCAGGCTCACCTGCTCGTTATACCTGCTTACTTCGACCTGGTCTTTCGCGGCAGCAATATTGTTCTTATACTGCCAGAACCACAGCGGTATTCTCAAGCCGGCATAAAACCTGTTCTGAAACAGCGTATTCCTTTCACCCTGGTTCAGGTAAGCAACTGTGAAACCCGGCAGTGCTTTCTGCTGTTCGAGGTGCACGCGTTGTTGACTGATGGCGGTCTGTTGCCTGTTATACACCGACAGGGCATTGCTTTTCACGCTTGTGTCGCTCACGGTGATCGTGATCCTGTCGGCCTGCAGGGAGTCCGGAATAAAATCACCGCTTATGCCGCTCATGATACTTATCTGGTGCAGAGTTCCATCATACGATGCTTTAGCAAGGTTATAATTGTTTTTCGCCTGGTCGGCCTGCAGCCTGGCAAAACCCGACTGCACAAAATCAATGTTTCCGGCCTTATTGGCCCGTTCGGCATTGTCGGCTATGACACTGTAAAAGCTGTCCTGCCTGTGCCATAGTTTCATCATCTGGTACTGGTATTGCAATTCGATATACAGTATCCTTGCCTTGTACCGGACATCCTGCAGTGTATACTTTACAGCTGTTTGCGCCAGCCTTACCTGTTCCTTCTGCAGTTTTCTCTGGGCGCTGTAAACCGTCGGGAAATCAAACATCTGCTGAATGCCTACGGTATAGAAATGCCCGGTAGGATTCTGGAGGAGGACTTCAGGATTGGGCAGGTTGACGGCAGATTTCAGCAAATGTTGCTGTTGCGAAACCACCGCATCCGAGCTTTTCAGGGCAGGGCTGTGGCGAACGCTGCTGTCAATGACCGTCCCGAGACTGATGACTTCCTGACCCTTAACCGCAAAGCCGGGCACCATCAACACACAAAACATAATCAGGCGGCAGCATGATTTTTCATGCATAACTATTGCTTTTATGATTTTCAACATCCGTTTGAACAGGTTTACGTGTGCTTTCATGATGATCCGGTGGTATGGTGCCGCTAAATTACCTTTAATTTTATTCTTCCTCAATTTTAAATCCGAGTGAGCGCACGGCCTGTTCTATTTCCTCAGCGCTTACATCTTCGGCTTTAACCGTAAGTATCTTTTCAGGAACGGTGGTGTCCACCTCCCAGTTTTCTTCTCCTGCTGCCTGATTTAAAGCGTTTGTCACCTTTGCAACACACCCGCTGCAATTGATATTGGTTTTGAATTTTAACGTTTGCATAATATTTTTTAATTATTTACAGGTACAAAGTTCATGTCTTGTGCGGTATACCTGTTTACACTATTCATGGTTAGATTTATGATATTTACAGTTAACGCAATGGCCTGAATTTTAACAACAAACTATTTCCGACAACACTCACCGAACTGAATGCCATTGCAGCTCCGGCCAGCATCGGGTTCAGCAGGAAACCGTTCACCGGATACAGCAATCCGGCTGCTATAGGGATGCCGATCAGGTTATAGATAAAAGCCCAGAACAGGTTTTGCCTGATGGTCCGTATGGTTTGCCTGGATAAGGACAAGGCTTTTGGAACACTTCGCAGGTCGGATGATATGAGGGTCATCCTGGCCACATCCATCGCTATGTCCGATCCCTTGCCCATGGCAATGCTTACATCCGCTTCCGCAAGAGCCTGGCTATCGTTGATGCCATCGCCAATCATGGCCACAACTTCACCTTTCTGTTTCAACTCCTTTACAAAAGCTGCCTTATCTGCGGGCAGCATCTCGGCTTTAAAATGTTTTAAACCCAGGCGTGATGCCACTGCGGAGGCTGTCTCCCGGTTATCACCCGTAAGCATGTATACCTTAATGCCTCTGTCCTGCAATGCCTGTACAGCTGCCAAAGAAGTTTCCTTTATCTTATCTTCTATCGCCACCACAGCCAGAACATTCTTCTCATCCGAAAAGTACACCACTGTTTTTGCGGCCGCCTGCCACTCCTCTGCCAGGCCCTTAAATTCAGGACCGGAAATAACGCCTTTCTCATTGATCAGCCTGGCGCTACCCACATAATACCTTCTGTTGTCATGCACTGCTTCCACACCTTTGCCGGTAATACTTTCGTATTGCTGAAATTCAAGAGTTGCCGGTACTTCGTTTGAAAAATGACTTACAATGGCCTGCGCCAGCGGATGCTCCGAGCGATTTTCAATCGAAACAAACACCTGTTTTTCAAGTTCTGTTATTCTCTCATTCCATATCACGCCACTCACTCCGGGTTTCCCTTCTGTGATGGTTCCAGTCTTATCCAGTATGACGGCGCTCGTCCGGTAGGCATGCTCAAGACTTTCCGCATCTTTTATAAGAATACCATGTTCGGCGCCCTTACCTACTCCGACCATAATGGCCGTTGGCGTGGCGAGCCCGAGCGCACATGGACAGGCTATTACCAAGACAGTAACCGAAGTAAGCAGTGCCTGGGTAAAGGCATGTTCGCCCCCGAATATCATCCAGGTAATGAAGGTCAGTATGGCTATTCCTATCACGACAGGCACAAAAATGCCCGATATCCTGTCGACCAGCTTCTGTACAGGGGCCTTGCTACCCTGGGCTTCCTGCACCATCCGGATGATCTGTGCCAGCAGGGTGCCTGCACCCACCTTCTCAGCGTTATAGCGTATGGTCCCTTTCTGGTTGATGGTTCCTGCGAACACTTTATGTCCTTTTGTTTTCAGCACAGGAACCGGTTCCCCGCTGATCATGCTCTCATCAATATAAGTGGTTCCGGAAACAACTTCACCGTCCACAGCTATTTTTTCTCCGGGTTTCAGGGAAATAACATTTCCAACCTGGACCTGCGACACGGGAATTTCCATTTCGTGCTCGCCGTGCATGATCCTCACGGTTTTAGGCTGCAGTCCCATTAACTTTTTTATAGACGAAGACGTATTGGCCTTCGCTTTTTCTTCAAGCAGTTTGCCAATAGAGATAAAAGCAATTACCACTGCTGCCGCCTCAAAATACACGTGCGGATGCAATCCTCTCCGGTGCCAGAATTGGGGGTATACCGTGTTAAAGACGCTGAATACAAAGGCTGCACCGGTGCTCAAAGCGACCAGTGTATCCATGTTGGCACTGAGGTGCCTTGCCTGTTTCCATGCGTTGATAAAATAATTCCGTCCGAACCAGAAAACCACCGGGGCCGTCAGCAGCATCATGATCACATTGGCGTAGGGCATATCCATGAAGAACATGCCTATCACCAGTACCGGAAAAGCGAACACAGACGACCATATGACCTGGGCCTTCAGCCTGTTGTAGTGCGACCTGTGCGCCTCTTCCTTAAGGTCCTGGGCATTCGCCTCATCGATAATGATATCGTACCCTATGCTCTGCACGGCCTGTTTGATTTGCAACGGAGTAATAAGGTCGGGAATAAATTCCACCTGCAACGAGGTATTGGCGAAATTCGCGCTCGCATTTACAACCCCGGCCTGGCTCCTTGTTATACTTTCTGCGCTCACGGCACACGACGCGCATGTCATGCCTGTGACGGGATACGTTTTTCTGACGGTGGGCACGTCGTATCCCACATCCCTTATAGCCGACACGATATCCGGCAGGCTTGTGACACTTTCATCGAGTCCTATAACGGCTCGCTTGTTGTTCAGCTCCACGCGGTGAGCTTTCACACCTTTGATGCCCGCCAGGGTTTTATCGATGATCAGTGCGCAATGTTCGCTATCCATTCCGGTAACGGGTAAGTTGATCTGTTTTTCCTGTGTCATGATCCTGTTAAATTATGGGTACAAAATTCCGGCGTGTTCACTTGAGGGTTGTTGTAGTTTTCATTGTACCATTTGTAACTTTTACAGGTCGGCTATACTCCTGCGTTTATGCTCCTTTAATGTCTTGTAATAGGAAGGCGTCAGGCCGGTGTATTTCTTGAACTGGTTGGAAAGATAAGCCACGCTGCTGTATCCCATCCTGTCGGCTATCTCCGAAATGCTAAGTTCGTCGTACACGAGCAATTCCTTGACCTTTTCTATTTTCTGCGCAATAAAGTATTTTTCGATGGTAGTACCTTCTATCTCTGAAAACAGGTTGCTCACGTAATTGTATTCCTGGTTGACATGGCCGGCGATATAATCCGAGAGATTGGTATGGATATGCTCATCGGAATGGTGTACCAGCTCTACGATGAGGTTCTTTATTTTCTCAATGGTGCGGCTTTTCCTGTCGTCGATAAGTTCGAAGCCGAACTGCCTGAGCTGCCTGTCGAATGCCTTCAGGCTGTCTTTATCCAGGTCTTCCTGTATCTCTACCTCGCCCAGTTCCACCTGCAAGGGGTGTAAACCGGCTTTTTCGATCTCGTTCCGTACAACCATGATACAACGGCTACACACCATATTCTTAATGTATAATTTCATTGTTTTATTCTTTTCATGCATATTTCGCCGGAACAGCTTCTGTTCCAAGACCGGCTGCGTGATCCGCCGTTATTTGAAATAAATTAAAATGTAAACCGGCTACAAATGTTTCTGCCGGTGCAGGATTGCCGGGAGGGCATGAAAGGGTATCAGATCAGGATAGTCCTGTTAATGATATGGAGGGGGGCCGGGAAGATATCCGGCGGTGATTCGATAAACAGTATATTGCCATTGGAAACTATATGGTTTACCGGCAATACCACCATATGATGATCCGCATTGGAAAGCTTAAAAACCGGTTGCAGCTCAAGCAGCTGCTTGGGTGAGAAGCCGTCGCTATAATTTTGCAGCACCAGTGTTTTGTTATTGCAGCATTTCGGAACATGCATGGCATTTGCATGCGGGCATTTGCATGTCTTATTGAAGGTGATGCCAAGCAGTGTGTAGGATGTGTTTCCCTGGCAGTGATGCAGGGAAAGCGTGACGCCTGCCACGGTGGCCAGGTAGATAAAAGCGATCAGTATGCTGGTGATCTTCTTCAAAGCTGCCGGCAATTTAGCACTTGATCCGGGATTAGTCAATACTTTTTATAAAATGATTATTTTAATCAGCGTCGAACTGCTATAAAAATATGATTTTTAATGATATACCATTCAGCCTCTCCTTAAATCCCTTATTGGTCTGTGTTGGCCACAGACCTGAGCTGATCAATGAACGTTTCAGGTCAGAAAGTGAATGAAATGGTTGGTGGCAAACACCAACCAGGTAGTGAATCGTCCTTTCCTATTAATGGCGGTGTTTGCCACCGACCTAGCCTTAATTTCTCATCAACCAGTTTGAGCCTTCAACCAGGGAAAACATCAATTAGATCACTTATCAAAATTTTCTCCCGGATATTAAGGCCCTCCCATTGGTCGGTGTTTGTCACCGACCTAGCCTTAATTTCTCATCAACCAGTTTAAGCCCTCAACCAGGGAAAACATCAATTAGGCCACTTATCAAAATTTCCTTCCGGATATTAAGGCCCTCCCATTGGTCGGTGTTTGTCACCGACCTAGCCTTGATTTCTCATCAACCAGTTTGAGCCTTCAACCAGGGAAAACATCAATTAGATCACTTATCAAAATTTTCTCCCGGATA
>CALMKH010000066.1 GCA_937867025.1 uncultured Bacteroidota bacterium | reverse complement strand
GCGGCAGGGAAATATCCCGTTAAAGGTCTTGTCAACCTGGGATCGCCGGAACTGAACAAACGCCTCGTCTATATGCCGCTGAAACTGATGCAGGAGATGTTCGGCGCCGACAGCATGCTCACGTCCGTTTCTGTCATGATGAACGAGAATGCCGATATGGACGCGCTGAAACAACACATTGTATCCGCCACCGATACTGCCCGCTACGAAGTGCTCGACTGGAAAATGATGCTTCCCGAGCTCGACCAGCTGATTGAGGGCGACCTGGCCGGCGATTATATCGTGATCGGCATTCTGTACCTCGTGATCGCTTTCGGGGTCTTCGGCACCATACTGATGATGACGCGGGAACGCATGCACGAGTTCGGCATCCTGGTGGCGATAGGCATGAAGAGACGGCTGCTGGCGCTCATGGTGCTTGCTGAAATATTCATGATAGCGGCAGTTGCCACCCTGGCCGGCATGCTGGCTGCCCTGCCGGTAATATGGCGCTTCAAGGCGCACCCGATCCGTTTCAGCGGAGAGTTGCAGAAAGTGTACGACCGCTATGGCATGGAAGCCATTGTCCCTTTTTCCGACAAGACCTATGTATTTACAGAACAGGCAGCGATCGTGTTCATTATCGCGGTATGCATGTCGCTGTATGCGGTGATAAAAATCCTGAGACTGAATGCCATTGAAGCCATAAGAAGTTAATCGTTATGTTACTGAGAATCGCCTGGCGCAATATCTGGAGGCATAAAATACGGAGCCTCGTCGTCATACTGTCCATTGCAGTGGGTTTGTGGGCCGGCGTGTTTATGGTAGCATTCAGCTGGGGCATGTACAAGCAGTACATGCGCGAAACCGTTGAAACCCATATTTCGCACCTGCAACTGCACCACCCGCTTTTTGAAGAGGAAGACCGTGAAGCCCGGTATGTCCTGCAATCGGCGCCTTCCATCCAGGCCTACCTGGATACTGCGGCGGGAGTCAGGGCGTCAACGACCCGCGCAGTTACGGGCGGGATGATATCGTCGCCCACCACTGTCTCCGGGGTGCAGGTTAACGGCATCCTGCCTGAGCGGGAAAATCGTGTCACCGGTCTTGCATCACGCATTATAGAAGGAGGGTACCTGAATGATGAGGTAAGAAATCCCATTCTTATCGGCAAAAAACTGGCGCAGAAACTGAAAGTGAAACTGAAAAGCAAGGTCGTTCTCACCTTCCAGGACACCTCGGGAGGCATAGTGGCCGGGGCATTCAGGGTGGCGGGGATCTACCGTTCAAAGAACAGCTCACTCGATGAGACCAGCGTGTATGTGCATGCCGCCGGTTTACAGCAACTGCTGGGCGCGGAAGGAGCTGTGCATGAAGTAGCGGTCCTGCTGAACGATGATAACCTTTCCGAACCGTTCAAACACAGTCTGGCCGTACGTTTTCCGGATGCGGACGTCAAGACGTGGAAAGACCTGTCACCCGAACTCGAGCTGGTCATCCGTTCGTTTAACGAGTATATGTACATCTTTGTGGGCTTTATCCTGCTGGCACTCACGTTCGGTATTGTAAACACCATGCTGATGGCCGTGCTTGAAAGGGTGCGCGAGATAGGCATGCTGATGGCCATAGGCATGAGCAGGATGAGGGTGTTTAACATGATACTGCTTGAAACGGTTTACCTGTCGCTGGTGGGCGGGCCCCTGGGATTGCTGGCAGGCTATTTTACCATCAGATGGACGGGCAGCAGAGGCATAGACATATCCCTGTTCTCAGAGGGTCTTTCTTCTTACGGGTTCAGCAGCATCGTGCATCCCGAGCTTGAATCCGGGTATTACCTGCCGCTGGCGCTGATGACCATGCTGACTGCCATTGTTTCCGCCATCTATCCCGCCATACGCGCCATACGCCTGAAACCCGGCGAAGCCATACGAAAAATCTAATCATTCAATACTTATGGAAACAGTGATCGACGCACATGATGTAACAAAAATATACAATGAGAAAAAAATCCCCGTGCATGCCGTAAACGGTGTTCACCTGCATATAGGCCGAGGTGAATTCATTGCACTGGTGGGGCCTTCGGGTTCGGGGAAAACCACCTTGCTGAACATCATAGGCGGGCTCGACTATCCTACCACCGGGCAGGTGATCATCAACGGCACCAATATCACGGCCATGAGCAGCAGCGAGCTGATCAATTTCCGGCTCCATAACATAGGGTTTGTTTTCCAGTCGTATAATCTTATTCCCGTGCTGACAGCAAGGGAAAATATCGAATTCATCATGCTGCTGCAGCACACCGGTAAAAAGCAGCGCCATGAACGGGTGCTGAACCTCTTGAGGGAAGTGGGGCTTGAAGACAAGATCAACAGCCGGCCGGGCGAGTTGTCGGGAGGGCAACAGCAGCGCGTGGCCGTCGCCAGGGCGCTGGCGTCAAAACCGCAGTTTGTCCTGGCTGATGAGCCAACCGCGAACCTGGATTCAAAATCGGCGGCGAACCTCCTTGAGATCATGGCCAAACTGAACCGTGAAGAAGGCATGACCTTCGTTTTTTCAACACACGACCAGCGGGTCATTGACAAGGCACGGAGGGTCATTACACTGGTGGACGGTAAAATAACCTCTGATGAAAAAAGGTGAATGGATAGCTGCTGCGGCGTTAAAAAGCTGTCTCCTGTTGGCGCTGTTCCCTGCCGTATGCCTTTCACGGGATACCTCGCGTTTGCTGCCGTCAAACTTGCATGTCCACGGGTATGTCAAGCACATGCCCTCAGTGTTTTTTGTTGACAGGGCGAACACGCTGGTGACCGGAAACCTGGTCCACAACCGCATAAATGCCAGGTGGGACATCTCAAAACACATGCATATGCGCGTCGAGGCCCGCAACAGGTTGTTTTACGGCGAGCAGGTAAAAATGGTGTACAGGTTCGGAAGTTATATCGACACGTATGACGGCATACTGGACCTTTCACACAACCTGGTGGACGATACCTCCGTGGTGTTGAACGTGATGCTGGACCGGCTGCTGCTGAACTGGACAAAAAAAAAGTGGGACATAACCGTGGGCCGCCAAAGGATAAACTGGGGCGTCAACCTGGTGTGGAACCCCAACGATATTTTCAATGCCTTCAATTACCTCGATTTTGATTACCAGGAGCGCCCGGGCTCGGATGCGGTGAGGATACAATACCAGGCGGGAACGGTTTCATCGTTCGAGCTGGCATACAAGTTTTCCAAAACGAAAACCACGCAGGCAGCCGCACTGATGTACAGGTCAAATTTCAGGCAATACGACTGGCAGTGTTTTTCCGGGATGTATCACGAGGATGTGGTTATCGGGGGTGGCTGGGCCGGGAATATCAAAAAGAACGGCTTTAAAGGGGAATTGTCGTATTTTCATCCTTACAGGGCGCTGAAAGACCGGGGCGTGGTCCTTATGTCTGTTTCCATCGACCGGAGCTTCAAGGAAAACTATTTTATCATGGGATCGTACCTGTATAATTCAGACGGGTCAGGATCCCTGAACGGGAGAAGCGGGTTGACAGGCGCTGTCCTGTCCGTCAAAAGCCTGATGCCGTTCACGCATTCTTTTTTCGGGCAGTTGGCAAAAAGTTTCAGCCCGATCGTCAACGGAGCCTTTTCAATAATTTTTTCCCCGCAGAACAGTTCGCTTATTTTACTTCCCTCGCTTGAGACATCTATCAGCAACAACTGGGATATATCTCTTGTAAGCCAGTCGTTCTTCCAGAGTACCGGCAAACTCTACCGTTCTGTAGGCAACGGCATCTACCTCCGGACAAGATGGTCTTTTTAGAAGGTCGCGGATGTCTTCAAACACGGGCCTCGCATTATTTCTTCCCGCGCTGGCCGGTTAACCTGTAATTCAGGCTAAGGCAGGCATAACGCAATCTCATATCGCTCAGGCTGCTGCGGTCATCCTTAAATTGCAGTACTGCAAAATTGTTTAATCCACGCATGACATTGATCTCAGCGGACAATCTGGAGTAAATAAGAAACTCCGCACCCCATGAGAGTGAAACAGTGTAGGGCCTGATATTACTATTGCCTTTGGAATCGTACCAGTTGATTTTTTGGGCGAGGGACATGCTGTCAAAATCATTCACGATATTGCAATAATGATTTAAACCGTAATTAATTTTAAACCACTTGAACACCCTGTATTGTACGATAGTCTGCAACCATATCCCATTAAACTGGATTCGACCCGAATAGTCGGCACTTTTCCCCGGAGTATAATCAGAATAGCGATAACCGAGGTAAGCATTGGAATATACAAGGGATGAGGAAAATTCTTTTCTATTGGTTATATTCGTATTGGTTTTGAGGCCTGCACAATAATAGTCAGATGAATTTATTTCGTAAATGCCGAATGATTTTCTGTATGGATATATTGCATTCAGGTCCTGGCTTAAATAAAATCCGCAAGTCCCTGCAATTGCGGAAAGTTTCCATTGTACGCGTACACTATCTCTGGAAAAAAGCAGTTGTGGTATGCATATAAGCGCTAGTATCAGCAGTCTGTTTTTTAAATAGTGAGATTCCGGAACTGTAACGGTCATCATGCATGCAAATTGACTTATTTATTTTTGTTTTCCAAACGTGTAATTGATGTCACGAATCGAATAATTACCCTCTGATAAAAAATCAGGATATAAACCCTGAAATAAATCAGAGGGTCCTTTTTAAATTCAGCGAGCTAACGAAACTTGTACTTTAACCCCATATATGAAAAGGGAGCATAAAAACTTGGAGTATTATAATTGTACAGTTCAACATTCAGAAAAAATCCAACACGGTTAGGCTTTTTGAAAATCCGGTACGGCATATAACTAAGCCCTGGACCCACTCCTGCATTGAAACCATGACTATATGTTTTAATATATTGGTAAACTTCCGTTTGCCGATAACCATAGGACAGGGAAGCATGAATATTAAACAGATATCGTCTGTGAATTTTAATATAATAACGAAAAGTGTTTATTTGGTTAAATTCTAATCTGCGACTAGTTTCTGACTTAGCATAGTCACATTGCAATCCGGGAGCGAAAGAAAATTTGTCAGAGATAAAAATTTCAACTGCTGCCAATCCAATGTAACTGCCAGGAAAAAACTCGCGGCTTCCAATCTGAAGGTATTTACTATGTCTGGACACCTGCGAAAAACCTGATGAATCTATATCGGCCGAATAGCCTTCCGTAAATATTAATAGTGATGAAAATAGAATAGCCTTTTTTATCCTAATGATTACCTGATTTTCTACCTTAAGCATGCTTTCAAATATAATCGGAAACTATATATTTTCTGCTTCTTGCATAACATATGGCATTTGATTTTAAAACCTGTAAAGGTCATGTAGTTTCGCTTCATGTGCTTCCAAGGTCTTATTCAATAACATTATATTCAATCAGCTCCCAGGAATAACCGCAACCATTCATGTCCTTTTTAATTAAGCCGACACCTTTGGCCCAATAGTAGACCGTATTGGGTCGCTTACAATTAAGTTTTTCTTCCCAAATGCCATCAATTGCTATTTCAAATTTTGCGACATTAGTGTAAGGTTTGCTTGAGACGATGAAATTACTATCCAGCCCGATGAAATTTGAATTTGAAGGATTGACATTTTGGCTGATAACAAATGGATGGAAAAACGGATATATTACACCTGTACCAACAATTCTTTCAAGTATAGTTTCCAAGTCACGCTTACTGTTCGCTTCATACTTTGATGTCTTATCAAAATATATCCAATGATTAAAAGAACTATAAATATTTCGTGAAAGGACATCATATTCTATAGTTATATGCTTGCTGAAATCAAAAGTACCTTTGGAAATAACCGTATCAAATTTAAAACCGATCATAGTCTGTGTATCCAAGTCACCTGTTTTAGTATTCTTATAGATCCAGTAACTGCCCGGCTTAGCCCATAAATAGTGCATCGCCTCTCCTAATTCGTAACGGTAATATTCAGGAGGACACGTGCCGTTTTCTTTGCAGTCCTCTTTACAGGAGTTTAAAAAGAATACTGCAATGGACATGCATAACAATTTAGATGTCATAATTTATTTCAACAATATAACAATTTTTCAGGCATTTCTCCCCAAATTATTTTTTAAATTCAGATAAATCTCTTGTCTGAGATTGTAGTTTATACAGATTCCTTCGCAGTGCAGAGCCATTGCTCAGAATGACGGCGGTTGATTTTTCTTCATGGGATGATTTTAAATATTGGACAAACCTTAATAATGACCGTTATGCCCGATAGTAATCCATTAGACTTGTACCAGTTAGGTTTTCGAACATGACGGTACGGCATTACTCATTCTACAGAGTGTTTTCTTCGAAAACCTACTTAGAATGAGTATAACACAGCATGGGC
>CALMKH010000065.1 GCA_937867025.1 uncultured Bacteroidota bacterium | reverse complement strand
ACAAGCGGAAATGTATCCAGGTGCTGCCTGGCTTCCTCTTCGGTGGTACATTCAAGCAAAATCACGGCAACGTGTTCATGCACGGAAAACCATATCTCGCGGAGAGTCCCCTCCTTCTTCAAAGACCATACATGAGCGGCTTCTTCACGCAACAATTCATGGTGCTGCGCTCCAAACGGCATCAATTCTTTCTCTATGGCTAATATCTGCGTATTTCTATGCTGCTTTTCGTTGTTTGGCTGCGTGCGCTCCGTGTATGCAATGGAATTCATGCCACCTCATGGAACCGTT
This sequence comes from uncultured Bacteroidota bacterium, assembly GCA_937867025.1. Lineage (GTDB taxonomy): Bacteria > Bacteroidota > Bacteroidia > NS11-12g > UBA955 > JABMMZ01. The sequence goes on along the minus strand of CALMKH010000065.1, from coordinate 1,942 downwards.
ACTATGGTGGTATGCAAATGCAGGACTTCCGAATCCCGGATGCCCTGTTTCCGAATTGTATCCCGTAGAATGCTTGATTATCAGTTGTTCCCTTTCGCTCCGAAACTCCGCCCGTGCGGATCCTGGTACAGGCTTTCTTTCGGAAGCGACTTGAAATATTCGTACGTAATCCTCAAGCCTTCCTCCCTGCTCACTTTAGGCTCCCAGCCAAGTATGGCTTTGGCTTTGCTGATATCGGGCTGCCTCTGTTTAGGGTCGTCTGTAGGCAATGGTTTGTATATGACTTTCTGGTTGGTTCCTGTCAGTTTGATGATCTCCTGTGCAAAATCATTGATCGTGATCTCGCTGGGATTACCGATGTTCACCGGATCCGAACAGTCGCTCAGCAACAGGCGGTAAATGCCTTCCACAAGATCGTCCACATAGCAGAACGACCTGGTTTGGGTACCGTCGCCGAAGGCAGTGAGATCCTCGCCCCTCAGGGCTTGCCCGATAAATGCCGGCAATACCCTGCCGTCGTTCAGACGCATCCTGGGACCATACGTATTGAATATGCGCACAATTCTTGTCTCCAGCTTGTGGTACGTGTGATACGCCATGGTCATCGCCTCCTGGAAACGCTTGGCTTCGTCGTACACTCCTCGCGGTCCCACGGGGTTTACATTGCCCCAGTAATCCTCGCTCTGCGGATGCACCTGCGGATCGCCGTACACTTCGGATGTGGAGGCTATCAGTATTCTTGAATTCTTAACCCGCGCCAGGCCGAGCAGGTTATGTATGCCGAGTGACCCTACCTTTAAGGTCTGGATTGGTATTTTAAGATAGTCGATCGGACTCGCCGGGGAGGCAAAATGCAGGATGTAGTCGAGCTGACCGGGCACATGCACGAATTTTGAAACATCGTGGTGGTAGAACTCAAACTGCTCCAGCTTGAACAAGTGCTCGATGTTCCTGAGATCGCCCGTTATCAGGTTATCCATGCCTATAACATGATATCCTTCATGAATAAACCTGTCGCAAAGGTGCGAACCGAGGAAACCGGCTGCTCCGGTAATGAGTACGCGTTTTTTAGCCATAATTAATTAATGATCTCCCGGCCTATGCATTCGTAATGGTAACCAAGGCCCTTCATTTCTTCCGGTTCGTAGATATTGCGTCCATCGAAAATGGCCTTGTTCTTTAACGTAGCGCTTATACGCTCGAAATCCGGCGAACGGAACTCAGGCCATTCAGTCACTATCACAAGCGCATCCGCATTATCCAGGGTTTTATATTGCTCGTCCGAATACTGTATCTTCTTTCCGAGTATGCGCTCCGCTTCGTGCATGGCAACAGGATCGTACGCGGTGACTGTAGCGCCGGCATTGGTGAGTTGCTCGATGAGTACAAGGCTCGGAGCCTCCCTCATATCGTCTGTTTTGGGTTTGAAGGACAATCCCCATAATGCTATGTGCTTGCCGCTGATGTCCCCGAAATAATTCTTCAGCTTGGTGAACATCCTGTGTTTCTGGCTGTCGTTGACACTCTCCACGGCTTTGAGCACCTGCATCGGATAACCGTTCTCTTCGGCCGTCTTGATAAGCGCCTTCACATCTTTGGGAAAGCAGGATCCTCCGTAGCCGATGCCGGGATAGATGAATTTATGGCCAATCCTGCTGTCGCTTCCAATGCCTTTGCGTACCATGTTCACGTCAGCGCCCATAATCTCACATAGGTTGGCAATATCGTTCATAAAGCTGATTTTGGTGGCCAGCATGCTGTTGGCCGCGTATTTGGTCATTTCAGCGCTGGGTATGTCCATAAAAATGCATGGATGGCCGTTTAACAGGAAGGGTTTGTACAGGCGGCTCATCACCTCCTCAGCCCTTTCGCTGTCAATGCCTATGACAATCCTGTCAGGTTTCATGAAATCGTCGATGGCTGCGCCCTCCTTGAGGAATTC
>CALMKH010000064.1 GCA_937867025.1 uncultured Bacteroidota bacterium | reverse complement strand
CTCCATGCTCCGGTAAAAGGCATTGGCGGTATGGGAGCTTATTATATTGAAGGATATGCACTGACCACGACGGGCGATACATTAAAACATGCAAATATCATGGTCGGAAGACGAGGTTCCCGCGATACAGTCAGGACTGACGGGACAGGCTATTTCAAGGTACGAATTCAATGGTATACCTTGTGTCCGACCGGGACTATTTTAAAAAGACTCAGGGATAACATTCAGAATCAGGCCACCGTATTTATTTACAACAAGAAAAAAGTAAAAGTGAAAAATTATTACCGGGAAGCAGAAAATGATACTGTCTACAGAAGAAATCTTGTTTTCAGGATCAGATATTGAAATATTCTTTAATACCGCTGAGGATATTCTGAATGGCGAAAGACGCCAGAATAAGGCCCATAATTTTACTGATAACGATAATACCGGTCTCTCCGACCCTTTCCTGTATGCGGCCGGCCATAAGCAGTAAAATGCAGGTCACTATAATTACCAGGATCACAGCTACGGACGTGCCGACCTGGTGCCAGAACGAATACACATGATTATCGGTAAGCAAGACTACTGCCATGATAGCGCCGGGAGAAGCAATAGAAGGAATGGCAATAGGGAAAACAGTCACGTGGGTATAATCTTTGATCATATGCTTTTCTTCTTCCGGCTTTCCTTCACCAAAGATCATGGTGAGCGCAAAAAGAAAAAGGATAACCCCTCCGGATATCTGGAATGCGGGAAGCGTGATATGCATACCTTCCATTATCTCCTGTCCTACAAGGATAAAGAACAGCAGGATAACAAGGGCAATGCCGCTGGCTTTTACGGCAATCCTGCGCTTGGCCCGTATGCTGAACTGCTTCGTAGCTTCCAGGTATACCGGAATGGACCCGAGCGGATCTATCACGGCAACGAGAAAGAAAAACGTCTTGATAAATTCCAGCATCCGCTACTTACGATTTGCCAATATCTCTTTGGTGCCCTGCAACTGGTACATTCTCTGGGCAATGTCAGCCTGTTCCTCGGCCCATTTATTATAGTTGCGGATGGTTTCGCTGATTTCGCTGAGGTACCTGTTCCTTGATGGCGGAATAATGAATATCTTTTCACTCATTTCATCCGTAGAATGAAAATGTGACTTAAACTGCGAACCTGTTTTTTCGTCAATCTTGTCAATCAGGACGCGGTACAGGGTATTCATGCCCGGATCGTTGAACTGGCTGGCAATAGTCCCATACACCGGCATAGTGTCGGGATCGCTGTCGAAGCGCTTGTGGTTGCGCTGGTATTGTTTCTTGACATCCTTCAATGCATCAGCCGCGCCTTTTTTATCGAACTTATTGACCGCAATAATATCCGCGAAATCCAGCATATCAATCTTTTCAAGCTGAGTAGCCGCACCGTATTCCGGGGTCATGACATACAATGCCACATTGCTGTGCTCTGTAATTTCCGTATCACTCTGGCCAATGCCGCTTGTTTCAAGTATGATGAGATCAAAACCGGCGGCCTTGAGTATCAGTATGGCATCATCCACATGTTTGCTCAATGCCAGGTTGCTCTGCCGTGTTGCCAGCGACCGCATGTAGACGCGCGGGTTTCGGATACTATTCATACGGATACGGTCGCCCAGAAGAGCCCCGCCTGTTTTTCTCTTGCTCGGATCCACGGAAATGATCGCCAGGTTCTTCCCTTTCATGTCAAAAAGAAAACGTCTGACAAACTCGTCTACAAGGCTGCTTTTCCCTGCTCCGCCGGTACCTGTAATACCAAGAACAGGACATGCATGACCGGCTTCCGCAACAGCATTTTCAAGCTGAGACCTGTATTTTGCAAATTCATCCGGGTAATTTTCCGCGCAGGAAATGGTCTTCGCTATTTTGGCCGCATTCCTTTCCCTGATGGTTTTCAAATCGAATGCGATATCCCTTCCGGTAGGAAAATCGGATCTTTCTACAAGGTCGTTAATCATGCCCTGAAGCCCCATGGCTCTTCCGTCGTCCGGATGATATATCCTGGTGATGCCATATTCTTCGAGCGATTTTATTTCCTGTGGAAGTATGGTACCACCTCCGCCACCGAATATTTTTATGTGACCGGCGCCTTTTTGCTGAAGCAGATCATACATATACCTGAAATATTCATTATGGCCGCCCTGGTAACTGGTCATGGCTATGGCATTGGCATCTTCCTGTATCGCCGTGTCCACCACTTCCTCCGCGCTGCGGTCATGTCCCAGATGTATGACCTCGCATCCGGTGGCCTGTATGATACGCCTCATCACGTTGATAGCGGCATCATGGCCGTCAAACAAAGATGCAGCGGTAACAATCCGTACCTTATTTTTGGGCTTGTATATTGCAGTTTCCATAAATTTCCCGATAGGCTGCAAAATTAATGAAAAAACCCAAGTTTTTATCAGAATGACGCATTATAGCTCAAAGAAGGCAATACAGGCAGCTGGTCTACCCTGGTATAGTTCACGCGGTCGAAATAAAAGATATTCTTCCGGTTGTAGATATTGGTTACGGACAAAACTATCCAGCTTTTGAAATTCCTGCGGGCTTTAAAGTTATACCTGACGGAGGCATCCAGGCGGTGATATGTCGGAAGCCGCCCGCCGTTAAAGCTGCCATAGAGTATCCCAAGGTCGCCATTGGCGGTTACATAATTGCTGCTAGGCCCATCCTGGAAATCGAATTTTTCATAAAATCCCTGGGTTTGCGTGAAGGGAAAACCGGATCCATAATTCCACCTGGCATTGGCTGACACCTTTCCGTTCTTATCCAGGGCATAATCCAAAACCATATTGATATTATGCCTTCTGTCCCAATGGGGATTGTAACGGTTGATGCCATCAAACCTGTTAACATACGTAAGGGAGTAAACAGCCCAGGCATACAAGCGTTTATTTTCGTACCTGAATCTGAAATCACCGCCATAGGCATCTCCCCTTTCAACAATAAAATCCTTTTTCAGGCGTTCCGGTTGATCGGAGTAATCCCCGTCGTCATCAAACAGTTTTTCCCTGTTAATATTGGTTATCTGGGTGAAATCCTTATAAAAACCTTCTACGGAAATATCGCATTCCTTGTTTATATCATACTCAAAGCCGGCCACACCATGCCAGGCAATTTGCAGCCTGCTGGTCACAGCTTTACCGTCGAAGGTTTTCTGAAGATTGTCGGGCCCTGAAAGAAATCCATAAAACAGGTTGACCACATCCCTGTCGCTGAATGCCGACAGCAGGTTCTGGGAATACCTTCCTCCCCCGGCTTTAAAGAGCAGCCGGTTTGAAAGGGAATATTTACCATTTACCCTGGGTTCAAAGGACGTGTTGCCCAATGACGCATAATACTGGATCCTCATGCCTCCCTCCAGCGCAAAACGGTTCCTTACAAATTTATACAGCCCAAATCCGCATAATTCGGTTGTAAATTCCTCCTGTGTGATCTGACGGTTATTGGCATTAAAAATATTGAACTTTGTCGCAAAAGCATTCACCTCAAAACCATACTTGATCTCATCCTTATAGTTGTAAGAAATGGCATTGACACCGATATTCAGCCCGTTAATACCACTCGATCTCGGTTTATTGTCGATTTCCTTCTGATCGATATTATAGTCTGAGTAAGTAAGAAATCCGTCGATCTTAGATTGTTTGCCCTCAGGTATGAGGGTAAACCTGGTACCAAAACCAGTCTGATTCCAGAAATACCTGGTAGAACCCGGAAAGTTCACATGATCCCTGAAATTAAAGCCAAAAAGCTTGATGCTGCTTCCGTTGGCCGAATTGAAGGTAACCTTCCCATATACATCATTAAAGCGATACGGGAGTTTGTCAGGGTCGGCGTACGTATAAAAAATTCTCGAACTTTTATCGAGGTACGAATTTTTTACCGATAAGATAAAACTGCTGCTTCCATGTCCGGGAATGAATTTTTTCAACGGTCCTTCAAGAGATAATTTACCCAGAAAAGGGCTGACTGCAAAATTACCTGCCAGGCGGTTGCGGTTACCATCACGGGTTTTCACATCAACAATGGCAGAGATACGTCCGCCGTATTCCACACCGAAACCCGCACTGTAAACATCCGCGGATTTCATCAGATCAACATCAAACACCGAGAACAGGCCAATGGAGTGAAACGGGTTGTAGATGGTCATCCCGTCCAGGATAATCTTGTTCATGACCGGACTTCCGCCGCGAATATACAGCTGACCACCCTGGTCGCCGCTGAAGACCACACCGGGAAGTATCTGCAGATATTGCACCAGGTCAGGGGTGCCGCCAATGGTAGGTATTTTACTTAGCTGTCTTGGGGCTATCTTGTTCACACCGATATCAATATCCTCCTTCTTCCTTTTTCTCCTTTCCACTATCCGCCCCGAACCTACTGTTGTAAGGGATGGTTCCAGGTAAAAGTTCACTACAATGGTCTTTTCATCTTTAAGGAGGACACGAATAGAATCACTGACATAACCGTACCCTGAAGCAACAAGCAGGTAATTACCTGTCGGAAGGCTTGTGACGATATAATACCCGTCATTGTTCGTGAGTGTGCCGTAAGGCGTACCGGAAACGGAAACCTGGATATTTTCCAGCTCGACACCGGTCTTGGCATCCTTGATAATCCCTTTAACAGAGCCGGTTTGCGAGTAAGTGTTGGAAATACAGAGCGATAAGAAAAACAAAAACGTTATACGACAGGACATAGAACGCAAACATATCATTTTTTGCTTACTTTTTCAAATAACTTTTATAAGTGAAAAGGTAAACCAGCATGGAGGCGGCAAGCCCACCGCTCCAGGACAGGCATGCGCCTTGAAGTCCAAGACCGGGGATAGCGAAAACAGCTATTAAAAGACCTGTTACAAGGCCTGAAAAGTTGGCTGCAAATATGGCTTTAAAATTATTTTTTGCATGCAGGAAATGGTTGATTATATTGGAAACGCTAAAAAAAATGACACCGGGGGCCAGAAAGGTAAATAAACTCTTCATCCCTGTAAAATCTTTGGAAAACAGCCACTCCCAGAATGCAGCCGGGATACAAACGACAGTGATCATTAAAATCACCGAACCCACAAAATTGATAACGATAAATGAATTGGTTAGCTTAATATGTGAATTTTCATCAGCCGTATTCAATATCTTCATATGCTGCATTTGTCCCATGCTGTGACCCAGCATCCAGATCGATTCCGAGATAATGACCGCGTTGTTGTAAATACCCAAGGACGCCTCGCCCATATACGCCGCCACAATAAAAAAATTAATCCTGTAATTCAGGAATTGCAGGGCCTG
>CALMKH010000063.1 GCA_937867025.1 uncultured Bacteroidota bacterium | reverse complement strand
GAATATCCATGTCTGATTGGATATTTAGTGTTGAACAATAAAAAAATGGTGTCTGGCGTTAGATCATCACACAACAAATCTAACAAACACTTATGAAAAACGCAGTATTTGCGATCATTTTGATTGCCTTTCTATCTCATGCCCATGCCCAGCACAGGTACAACATCGCTTTTGCTAAAGAACAGACAACCATGGGCTGGCACCAGAAAAGAACTATTAATAATATCACAACACGTTTAAATAACGGTGTAAGTGTTACTTTTTATCCTGTCGTATTCGACAGTTTAACCGATGCCTACCAATATACCCCGGATGCAGGGAAACAGGCCGAAAGTATCGTGGAATATGCATCAACCATGGGTTTTACGCTCATCGGGATGCCCAGGAACTTTCCCAGCGCATACAAGGGCCTGAGCGTAAGTGTCGTCATGAAATACACCAAACCCGATTCTGCCCTGCCTGAAATGATTGCCACAACGCCAGGGGAAGGCGTGAGAGGTCATTTCCCCGAAAAACCTTCACAATATTTTGTTATTGACCCGCTCAAAGACACTGTCATTTACGGCAACGAAGGCACCAAACTGGTATTTGCTGCCGGATGCTTGTTAAGTAAGAAGGAAGTGCAGGTGGAGCTGAAAGAATTCTATAAACTGGAAGACTATATTAAAGGCGGATTGCAGACTGTTTCAAACGGGCGCCTGATACAGACAGGAGGAAGTCTTTACCTGGATGTGCGGGAAACAGGTGCAGGAAAGAGGCAGGTTCCGATAAATCCCGAGAAGGGTGTGGGAGTCGATTTTACATTGGGCAAGAATGATGATGAGATGCAGATATTTATCAAAGATCCTCATTTGCCAAACGAAGTGAACTGGATATTACCGAAAAAACGTATTGTAAAAGAATCATGGCAATTGACAGAAACCGTAATCGGTCCGGACGGCAAGGTTATATCCCGGAAAAAGTACAATTCGAAGGAGGAATGGGATGCGCATGTGAAGGAAGAAGAGAAGAAAGCAAAGGAAGCAGAGGAAAGGGAGAAAGAGAAAGAGAAACAGGAGGCTATCAGGCAGGAAACAAGCAATAAGATGGACAGCAAGTTGCAAATCTATGATCTTGGTTACATTAACTGCGATAAGTTCTACAATGAGCCTACTATACCATTAACGTTTGAGGGAGATAAAAAGGTAAATGCAGAATATTACCTGGTTTATACGGATGAACGCGGGGTAATGAAAGGCGAATCAAACGGTCAGAATGTAAGTTTCGGCTCGGTGGCCAAAAACAGAAAAGCCGTACTGATAGCTGTATGTTTTATTGCCAAGCAGGCCTATTATTTCAAATGCCTGGTGAGTCCGGGCGGGAAACTGGAATCAAAAGTATCCCTGCAACCGGTGGAGGAAAGCTTTCTTAATAAGCAGCTGGCTTTGCTGAAGTAGTGGCAGTCCCGTTGAAAAACATTTCAAAGCTATATAAATCTCCCGGTTTCATAACATTTTCCTGGCTTTGTACCTGAATGAATCATCCGGACGTTCTCATTGCCGGTGCCGGACCTTCCGGTCTTATGCTCGCTTGTCAGCCCGCCATGCAGAAATACAAACGCTCAACCCGTCCACCGGCAGATTACCGATCACATGGAGAAAAACATACAGGGGCTTTTGAGCGCTGAGTCTCCCGACAGTCTCCTAAGTTCCAAACCTGTGGCCTATCAGGAAATACGTGAGTGCTATATAAAAAAACAGGACCAGGACGGCCAGGAGTTTAAAACCTTTTAAATTGTAATGCTGCGTTGTGTGATGGGAACCTTTCCCTGCTGTTAATTTGTGTAGTTTCATGGTTGTCTGATTTACGCTTGCAATTATCACAAACCGACGCAATTTTGTTTTTACTATAAAACACTATTTTCTTACAGAATTCCATATGGAGAATATACGGATTTTTACAGTGATATCCTAATCTGCATCACATTGGTACTGAGATAACTATCTTATTGATTTTCACGTATAAAGCAGTATTTCATCCGGCTATGCCTTGCAGATATGGCGGTTCCGGCACCCCGGATCTGTAATATTGTTGAATATTTTTGCTGCAAAATGCAAAAAGGGAGCTTTTTACGGCTCCCCTTTTTATACTACCTATTTCTGCACATTATCAAATCAATGACCAACTGTTAACGGTTTACTATGATCTGTCTTGTTGACATCTCCCCGTCTTTAGTGATCTTCAGCATATAGATGCCGTTGGCC
>CALMKH010000062.1 GCA_937867025.1 uncultured Bacteroidota bacterium | reverse complement strand
TCTTCTTCAACCACCACGTAAGGCCCGATGTACACATCTTTTCCCACAGTGGCCTTTTCCGAAACAATGGCAGACGGATGTATGCCGGTCCTTTCCTTGTGCGGGTTAAAATACGTGTCCAGCACCATGCAGAACCCGTAATACGGCATGGGATGCCTGATAATGGTGCAGCTGACAGGCTTTTCAAGCACGAGGTCATCACTGACTATTACGACGGAAGCCCGCGTATCATAAATATGATTCAGATATTTGGGATTGGCCAGGAACGATATATCTCCCGGTTCAGCGTTCTCTATCTTGCCTGCCTTCGTAATGATGGCAGAAGAATCGCCTTCAACTTTCCCATGAATCAATTGTGCTATCTGGTTAGCGGAAATTTGCATACAACAATGCCGCGAAGATACAATTTAGCGGTAAAAGCTTAAATAATATTTTTTTACCGTCTGTTTCAGCGCTTTAAGATTGTAATTATCGCTTGCATCCGTGACATCAAGTACTTCGCCGCTTTTCATCAGGATTTTTATTCCCGGGCTTTTTTCCACCTGATAAGCATCGTTCTTGATCATGTTTGTTGTTGCGAAATATGCCGATTCCCCACTTTTCAGCTGGAAAACAGCATTTACCTGCTCCTGCTTCTCCCTGAGTTCCTCGCCTGAAAACGCCTTATCCGACAGCAGTATCTTGGGAAGCCTGCGGTTTACCAGGTTCCTGGCCAGCAGGCTAAGCACCTTGTCGTGCGAATTCTGCCAGGTTTTTATGGCTGAAATGATATCCGAATCATCTAGTTGCACAAACTTCTGCAGCACCTGGGGGTCGTTCCTGAACATCTGTTCCGTGACATGGTTTTCGAGAAAATACTCCAGCGAAGGGGTGGCAAACAGGCTAACGCCGGCATTGGCAAGCTCTGAAGCCCTTTTCATGGTATTGGTCAGCAAGATGTCCGCAGCTACCACGGTTTTGTGCAAGTACACCTGCCAGTACATGAGCCTGCGCGCAATAATGAATTTTTCGACGCTGTAAATCCCTTTTTGTTCAACGACCAGCTTATCATCCTTCACATTCAGCATGCTGATGATCCTTTCGGAACCGACGACACCTTCGCTGACACCCGTATAAAAGCTGTCCCTTCCCAGGTAATCCAGCCTGTCCATATCCAGCTGTCCCGAGATCAGGCTGTGGAGGAAGGTTTTATGGTATTCCCCCTTGAATATTCTGATGGCCAGGTCGAGCCTGCCGCCGAATTCGGCGTTCAGCTTTTCCATCATCACAAGTGAAATGTTCTCATGGGCGACATGCCTGATCAGAGAATGTTCGAGGGAATGGCTGTAAGGCCCGTGCCCGATATCGTGCAGCAATATACCGGTATACAGCGCCTCCGCTTCTTTATCCGTAATTTTAACGTCCTTGCTGCGAAGTGTTTGTACAGCCTGTACCATGAGGTGCATGGCGCCCAGGGCATGGTGAAACCTGGAGTGGGTAGCTCCGGGATATACGTATTCTGACATGCCGAGCTGCTTGATGCGCCTGAGTCGCTGGAAAAAGGGATGCTCTATGAGCTCATAAATAAGGGTGCCGGGGATGGTCACAAAACCATATACAGGGTCATTGATGATTTTGTTTTTATTCATCTATGCAAAATTGACGATTTAAAGCGAGACGGCAAAATTAAACGGCATATGGACAAATCCCTTTGCCATGCAACATATCAGCCGTTTTATGCAGACCTGAAAAAATAATGTCAATTAAAAGTCAGTTATTTTTCTTTATGACGAAAATCTTTTAATATTGTTAATATTTGAAAAAAGCGCTACTTATATTACTTTTTTTACTCCCCGTTTTTACTTTTGCACAGAAGACCAATTCAGGCACGGATTTCTGGATGGGGTTCATGAAGAACATTACCAACAACAATGGAGGGTTACGTCTTTATATTTCCGCATCGAACAATACCAAAGTGAAGGTGACCATTCCCCTTCAGGGGTATGCCGATTCCATCACCATACCCAAAGACAGCGTGAAAGTTGTTGTCATTCCTTCCAGCCTGGGTTACCTTGCGGAATTTGATTCCGTACTCAATAAGGCAATACATATCACTTCTGATTTCCCGGTATCCATAGCGGCCATGAACCTAGCCAATGCCACTACCGATGCCAGCATCATTCTGCCCGTGGCCAATATCCCCAAGGGTACTACATATGTCACCGGCCATCCGAACGGCGGGGCCAGGAACCATGAAGTACTATTGGTAGCGTGCGAAGATTCCACCAGGGTCTCCATCATCCCTGCCGCTGTAACTTCCAGGGGACGTCCAGCGGGTGTCCCATACACCATATCACTGAACAAGGGGCAACTCTACCAGGTAGGTTCAACTGCACTGGAATTTTCGGGCACTGTGGTTAAAGTGCTTTCCCAGACAAAACTGGCTGTTTTTTCAGGGCATGAATGTTCCAACTGGCCCTGCGGCGCATGCGACCACCAGTATGAACAGGTCATGCCCCTGGATGTGCTGGATACTTCTTATTGCGTACCGCCCAATTTCGGGCATGTCAACGGCTATTATCTCAAAATCGTGCCGCTGGATACACTCAGTACAACAATTCAGGCTAACGGCGTTACCTACAACAATGTCAGTAGCCGACGCCCCCTTGTGCTAAATGTCACCGCAGACAGTGGTTATTATGTCAGATCAACCAAACTCTTTCACTGCTATCAATTCCTGAAAGGTGCAGGATGCAACGGTTACATTACAAACGGATATGGCGATCCGGCACAGCTTGAATTAGTGAGCACCAAATATTTTGGAGAATCTTCCATCTTCACAACTGTCAATTCCACAAACCTCAGGGATCATTTCGTAAGCATCGTCATAAAAACACCGGCCAAGAATAATGTATATCTTGACAAAACCAAGATAGATTCAGGAGAGTTCAGGGTATTTCCCTATAACAGGAATTATTCGTATGCAGGTCTCAACCTCAGCCTTGGGCAACATGTCGTGGAATGTGCGGATGGATTGCTGGCATACTGCTATGGAGTCGGCAGCTACGAATCGTACCTGTACCTGGCAGGGTTCAGCCTTCCCAATTTCGACCTTGATTTCAGGGACTCGGTCGTTGAGTACGATTGCAGGAATCAGAAGATCAGGATGCAATTCACCGCCAAGTCGGAGAAAATCCTGAAAAAATACACATGGCATTTTGGAGACAGCACAATCGGCACAGGAAACCCCGTGCAGCACCTTTACAACAAAACAGGCACATACACGGTAAAACTCGTCGGAGAAGATTTTGCAGGCAAGAAAGATTCCGTCACGAAATTGGTCAAAGTCAACTGGCCTTCATTCGATCCTGTCAGGAACAAGATCATTTGCGGACTTGACACTGTAACGTTCGAAGAAAAGAACCCGTTCTTCACAAATTTCAAGTGGCAGGACAGCAGCAGTGGAAGCTCACTCAAAGTATGGAATACCCAGAATATCTGGGTAAAGGCGACAGATACCACAGGGTATTGCAAATTTGTCGATTCGGGAGTTGTAGGAAAGATTGATATTTTTTCGAACATCACTGTAGACTCCATTGAAACATGCTGGCGTTTCAACAGGTTTAAGTTCAAGGACCAGACCAGCATTGTCAGCGACCAGATATATCACAAAGCCTGGGTTTTCCCATGGAAGACCGACTGGGATGTTTCGGAAACGGAGGTCCATTTCCCCATGCCGGGAAGGTATAAGGTGTATTTTGACGTCTATACAACCCAGGTAAATTGTAAGGCAAGGTACCCCATCGAAGTGATGGTTTACCCGAACCCTAAAGCGTATTCCAAGGTAAAAGGCGAGGAATTCTGCAGCAACAAACTCATACATTTCCGGGACAGCTCACAGATCACCAGCGGGTACATCAAACAGGTGAAATGGAATTTCGATGATTCAACAACGATCACCAGCGATTCGTTAAACACGTACAAAAGTTTTAAATATGACAAGACTTCAGGAATGGTTATCCGTTTTTATGATCAAATTCCCATTTCGGACGGCAACTGTACAGATACAGTGCGTTCGGCTGTCAATGTATGGCCCAAACCGGATGTCAACTTTACCCTCGCCCCTGGCGATACCATCCGGTGCCTGCCTGCAGCCAGATGGACTTTCACAAGCACAACCAAGGTAGACCAGGATTCGTTCAAGCTGTTCTGGGATGCCGGCAACGGGCAGAAAAGCACCGCCAACTCCATGCGGAACATCCGGTACACCAGCGCAGGAAAATACCAGGTAAAACTGAAGGCCACATCGCCATTCGGCTGCCACGACTCCATCAGCAAGACCATTGAAGTGATCAATGTGCCAAACGCCTCCTTCACTTCCCCTGATACAGCCCAGTGTTTCAATGACCATATATTCGCCTTTGACAATACCTCCACCGGCCAGTACCTGAAATACCTCTGGATCTTTGATAACGGCGACACCTCATCGCAAAAGGATGCCGATTCGGTATATTACACGAGCCCGGGCTATAAGACGGTCAAACTGAAGGTCTATTCAGATATTGCCGGTTGTGAAGATTCCACCTCACGACAGGTACTGGTGATGAACCCTCCCAAGGCGGGCATGCTGGCGAACAATGACACGCAGTGCCTTGCGGGCAACAGTTTCAGCATTCAGAACACATCCGTTTTCTCCCAGCCTTACAAGTCGGGCCAATGGGTTATTTCCAACAATGTGGACACGAACTTCCATATTAATACATTTTCGTTAAACGATACAGGGACTTACCGCATAAGCCTTGTGGTTTACGACCAGGAAAACTGCTTCGACACAGGTTTTTCCATCTTACGCGTACTTCCGCAGCCGAATGTGTCGATTGGTGTCAACGACAGCGTTCAGTGTTTCACCACCAACCGCTTTGTATTCAGAACAGGCAAACAGGCTGATGAATGGGCATACTGGAAGATTGACGGCCAGCAGGTGTTATCCGGCAAATCCGACAGCCTGGTATATACGGGCAATATCCCCGGCATGCACCAGGCACGACTTGTTATTTCCAGTGCTGCGGGATGCAAAGACAGCATACAGAAGGGTTTCAGGCTGCTGGACCCTGTCAGGGCCGGTTTCACAACCAATAATGACACACAATGCCTTGTTTCCAACCAATTCGAATTCTCCGATATATCCACAGCCCCGAACGATGTGATCAATTCATGGGTGTATACAACCGACAATACGACGTACTCAGGACAGGCAAACAGCGGGATTATAACATATGCCCAGCCAGGTTCCAGGACCGTCCGTCTTGAGATCAAGACCCTTGAAGGCTGTTTGGACAGCATCAGTAAAACAGTAGTGGTATTGCCTCACCCTGACGGCTTTATAACCGGCGACAGCGTATGCCTTTACCAACCGGCATTCATACGGTTTACACAAACATCAGGCAACCCCGTTGTAACCTGGAGCTGGGACCTGGGCGACGGTAATGCGGCAACGGGACAAACAGTGAACCATACGTATAACAACGTGAATACCTATGACCTGCAGGTGACCGTTTCGGACAAGGATAACTGCATCAGGACAGTAGCATTGCAGGATGGCGTTACGGTGTATCCCTTGCCTGATCCCTCGTTTACGTATACCGAGAGCACGGCGGGCATTAACAAGTCGAAAATAGTCTTCATTCCACAGCTGGCAAGCGGTTATTCCTACCACTGGAAATTCCCGGACGGCAGCACGCAGACTGCCGATACACCCGCCCTGGAGGTGAACGACCTGCTGAAAGGGATAGTCACCCTTCGTGTAAAGAACGCATACGGCTGTTTGGACAGCACTTTCCGGGACATTTACATCTTCCCCAACAACTTTAATGTGTATGCGCCGAATTCCATTACTCCCAACGACGACCGGCTGAACGATGTCTTCAGGCTGGAGGGTTTAGGCGGCGTCAGCGATTTCAGGATACAGATCGTCAACAGGTGGGGCGAAGAAGTATTCCTGTCAAACGACCCTGCCAGTGGATGGGATGGCACATACCAGGGTGAAATTGTAAGTGAAGGCGTTTACATGTATTATGCCAGCTTCAGGTATTTTGACGGCAAATCCTATGTCTTCAGGGGAACCATTACAGTGTTGAGATAATTGCCTTTTCAGTTGTTGTACCGGGTATATGCGCCGTCATGCCTCCGATGTACAGGCTACTACCGGAACTGTAGGTCTCCGGGCTGAACCTGTGCGTGGTTGCGCCGGACCTGTACACTGTTTGGACAAACCTGTACACCGTCGGGCCAAACCTGTTCGCCGTTCGGCCGAACCTGTGCAGGGCTCGGACGGAGTTGTACGCCGTTTGGCAGAACCTGTACGCCGAAGAGCAGCACCTGTGCAAGGTTGGGTGGAAGCTGTACGACAATGAGTCGAAGCTGTGCGAGGTTGGGCAGAAGCTGTACAAGGCTGCGCCGGACCTGTATGCCAAGGTGCAGGACCTGTACATGGTTGGGTGGAAGATGTACGACAATGCGCAGAAACTGTACGAGGTTGGGTCGAACCTGTACACCGTTCGGCATGACCTGTGCGACGATGTGCAGGACCTGTGCAACGAAAAGCCGAAGCTGTACGTGATTAAGCAGAAGCTGTACACCGCGGAGTAATACCTGTACGGCGAAGGGTTGAAGCTGTACGCCCCGATACGTCAGCTGTATGCGATGTTTTCCCTTTCCGGCAAGCCGTTTCAAAACAAGATATGCCGTTCCGGCAAACCTTTACTGATGTATTAGCGCCCCTGCCGGGAGCGGCAGCCGGCGGCATGCGTGCGCGGCTGTCCTGTATGCGCAGACGGGGTGGAGCGGCAGCAAACCCCCGGTCCGCATAACAGGCGCCAGCAGGCATGACGGCGCTACAGCGGACAGCAGGACCAGGCGGCCCCAAATGACAAAATACCGTTGCAGGCCCTCTTTTACTTCGCAGTTGCCTATTGTCAATTAATCTTTTACCTTTGCGGCACAATTTTAACCCAAATCCAATAATTCTTAATATATGAAAGTTACAGTAGTAGGCGCCGGAGCAGTGGGCGCAACATGTGCCGACAACATTGCCCGTAAGGAACTTTGCTCAGAGCTGGTATTGCTCGACATCAAGGAAGGTATCAGTGAAGGAAAGTCCCTGGACCTGTTCCAGACCTCTTCCCTGCTTGGTTTCGACACCAGGATCACAGGCAGCACCAACGATTATGCGAAGACAGCCAACAGCGATGTGGTGGTGATCACCAGCGGCATTCCGCGCAAACCCGGCATGACCCGCGAAGAACTCATAGGCACCAACGCCAATATTGTAAAGGGTGTGACCGAAAACATACTGAAACACTCGCCCAATGCGATCATCATCGTGATCAGCAACCCGATGGATACCATGACCTACCTGGCGCTTAAATCGAGCGGCCTTCCCAAAAACAGGATCATAGGCATGGGCGGCATACTTGACAGTGCGAGGTTCAAATGCTACCTTTCGCTTGCCACAGGCGCCTCAACCAATGACATACACGGCGTAGTGATAGGAGGACATGGCGACACGACCATGATACCGCTTACCAGGCTTGCCACTATAAACGGTTTGCCGGTAAGTCATAAACTCGATGATGCGGCCCTCCAGAAGGTAGCTGCAGACACCATGGTGGGCGGTGCCACGCTTACAGGATTGCTGGGTACCAGCGCATGGTATGCACCGGGCGCTGCAGGAGCGGCCCTGGTTGAAGCTATAGTCAGGGATGAGAAAAAAGTCATGCCTTGCTGCGTGTACCTTGACGGCGAATACGGCCAGAAAGACATCTGCCTCGGGGTTCCGGTCGTTATCGGAAAGAACGGCTGGGAAGAGATTGTTGACTACAAGCTGAATGAGTCTGAACAGGCTGCTTTTGCCAAATCTGCCGATGCAGTAAGAAGCATGAACGCCGTTCTGGGAACCATGAGCATGTAGG
>CALMKH010000061.1 GCA_937867025.1 uncultured Bacteroidota bacterium | reverse complement strand
TTCCAGAATATTCCGGACAATAGCATACCAAGTACCAGGCTGACGCTTTCACCCGTACTCAGCAATATCATATCGCTGAGAGGCAACAGGTTAACAATACCCATGGCGACTTTGTATCCGAACATTCCGCTTATTATCAGACCCAGGAAATTGAAAAAACCTGACCAGACCACTGCATAGGTAGGTCTCATGGCACCGGTATAGATAACTGTGGCTACAGCATTGGCTGTGTCGTGAAATCCGTTGGCAAATTCAAAAATGCAAACTGCGAGAACACATGCGATGAATAAAACAGCAATTCCGGTCTCTAATCCAAACATGCTGCAAAATTGTTTGTCCAATGTTATCAAATTGTTACCTAAAGGACATGATATCGTTACCAATTAATGATTTTTTAAAGAATAATCCAAAAGCCTTCTGCTGCAACGATTTTCAATAAGTGTCCTTTTTTTGGTACAATACTTGTTTAGCTATAAAAAAGGCAGCATTTATTTTGCCAACAATTTAAGTATCAAAATTTAAAGATTAAGCTTATGTCAAGAAACATTACCCAAACCACCTTATTCATCCTCCTCCTTTCCGCCGCCGGAACATCGCGGGCGCAGCAATGGCTCGGAAGAACTACCGGCAACTATTCCGGAACCTATGGTACCTACTATAATGCTTCTTCCATAGCTGATTCGAAATACAAGTACTATTTTAATTTCTGGGGAAGAGGCGTCAACTTTTACAACAACTTCCTGACCTACAACGCTCCCATTAAAATCAATCACTGGGCCAATAACAACTACGACCTTCAGTACCAGAATACTGACGGGAATGTAGACATGAGGCGCGACTGGCTTCTGGAATCGCTCAACGGCGAGTCCAAGCAGTTCAGTTTTAACCAGGACATATGGGGACCTGCCTTCATGTTCCCCGTTTCGAAACGCTGGAACATGTCTGTCAATACCAGGCAGAGATCAAGTTTCCAGATGTTCGGCATCAGTGAAGAAGTGGCCCGGATGGCTCATAACGGTCTCGATTCGGCAGGAGGCATTTATTCAGGCAACCAGGCACTTAACAGGAATGTTGCCTATAATAACGGTGCATTCGCCGCGAATATGCAATCGTTTCAGGAACTTAGCTTTACCCTCGGGGGAATCCTCGCCAGGAACGATCATCACCAGTTGAACGGAGGAGCCACCCTTAAACTCATAAGAGGCCTCGGAGCAGCTTATATCAAAGGCGATGGTTTTAATATAACCGCTACAGGAGATAACAGCGCCACCATAAACGGCGATCTTCAATATGCCTATACAGATCAGAAAAGCCTTGTTACCCCTTTTAACGATCCTTACGGACTTTTCTCCCTTAAATCGAGAGGAGGAGGGGCCGGTCTTGACCTGGGCCTGACCTATACGTACTCGTCAAAGCGTTTGAAATTCCGTTCCATGACCGGTTGCGACCGCAACGACAGGCGCAGTGATTATGATTTTAAACTTGCTTTGGGCCTGAATGACCTCGGAGGTATCAGATATAACAAGATGAGCAATACCTATTCGTACAGTTCGACAGCCAATGCTAACGTTACTGCGCCGTCAAACATACTTGACGCTTTTAACACCCAGAACCAGAACGGACTGGATACCATTGGCCAAAAGGTATTCTCACAACTGGGGGCGAGCGTCTCAAACAGCTTTAACACCACGCTGCCGGCTGCAGTCAATCTGCAGGTGGATTTCAGGATCAACAGGCATTTGTATACCGGGATTTACTGGAATCAAAGTCTCAAGGGCCTGAACTCTACAGGCATGAGAAGCACTTCAATGGTATCGGTTATTCCGCGATTCGAGTCAAGGGGATTTGAATTCAGCATGCCGCTTACACTGAGCGAGAACTACAAGAATTTTTACGTTGGCGCATATACGCGTATCGGGCCTGTGTTCTTCGGCAGCGATAACCTCGGAGGATTGCTTAATGTTGCGAGCGCCGGCCAGTTCTCCGGAGCCGATATATATGGCGGAGTCTCCCTGGGAATTGGTCACTGCCACACCTGGTGGTATGAAAACAAGGTAGATCCTGTTTATATGGATTCAACAGATTCCCTGAGGTTCAGAGACACTGTCAGCATGCTGAAACGCGATACGCTCAGGATCACTAAATATGACACCATAAGGATTATCAAAAAAGACACAGTGTATGTCAACAAAAA
The DNA here is from genome assembly GCA_937867025.1 of uncultured Bacteroidota bacterium. Lineage (GTDB taxonomy): Bacteria > Bacteroidota > Bacteroidia > NS11-12g > UBA955 > JABMMZ01. The sequence goes on along the minus strand of CALMKH010000061.1, from coordinate 14,267 downwards.
AACCAAAGAGGTTTACAAGCGTGATACCGTTTATATCGAAAAGACCGTCAAGCCTAAACCTTACAATGAATCCGAGGCTGTAAAGACCTGCAAGACCCAGAATACTGTTCTCACGGAAGAAAACGTAGTCCTGAAAACCAGGGTGAGCACCAGGGATAAAGAAATACTTGATCTTAAAAAGCAGCTCGAAGACCTCAGGAAACAAAAAGCTTCACAGGATACAGCTCTTCTGGCCTGCAAGACCTGCACCGAGACCAAAGCCAGAAATGAAGCCGAGATCGTTAAGCTAAAGAATGATCTGGCCACCGGCACCCGGAAGATCGCTGATCTTGAACATGAGATCCTTGAACTCAAGAAAACAAAAAACAACGCTGATGTGGTGAAAGTCCAGAAACAGGCCGATAGTTTGAGAATTGTCGTAACGGTTATCAGGGCTGAACTTGAAAATTGCAGGAAGAATAACACTGAGAACACTGCCGAAGTGGTCAGAAAAGCTGAAAATGATAAGAAAAAGGCAGAGAATGACGCCAAGGTGGTTAAAAAACAAAATGACAGCCTGGTGCAGGTACTCGTCGTAAAAACAGGTGAACTTGACCAGTGCAAGAAAAATTCCACACTGAATGCGTCCGAAGTTGTGAAAAAGGCTGAAGCTGATAAGATTAAAGCACAAAATGAAGCCAGGGTCGTAAAAAGGCAATATGACAGTCTTGTAATTATTATCAATACCAAGACTTCCGATCTGGAAAATTGCAAGAAAAATGCGGCATCCAACAGCGCAGAGGTGATAAAGAAAGCTGAAGCCGACAAGGTAAAGGCTGAGAACGAAGCCAGGGTAGTCAGAAAACGTGCCGATAGCCTTGCACAGGTTCTTGTTGTAAAAACAACCGAACTGGAAAACTGCAGGAAGAATTCATCATCCAATACTGCAGAAGTGGTGAAAAAAGCTGAGGCTGACAAGGTGAAGGCAGAAAATGATGCCAGGGTTGTGAAGAAAACAGCAGACAGCCTGACCCAGGTACTCATTATAAAGATCACAGACCTGGAAAACTGCAAGAAAAACTCCACCCTGAACAGTGCAGAAGCAGTGAAGAAGGCTGAAGCAGAAAAAGCCAAAGCTGAGAATGATGCCAGGGTTGTCAAGAAACAGGCCGACAGCCTGGCACAGGTCCTTGCGCTAAAAACCACGGAACTTGAAACTTCCAGGAAGAATGCGGCTCAATATGACGCCGAAGTGGCGAAAAACAAGAAATGTGCGGATGAGAACGCCATGCTGAAAGCTGAAATGAATGAAATGTCAAAGACAATTGGTAAAGTGAACTCCAAGAACTATGCGCTTTCGACCAAGGTAGACAGCCTGTTGAACGAACTGAAAAACTGCGGAAGTAAATCAGGTTCAGGAAACGATGCCGAGTTGCTGAAAAAATGCCAGGACGCCAACAATGATCTCAGCAGCGAGGTAAGCAGGCTTAAAAACACTATAAGCGCCAGGGACAAATCCCTTGACAGCATGAAGGGCATCGAAGCAGGACTGGTAAAAAAGCAGGCCGAACTGAATGCCCGGATTGTAACGCTGAACTTTGATCTGGAAGAACTCAAGACCAAGGCTAATTCAAATAACAGTGAAGCCCTGCAAAAAGAGATCGATGAGAAAAATGCGGAAATCACTAAACTGAAATCAGAGGCTGCCAGCATGCAGACCAGGATCAATACCCTGAACAGCCAGCTGACTGAACTAAGAACAGAATACAGCTTCATGGTGAAACAAAGCCAGCGCTGCAACCAGAAGCTCGACAGCTGTATGAAAGGGCTTTACCATGCCGATCCCCTGGATAAAGGACCGGAAGATGGCGGAAGCGGTTCGGGCTCCGGTACAGGCGGTGGTCCAAATATGGAAGGAGTAGAAGGAAGCCATATTGAAGAAAACCGTGAAGAGGATTCCAGGACCAGTGAAAACAACACCATTGAAACGCCGTCAAAGGGCCTTGTAAAAGCAGCCCGGATCGGTGGTGCGATCATCAACATCATGCAAAGCGCAGGTACCTCTGCTGGCAGCAATAAGGAGATCATCATCGGTAAAGATTCAAGAAGCAGTAATACAGGTCGTCCTACCGGCAATACTACTGAAACCACCGGCAGGACTTCGGGAACGAAAAGTTCTGGCACGGCAGGGACTTCGGGCAGCACCGGCGGGGTGGTAAACTCTGGTTCAGGCAACAGCGTCAAGACCGGAACTACAACAACCGGCTCAGGCTCAGGCACTGTTTCAGGTGTAGGTACGGTATCATCCGGTACAGGCACTGTGAATACAAATGGCGGGTCTGGAACGGGTGCCGGAGCGGGCAACAATAAAAGCAACGCCGGTGACGTCGCACCAGTGTCGGGAGTAGCAAGATAAAATTTGCAAATACGGAAAAAAGCTGTATATTTGCACCGTTAATTACATATAAAAACATTTGTTGAGGGGCCCTAAAGCCCCTCAATTGTTTAAAAAGATTTATGAACGTGAGGCAAACACTGGAAAATATTACCACCGATATCCTGTCCCGGCATGAAGGAGTGTTCCTGGTGGAAGTCAACCAGAAGCAGGATCATTACGAATTTGTCCTGGATGGGGACAAGGCTATCGGCATATACGATATTTCAAGCCTTGCCAGGGAGATCAATAAAGCGGCCGATGAACAAATGGCAGACGCAACATATAGTCTCGACGTGACTTCACCCGGAGCAGACAGCCCTTTGAAGCTGCTGCGCCAGTACCCCAAACATATCGGGAGGGAATTCCTCGTGAACATGAAAGACGGCAACAGCTTTAAGGGGAAGTTGAAAGGCATCGAAGGCCTGCAGCTCAACTTTGAAGCGAAGAACGACAAACCAAAGAAGAATCAGGCACCGGAATTTGTGACCATAGAATTTAATCAAATCAAACAGGCTAATATCATCTTATCATTCAAATGACAACACCGCAAATACTTACAGTAAGGGGATTGGTTGATTCCTTTTCTGAATTCAAGGAATTTAAAAACATCGATCGCGCAACGCTGATGCGCGTATTGGAAGAAGTGTTCCGCAACATGCTTAAAAAAAGGTATGGCGATGACACAAACTTCGACATTATCATCAACACCGACCAGGGTGATCTGGAAATCTACCGGAACAGGCTTATCGTAGACGACGGCGAAGTAGAAGACGAAAATACCCAGATCAGCATTTCTGATGCGCGCAAAATAGAGCCCGATTATGAAATAGGCGAAGAGGCCATTGACCAGGTGCCTATGGATTTCTTCGGAAGAAGAAATATCCTGGCCGCACGCCAGACGCTCATGACCAAGGTAATGGAGCTCGAAAAAGACGAGCTGTTCAGGAAGTATTCCGACCGCGTAGGAGAGATTACTACCGGCGAAGTATACCAGATATGGAAAAAAGAGATTATGGTTCTGGATGACGAAGGCAATGAGCTTATTCTGCCTAAATCGGAAATGATTCCTGCTGATTTCTATAAAAAAGGCGAAACACTTAAAGCCATAGTTCATGAAGTAAGCATGGTGAACGGATCTCCGAAAATCATATTGTCGCGTACATCCCCGGTTTTCCTGGAAAAACTGATGGAACTTGAGGTCCCTGAAATCCTCGACGGTCTTATCACCATTAAAAAGATTGTCAGGGAGCCTGGCGAAAGGGCCAAGATCGCCGTTGAAAGTTACGACGACCGCATTGACCCGGTAGGAGCCTGCGTGGGAATGAAAGGTAGCAGGATACACGGTATCGTTCGCGAACTCAGGAACGAAAATATTGACGTGATCAACTTCACCACCAATATTTCATTGTTCATACAACGTTCATTGAACCCTGCCAAAATATCTTCCATCAGCATTAATGAAGAAACCAAGAAAGCCAACGTGTTCCTGGCTCCCGACCAGGTAAGCCTCGCTATCGGAAAAGGCGGCTTTAATATCAGGCTTGCCAGCAGGCTTGTGGGATATGATATTGAAGTTTACCGTGAAGACGTTGAATTTGATGATTCCGATATCGATCTTGAAGAATTTGCGGATGAAATCGATGGCTGGATCATAGATGAACTGAAAGGTATCGGGCTTGACACTGCCAAGGCTGTACTGGATGTTCCTAATGATGAGCTTGTTAGCAGGACTGAACTCGAGGAAGAAACAGTCGTGGAGATCAAGAAGATCCTTCAGGCTGAATTCGAGTAAAAACAGTATAATATTATCCATAGAAAAAGGATTGTCGTTTCAGGACAATCCTTTTTTATTTAATTACTGCTGTAGAAACTTCGGCCTACAAAAGAGAGGTGACTATATCATCCACGCTGAGACCTTCGGCTTCCGCCTTATAATTCTTCACAAGCCTGTGCCTCAAAACATTCAGGGCAATTGCGCGCACATCCTCAATGTCAGGGGACAGCTTGCCGTTAAGCAACGCGTGGCATTTGGCACCAAGTACCAGGAACTGACCCGCTCTTGGCCCGGCGCCGTAACTGATATATTCGTTTACCTTTGCCGTTGCCTTATCTGTTCCCGGCCTGGTTTTGCTTACAAGGGTCACTGCGTATTCCAACACATTGTCAGCTATCGGGGCCTTCCTCACCAATGCCTGAAATTCAAGTATTTCTGCACCATTGATCACTTTGGAAGGGGCTGCAACATAATTGGAGGTGGTGTTTCTTACAATACTGACTTCCTCCTCGAAACTCGGATAATTCAATACCAGGTTCAGCATGAAACGATCCAATTGGGCTTCAGGCAAGGGATAGGTTCCTTCCTGTTCAATCGGGTTCTGTGTTGCCAGTACAAAAAACGGACTGTCGAGCGCATAAGCCTTTCCGCTCACGGTTACGTTTCTCTCCTGCATGGCTTCCAGAAGCGCTGCCTGTGTCTTGGGAGGGGTACGGTTGATCTCATCCGCCAGGATGATATTCGCAAACAAAGGTCCTTTGATGAACCTGAACTGGCGGTTTTCGTCAAGTATTTCATTACCGGTAATATCGCCCGGCATCAGATCCGGGGTGAACTGTATGCGGTTGAACTGCAGGTCCAGTACCTCGGAAATCGTTTTTATCAGAAGCGTTTTTGCCAGGCCGGGAACTCCCACCAGCAATGCGTGGCTGTTGCAGAACAGGGAAATGAGAACACCATTTACGGCATCATTCTGTCCTACTATGACAGTGCCTATCTCTTTTTGTATAAGTCTATACTTTTCGTTGAATTTTTCAGCAGTTGCAATATCGTTCATGTCTATTTCTTATTGGAATATGAAAGCCATTCATCAAAGTAACCGCAATTTAAGTAATAGTTGCTGATATGAATATGGGTTTCCTTGCGTTTTTTTTCTGCCCAGATATCCAGGGCCGTTTCCCTTTTTTCTTCAAGGGCGAGCGCCTGTATCCGCTGCCAGTCCTGATCAAGGTTGGCCACATGAGGCTTTGTTTCCACCTTCAGGAAGAATATTCTGAAATACGGCGTTCCGTCAGGAGCATATCCTACAGAAGGTTCGCTGTATTGGCCGGGTTTCATTTTAGTGATGATGCCCGCCATATCCTTATCGAGATAATCGAACGGGATACGCTGGGTGCCAAGGTTGGGATCAGTAAAAAACCCGCAATTCGGCTTGGTTTCCTCGTCTTGGGAATACTGCTTTACAGCATCGCAGAAGGCTATCTTGCCTGTTCTCAGAAGCCCGAGTACACTGTCTATCTTTTCCCTGGCAATCTCCATATCGGTATCAATGAGTTTAGGCCTTATCAGGATGTGTCTCACTATAACCTTGTCGCCACGTTTGTCGACCAGTTTTATAATATGATAACCGTACCTTGTTTCCACAATATCCGAAAGACTGTCTTTCTTAAGCTTAAAGGCCGCCCTTTCAAATTCCGGCACCATATCGCCCCGCCCGAACTCAGGCAGAAGCCCACCCTGGGACTTGCTTCCCGGGTCATCCGAATAAATGCCTGCAAGCCTCGAAAAACTCTCTCCGTTATGTATTCTTTCCGTGAGCAGCATGATTTGCTCCTTTGCTATTTCCTTGGCCTCCCTTGAATATACCGGGTTGACAACAATTTGTCCTACCTCCACCTCGGCCGAAATGAAAGGAAGACTGTCTGCGGGGATCTTATTGAAATAGTCCCGTATTTCCTTTGGCGTGATTTTTATGTCAGCCTGGATCTTCTGCTTCATCTTGTCGAGCAGCATCTGAGCCTTTACTTTAGGGAATATCTGGCTCTTGTATTCCGCAACGCTCATACCCAGGTATTTTTCTACATTTGCACGGCTGTTCATCTGACGCTCAAAGAAACGGATATTATTGTCAATCCTGTCGTTTACCTCGTCGTCTGAAACAGGCAAACTATCGATTTCCGCCTGATGAACCAGCATTTTATCGATCAGCAGCCCTTTAAGCAGTTCGCACCTGATGGCGTCGGTCACGACCACTTCGGCATCCAATTGAGAAATAAGCACATCCAGGTCGGAACGCAGGACAGGAGTATTTCCTACAACGGCTATCACTTCATCGATCACCTGGGTTTTCTGTTCCTGGGCATTCAGGGCAGGAAACACTCCCAACAAGATCAGCCATATGTATTTTCTCATCTGTTTCATTTGGTTTTTATATGATATTTAATCTCCCCGTTACTGATGGCTTTATCCACCAACGATTTCTGGTTAGCCTTCAGGAAATCAAGTTTGCGGGTGTAGTTGATGATATCCTTTATCCTGTCTCTTTCAAATTCAAGAGGGGAAATGGCATTTTTTATACGAAAATCAATAATATACAGAAGGTATAGCATACCATTCTCTTCAATACTGATGAACTTGTTGTTGGTAAGGAATCGCTGCTGGTCGTAATTCTCATCAAGGGGTATTTCCTTTGTTATATCATCCAGGTAAAGCCAATTTGTATCGACATAAAAATTCTCCGCCTCCTTTTCGGCATAAGCCTTCAGAAGCGAATCATTCACCGGCGAAGGATCCTGCATAAGCCTTTTGAGCCTGTTCATGTCGGCATTCCCTTTATTGATCTTCACGTACCGTATCTTAACTATATTCTTCTTTAACTGAAAAGTCGAGATATTATTTTGATAGAACGTACGGATTTCCTCTTCTGTTACACCTGTATCCACTTTTTCTTTGACAAGCTTCTTCTGGTATTCATAAATAAGCAGGGAATTACGGTAATCTTCGATCAGTTTTTCTTTGTTCTTTTCCTCATCGCTGAGCTTTTCCCCCGCAGCCTGCACCAAAACCTGTGTTTCAAGCCACTTGTCAATGAAGGATTTCAAAAGACCCGAACTATCGCCCTCGCCGAATTTCTTCCATATATCCTGGGGAATATCTGATTTGTAGAGAAATTTACCCTTGTACTCGGCAAGCACCCCTTTACTTTCATTTTTACTTTTTCCGTCCTTACATGCAAATACAATAACGGTAATGATAAAAAAGATATTGGGGAACAGGCGCATCAGGGCTTATTTTTTATTAACCATCCTGGCTTTGACGGCATTGAACGCTTCCTCGTTCACGACAACAGGATATTTCTTCATCAGCGACTCGATCCATTCCTTTTCAAGGTAGGTTTGGTAATCGCTCATGATAGCGCCCCGTGCTTCGTTAAGGGTTTTTTTGCCGGCAGGAATGAACTGGTGCACCTGTATGACAGCATATCCTCCTTTAACCTTGGGATCTTCAACCACCAGGTATTTTATGTCTTTCTGATCCCTTTCAAACAGGAAATTTGCATACATGTTGCTGCCGATTTCGTACTTGCCCTTGGAAGGGGTCAGTACATTCAGCGGATTGCTCCTGTTGTTCTTCCTCATAATGGAATCCTCGGTCAGGCCGGCTTCAAGATCGCTCCTGACGGCATCAGCGACAGTTTTATTTGCACACCTGTAAATGGTGGCTTCATAACGATCCTTGAACATGTATTTGTCCGCATTCTGAAGGTAAAAGTTTTTCAGTCCCACGGAATCCTCGACACTCTTGTTCCATACCTTGGTGGTGGTAAGGGTGAACAGCAGGATACCTTCCTTATATTCCTTGTAAAGCGCCGCGAAGGTATCATTGGTATTCTCAAGATCATTCTCGTAATGATCCATCATGTTCTGCAGCCTGTAGGCTTCATAATAATTGTGAACCACGCTTGACAGGGCCCTGGAGCTGGTCGGTTTCTGAACCGTTTCAAGCCACCTGGCAAAATCGCTCATGCGGATGACGGAATCCCTGGTTTTCTTCTTGTTGTTTTTCAGGTAGGTGTACTTGAATGTGAACAATGTTGTTTTATAAGGGTGTTTCTTGCTTCTCAGCGAAGAGCTGTCGAACCTGAACTCACCCTGTAACAGGGAGCTATCCACGGCATTGAAGATTACAGGCTTGTATTTCTTGTTTTCCTTGAATTTATAAAGCTTCTTTGCCTTCTCATACAGTGCCACAGTATTGCGGTACTGACGGCTGTCCCTGCTGATTTTATTCAGGAGGGTCTGCCTCATCTCATGTATAGGAGGTATGGGTTTCAGTGATATTCTCTGGATAATGTAGAAGCCTGCAGGGGTTTGTATGGGTTTCGAATAATCGCCATCCGCTTTAAGCGCGAACGCAGTGGATTTGTAATTATCATACAAGCGGACATTTGTCATGGAGAAAGGCGCCATTTCCCCGTTCTTCATAACGGTTGAGGCGTCTTCGGAATATTGCTGGACCAGGGTCACGAATTTTTCTCCGGCCTGCAGTTTCTTATATACCTCGTTGATCTTGGCCTCGGCTTCCATGGTTTCTTCCTGTGAAGGATTCGGGTTGGTCTGGATCAGGATATGCCTTACAAGGATGTCTCCCATCGATGGCCGTTTGTCAAAAACCTTAACAATATGATACCCGAACTCTGTTTTGAAAACCTCTGAAACCTGACCGACAGGGGTATTATAGGCGTGGTTCTCGAATTCATATATCATCTGGAAAGCTGTGAAATAACCGAGGCTTCCCTGGTTGTCGGCCGCCGATGGATCCTCGCTGTGTGTAAGAGCAGCCTGTTCAAAAGTGATCTTTCCACTGACAATATCTTCCCTAACCTGCTTTAGCTTGTTATAGGCCTTGAGTGTGTCTTCAGGTGTGGCGTCCGGCCTTGCAAACACGAGGATATGACTTGCCTTTATTTCCCATTTCATCCGTTCGTAGGCTTCGTTGACGAGTTGATCGTTCACCACTTTGACAGTCATGTAAGGTTTGGCGATCTGTTTGCGGTAGGATGCAAGTTCGGCCTTAAAGCTTTCGGTTGTATCCAGACCCTGGTCGTATGCATCCTGCACCTTAAGCTTGAATTTTTTGTATAGTTCTAGATATTCGTCAACTTCTGAAGGCCTGATGACAGAATCCTTTGGAGGGTTCTTGGTAAAGCCCTTATAAAATTCCCTTGTAGTAACCTTTTTAGATCCGTAAGTGAACAGCGTTGTATCTTTTGGATTTTTCCCTGCTTGTAATAATGACGTAAGTTGAAGTAGTACTACCAGCAATACAATTCGTTTCATATAATATTCTTATAAATTAAAATAGCGTACAAAAATAGGCTTTTTTTATATTAATTTTGCAAACTTTATTTAGGCATGAAATCCTTTAAAATCTACGATACGTATACGAAAAACGTCACACCTTTCAGCCCGCTGAATCACCCTTTCGTAGGCATCTACATATGCGGTCCGACCGTGTACGGACACCCGCACCTGGGGCATGCTCGCGGGCCTGTCGTTTTCGATGTATTGCACAGGTACCTGAAACACCTGGGTTATAAAGTGCGGTTCGTGCGGAACGTTACGGATGTCGGCCACCTGGTGAATGACGCTGATGAAGGGGAAGACAAGATCGCCAGGAAAGCGCGTGTTGAACAGGTTGAACCCATGGAACTGGCACAGTTCTATACCGACAGCTATCATCATATGCTGGACGCCCTCAATGTGTTGCCGGCTTCCATCGAGCCGAGGGCCAGCGGTCATATCATTGAACAGATAGAAATGATACAGACCATAATCGACAACGGGTTTGCCTATGAATCGAACGGATCCGTATATTTCGACGTCCCCGGTTACAGCAAAACACATGACTATGGCAAACTGTCAGGACGGGTTGTAGAAGAACTGATAGCCGGAGCCGGCAATGAAGCCAGGGAGCTTGAAGGACAGGATGAAAAAAGGAATCCTGCCGATTTTGCCCTTTGGAAAAAGGCCGGACCCGAACATATCATGCAGTGGAACAGCCCATGGAGCAGGGGATTTCCGGGCTGGCACATCGAGTGCTCGGCTATGAGCAGGAAGTATCTTGGCGAAACATTCGACATCCACGGCGGGGGCATGGACCTGCTGTTCCCTCACCACGAATCGGAGATCGCCCAATCGATGGCATGCAGTTCGCATCAGCCGGCAAGGTATTGGATGCATCACAACATGATTACGGTTAACGGTCAGAAAATGGCCAAATCGCTTAACAACGGCATTTCGATAGACGAATTCTTCACCGGCAAGCATCCATTGCTGGAGAAAGCATATAGCCCGATGACCCTGAAGTTCTTTATACTCCAGGCACATTACCGGGGCACTCTGGATTTCAGCAACAGCGCATTGCAGGCTTCCGAAAAAGGTTTCAACCGCCTGATCACAGCCTCGCAAACCCTCAGTAATATCAAGCCTTCGCAGGATGGAAAAATAAGTATAGACAGTCTGAGACAAGCGTGCTACGATGCGTTGAATGAGGACATGAACACACCGATCCTTATTGCCAACCTGTTTGAAATGGTAACACTTATCAACCAGATCGCCAGTGGCCAGACCGCTATTTCTGAAGCCGCCCTGGAAGAGCTGAAGTCTGTCTACAATACGTTTGTTTTTGATGTGCTCGGTCTTGCCTTCGAAGAAAAATCAGGCCACAATGACAGGATAGACGGATTAATGCAATTGCTGATCGACATGAGGAATGAAGCCAAAGCACAAAAGAATTACGCTTTGTCCGATTCAATCAGGCAGAAACTCGCTGAGCTTGGTTTTGAAATAAAGGATGGAAAGGAAGGAACAACATATTCCATCCTCTGAGCTTATTTTTTTACAAGCGACTTGAAGTCGTTCTTAAGCCCGCTGTATGAAGTAATATCTACCTTGACAGACCCTACCATGATCTTGGCTTTAACACGGATAGGTATTTTATTTTCGTCATCACTTACCCAGACAGTCATGTCGTCCTGGTCTTTGAACACCCTGTCAACGACAAGGGTGGGGATGAACTTGAGACATTTCACTTTTCCAATGTCCGTGTTAAGGGTCTCCTTGCCTGCGTATTTGAAACCGAGATTATATATCTTATTATCGAGGTACACGTCAATCGGGAATTTATCGCCCACCTTCGCCTTGCTGAAATCAATATTCCTTACGTAATATAGTGAAGAAATGATATCATGGGTGTAAGCCGGCATATCCAGGATGCCTTTTACACCGTAAAGCTTTTTCTTGTTGTGTTTGAACGTTACGAGGTCGTTGTCGGTATATTTGTCTTCCTGTACGCTTTTATTATAGCTCAATGGCGCCAGGGATTCCTGATCAATAAACGTTTCGAACTTGTCGCGCACCTTGTACGCCCAGTCGAACGATTTCAGGGTTTTGCCTTCCGCCTTGATATTGTAACAATTCCTGTCATTTTTAACAACGTATGAGTTGCCGACTTCCATTGAAACAGTGGCCGCATTAATAACGCCATAATGCACCCTGTAACTGAGCTTTTCATTGAATGTGAATGCATTATTGGTAATTTTCCTGTATTTAAAATCGTCATCACCGGCTTCCTGCGGTTCAGGAACCTTTGGCGATAACAGCGTAAATGAACTAAGAACAAGACCTGAAAGAACCGCCCCAGCCAGGCCAGGTTTCAAGATATTCCTAAGGTGTAGCATGCGTTTGAGATTTTTTTTAATGATAAATTCAATAATCGTTCCAAAATATTACATTTGAAAACTTTTGAAAATGACCGGACCTTTACTGCGAAACATCTGCCTCTGCGTTTTTTTTATTTGCCTGACAACCAGCGCGAACGCTCAGCTTCTGAACAAAGTATTTGAACAAAGGGACTCCCTGATCCCCAATGACACCCAAACTGTCAGGCTTCACCTCGAATTGTTCAACTATTACAGGAATACCGAATATTTTGACCTCATAGAAAAAGGACAGACATACTTTGGCAATATGTTCCAGGCGCATGTCAGCATACAACCATACAAAAATGTTCTTGTGAAGGCGGGATTTCAGACCAGGCAGGATTACGGCCGGACCGACTTTATCACTGTACAACCGGTGTTCAGCATTTCGATCTTCAAACATAAATGGAGGTATAATTTCGGGGCTATGCAAGGCACTGCCAATTACGGCTTCATAGAGCCCATGTATAATATCGACCGGGCCATTACGCACCGTATTGAAAACGGGATACAAGGCATTTATACAGGCAAAAAATTCACCTTCAACAATTTTGTTGTCTGGAATGAAGCCACCTACAGGACCACTACGAACCAGGAGCGTTTTACCCTCGGCTTTACAAGTAACAGGACCCTGGCTGACCGCGGGAGGTTTTATATCTCTTTACCCATACAGGGAACCCTGGCCCACAGGGGAGGCCAGCTGAACAGCAATCCCACTCCCATTTTTTCCAGGATAAATATATCTGCAGGATTAAAACTGAATGTCAGGATCACTCCCAAACTGCTGATACGCACGGAGAACCACTGGCTGCACAGTGAAGATGTTTCGCCGAATATCACCCAGCCATACAAGAATGGCAACGCCAGCTGGCACACGCTGGCCATCGATTACAAAGGACTGGAACTGATGTTCAACTACTGGGCGGGCCGGGAATGGCAATCGCCCGTTGGAACACAGATCTACAACAATTATAATTTTTACAATATCATCGAATTCCGCCGTGTAAGGCACATGCTGATGGGACGGATCATGTACACTCAGGCGCTGCACAAGAACCTGTTCATAGACGCAAGGCTCGAACCCTTTTATGACTACGAATACGGGCGGGTGCAGTACAGTTATTCGTTTTACCTGCGCCTCAACCTCGAAAAACAGCTGGGAAAAGTAAAGTTTAACTGATCACTCCCTCAACATATACTGTCTGAGCTCATCAAGCTGCTTATAAATCCCCTTGAAAAACTGGTTCCTCTGCTTTTCCGCGGTTGAACTTATCATCAGGGAGCGCGAGATCAGATTGTTCATCCATAGCTCGTTCTGCCTGTTGAACTCCGCATTATTGGTCTGCATGAAATTGAATGTGCTGTAACTGATGAATGATGTTGTAAACTGGCCGGTCTTTGCCAGTATGCTGTTTGTACCGATCATAACATCGCTGATATACATCTGGAACCGGGCTTTCAGCATAGTGCCTGAAGATGAGAATTTATAGCCTGTCTCAGCGCTGCGCTGCACCTTTTTAATGACATCCTCCAGGTCGTTCACCACCTGCATGGCATCATCTTTACTGTCAAAAAAACCTGCATCCCAATAAAACATAAGCTGCTTGACTGTGCTCAGGACCGTTTCACTTGTCCAGATCTCAACGCTGCTGATCTTTGAAAAAAGTTCATAAATCTCTTCTGACAGCTGCTTCAGTTCATCAGGAATAGGAATGCTCCCGAAATTGCGGTACTGGAACTCAGGCACCAGCATCAGGGATTTCAGCCAGTATGTCATCTTGAATTCCACAAGCCGCTTCATGCCGAAATGATAAAACACGGGAATGTCCTCAGCCCCGTAATAAATGACCGGTGATTCAAACTGGCTTAGCCGTTTAAGGCTGTCGCGTATGTTTTCAAGATAATTCAGGTAAGAATCCACTGTATTGTCAAGGCGGTTGATCTTGAAACTCACGACAGACTGCAGCTCATTATTAAGCGCTTCGAGGGGCAGATTAAAATGGTTGGCGATAATAGCGGCCTCATCGAGCGTATATTCCGTATCATTCCGGAGCCGGCGATAGGCACTGTCGATGCTGATATCCAGCAATTCGCTGATTTCGCGGGCCAGGGAAATATGATTAGGGGTATGTGCCTGGAGTATGGCATTCCATTTCCCCTGAAATTTTGTTGTATTTTTTGTCTTTGAGCTCATTAATCAAAATTAATAATTACAAAATTAAATAAATGTTGTTGCATTTAATGCAAAAAAGTACACATTAATTGCCAAAATCTTGTGTAACAATCATAAATTTTTAATAAAATAGAATAAAGTG
>CALMKH010000060.1 GCA_937867025.1 uncultured Bacteroidota bacterium | reverse complement strand
CGCTACACAGCCGTCGAGACATCAATACAGGACCATTTCCAGGTATATCCCAATCCGGCCGGATCCTTGCTTCATTTGCAGGGATTACATGAAGGACCTCATGAATACCATATTTACAACCTGCACGGCCAGGCAATGATGCATGGGTATAATGACCGCGCCATTGATGTGTCCGGTCTTGCACCGGGTATGTACTACATCAGGATGAAAACGGAAAATAACATGTTCGGAACCGTGTTTAACAAGGACTAGCCGCGATTAGCGGATATCCATGTTATAAAGTACGAATCCCCGGGTGATATCACCGTTATCCGCTGCATTATTATAGAAAAACTGAATTTTGTTCTCTCCATCCTTAAAATAGGAAGGATCAAGCGTAATGGTATTTTCTCCTACCTGGGAAGATTTTCCGTTGTTGGGGATCGCAGCCTGCCTCTCTCCGTTGATCTGGACAAAAGCCTCCTGATCGCTGTCAATGCCCTGCGAGAGGAAATGCATATTGACCTTAGGCGGAAGCGAGGCTTTTGTTATGCTGACCGTAAACTCCTGGGAGGCCTGCTGATTATCATTTTTACCCAGTTCTATTACAAAAGCCGCATCGTAATCTATCGGTTTCGCCTTATCCCAGCTGAATACTTTAACTGCTCCGTCTTCACAGGCGTCAAAATGGAAGGTGAAGTTACGCTCGACAAATTCCTTAGCCCGCGGATCGGTAAGCGCATTATCAAAATAATAATCTGCAAGAAGCCATCCCCGTGGATTTTCATTGAAGGTCCTTACAAGTTCTTCGTATGTATTGGCGCTTAATTTCCGGTTGCCTGGCTTGTTGGGAATATACTGGTCTACTTTGGAATTGAGGGTCCACTTGGGATTGAGATGCATTTGCCTGAACCATACAACGCTATCGAGTCCCAGGTAATATCGCGGAGCATCCTTTACAGTGGACATGATAACATCGTTAGGCTGCTTGTTGGCAATAAGGTATTCACATGGTTGTCTCCAGTTGACGAAATGAATCTCCGCCAGGTGCTTATCAACCATATTTCCGTGATTTTCCGTGGTAAGCATGGCTTTTATTTCTTTCCTGGGAGTGACAACGAATACCATGATCACAAAAACGGTTGAGCATATCATCATGTATGACTTGGAGGTCTCCGAGAAGAATTTCCTGTCAAGCAACCTGAGTACATTGAAGGCTATGAAGTATAGGCAGTATGCAATGCTGATAAGGAACACGGGATATATCTGAATCAGGTATTTGGCATGACTGGTGCTGGTGAAAATAAAGCTAAGCAAAAGAAAAGGGATCACAAAAGAGCTGAGAAGAAAATAACCGAGCTTGCGGTTTCCTATAAAAGCCAATACAAAACCCGAGCAGCCAAGTATAAAGAAACCCTTAAAATCATTGGCCAATACATTATAATACGTATTGAAGCATTTGTCCCATTCCTTGCTTGCAAGTATGGCTTTAATGTTTTTGATATCAGGTAATATGAAAGTAGCTATATTTTTAGGCAGGAACAGTTCCAGAAACGGTTTTGTCAGTGTTGCGCCCCATGGCGTGAACATGAAGAACACTACAAGTATATTGAGGTAAAACAGAAGACTGTAAGCGTTGAGCCTGAATGGCCTGGATTTTTTTGTGATCCAGTTGTCAATAGTCATAAACGTGCCGTAGAACCCTGCTGTAAAAACGAAAAGAAAACAGATAAGCTGACTTAGCATGGACAGTAGGAAGGCCAGCAGCATATAAAAAAAATATTTCCTGTTAATTCCCAGTTTTGACCATGCATTCTCTTCCCCGGAAGGTTTTTCCACAGAGAGCCAGAATGCCAGAAGTGCTGGAATATAAAAAGCTGCAACCATACCATACGGCCTATCCACGCGGCTCCAGAAAATCAGGTAAATTGACAGTGCTGTTAATATGGCGGACATGAGCCCCACCTTATAATTAGCTATGTGTTTCCCCAAACCGTACACCGAAACGATGATAGTCGCGCCCAGAACCGCAACAGGAAACCTGAGAGCGAACTCTCCGTGCCCGATAATATAGGATAGGGTTGTATTGATCCACGTCAATAATATCCCGTTATTCTCCCCATGGCTGAATTTGCCGTTCATCGCGGCAATGGCGTGCATATACTCATCAACCCATAAAGAAAGGTATCCCAAGCGGTATAATCTCAGGATAAGGCCAAAAACTCCTATTATTACAACAATACCCAAGCTATTCTTCTCCAGGAAACTCATGGCCTGCCTCGGGGCTGTTTTTCCTTTTTTACCTGTTGTGACCTTATTTACTTTTGTACTCATTTTTTCTTTTCGGAACCAATACCTGACACTTTTATTTCACTGGCAATAATACGATAAAAGGTAAATATTTCGTCCGGTTAAAGCGACGTACATTGTGATTTTCTGGCAACCGGAGAATCAACCTGAATTTTTTGATTGCTTACTAAATTGAATTTCAGTGCCTTGTTTAATAAATCCCGGAATATTCCGAAATAAATTTTGCAGAACTATACCTATACGCGTTCTTTGTTTGAAATTGAACCCTATGAAAAAAAAATATCTACTCCTTACATGTGTCATAACCCTGTCATCAGGCTTTGTTCACTCACAATGCAAATCCAGCATTCATCTGCCATTTAGCGGGAACGCACAGGACATCAGCGGGAATGCCAAACATGGAACTGTAACCGGAGCGACTTTAACCACCGACCGCAACGGGAACCCTAACTCAGCGTACATGTTTGACGGGGTTGACGATCACATTTCGGTAGCCGATGATACCGCAAATGATCTTGACAAAGCGTGGACGATCATGGCGTGGATAAAACCCGATTCCGGCTATGGGAAGTTTAAGGATAATCATGTTTCCATTGTTGAAAAATGGGGAAATGCGGGTTCTTCCCTTGCAGCCTACGGAATGGGAATCCATGACAATGGCGCTTTGGAGGGATTTACCCATACCGGCTCTGCCGGAACCTATCAATGGTCAACCGCTACCATCCAGACAAATACCTGGACCCATGTGGCTGTCACAAGGGGTAATGACGACTCTATAAGATTATATCTTAACGGCACCCTGAACAAGACTTACATTTCTGTGCAGCCCCAAAACTCCGGATTTGATCTTCATATTGGCATGGCTTCTGATCCTTCCATTAAGGCAGCATATCCGACCAGTTACAGGTTCAAAGGTGTAATTGACGATGTCAGGCTTTATAAATGCCAACTGTTGCCTTCACAATTTACAGAGATTAACCCTCCGGTGAATATCACTGATATGATCAGAATATTCCCAAATCCTACCAACGGTAATTTCCATATAAGCCAGAACGTTTCTGAAAATTATGAGGTACGTATTTTTGATGCAAACGGAAAGCTTATCCAATCAGGTTCCAACCGGGACAATTTTGATTTAAGTTCGGGAAACGGCATATACATGGTACAGTTCCACGATCTTAACAGCGGTCTTGTCATCAACAGGAAAATTGCTTTGATGCAGTAGTGGAAGGAGAGTGTTTGATCTGATGGGGCATGTCTGATGACGAGTTCCTGAACGAGCTTTCAATTGCCGGTTTGGAGCAGGTTATCATTTAGCACAACCGCAAACCCGTCAATCATTATCTCGTTGTTTTCATTGAGGATTTTCGTACTTAAGCGAGCCTTGTTTTTTTCGATTTCCAGGATTTCAACAACGCAGGTATATACCATATCCACATACATCGGGCGCCTGAAATTCATTTCCTGCTTGAGGTAAATAGTTCCATAACCCGGCATGTGTATGCCTAGAATTTTTGAGAAAATGCTGGATGAAAGGAATCCATGAATAATGGGTTTCCTGAAAACTGTCAAGCCGGAAAACTCCTCATCGTAATGGATAGGATTATTGTCACCGGTCAATTCGATAAAACGGTTAACCTGCTCCTGTGTGAAAGAGAATTTTTCTTCAAAAATATTATGCACCTCGAATTTCATGATTATAATTCAGGTAAATCTAACTTATCCCTTTTACCAACTACCTGTGCAGGACACCCTACGGCAATGCTCCAATCAGGAATGTCCTTCGTAACAATGGAATGAGCCCCTACAACGGCTCCCTCGCCGATCGTCACCCCTGGCAGGACGACAGTATATGTTCCCAGAAAAGAGTCCCTGAGCATCCTTACTTTTCCTTCTTTTACTGCCTTATAGCGCTCAGGCACCATCGGCCCGCTCATTCTCATGTTTTTTACCGGCGCCTGTGTATGTCCGTATACATGACATCCGGTACTGAGTCCTACATAATCCTCCAGCTCAAGTCCCATCTCACCCGGACTGATAATGCAGTTTGGAGAAATATGTATCCTTTTGCCTATCTTTATTTCACCAAAGGTGCCATATAATGCAGCATATCTGTCAATCCAGGTATATTCACCTATTGAAATATTTCCCGGGTTCAGAATCTTGAGACCGACATCAAAAATACAGTTTTTTCCCACGGATTTCATGACACTTTTGTAGTACATCCTCCTTAAAGCGAATCCTGCCGGTCCGTTTAGATGGCTGAGAATAGTCAAAAAAGGCTCCTTTAACGCATCCACAGAAAGCCTCAGAAGCTGGGATGCTGTGAATCCTTTGCCCTCCAACATTCTTTCGAAAGCTTCTTTCTGATAATTTCTTTTCATTCTTTTCCTGAATTTATTTGTTGTAAACCAACTGTCCTGATAATTGCTGCTCTATACTGTATTTCTCCCTGCCTGCATTTATGTGCTCCAATATCCTGTTTATTTTGTTAAGCTTCCTGTCTATTCTCATTGTCATGTGAGGATGAACCGATATGCCGGGCGGTATAAAATCATCTTCCACTGATGTAAATTCAATGGCATGCATCAAATATATCATAAGCTTGTTTCTCCGGGTATTGTTCAGCAGGAATTTGACGAACGGCAACCCGAAAGACAGGTGCAAATTGGAATAGCAGGGTAAAATATAAAAACTCGAAGGTAGCGGATACTCTTTTATTTTCCGTGGTGTCCGGGCGGTTTTTTTCCAATTGTTTAAGGCTGGGGTATAAATATATTTCCTGAAGTATGAATTGGTTTCGCCGTAACCCACCTTCATTCTTTTTGACCCAAGGAATCGCAAAACCTTAAAAATCGCGTGAAAAATGGGCCATCCTGCCGATGAATCATACGTTATACCGTTCTGCTCCAGGATATTTATTACTTTGGTATTTATGGCATATCCGGGCGTTCTGAAACCGAATATCTTAACCTGCAGATCGCGTTCAAGTATGCGCGTGGCATTATGTATTTCCGCAATTATTTTTTCTTCGGGCAGTTCACTCAGTCCAAAGGGATGGGAATAGGTATGGTTGGCGATGAAATGCCCGCGTTGTATCGCCGATTTCAGTACTTGCTGGATCTTCAGGGACCCTTCAACCTCGGACGCTACACAAAAGAACGTCGCCTTGATGCCATGCCTGTCAAAGGTCTTCAGCATCCGGTCGAATGTCTTCTCGTAAAATGTTTCCAGCATTTCCCTGTCATATGTGAGCGGGATGTTGTAAAAGTCAGCCAGGACAACCGGGGAATCTATGTCTACATGTATGGTATAACTTCCTTTCATTACATTCCGCCTCTGAAATTAGGATCTTATGCTGATAAACTTCCTTTTTACCAGCAGCATCAGGGTCTTGCGAATGGTCCTGCCAATATTCATTTTGCTTTCGCCTTTTTTCTGATCGTATCGTAAAATGAAGGGCGTCTCCCCGAACATCAGTTTCCTGCTCCGCAGTTTCAGCAATATATCCACGATGCTCTGAAAACCGTCCTGGTCGACAAATTTATGTCCGTAATCTGTAATGGCTTTTTTAAGGACATCCGCCCGCATAGCCCTGTAACCGCAGGTATAGTCCTTGACTCCCTTTATGGGATACATGATCCTGAACACGGTAGAAGCCATAAAGCTGAGCAGCCTCCTGTGCCATACCAGGCCTATGACCCTGGCGCCTGGCTGAAAGCGGGAAGCAATGACTACGTCATACCCTTCCGTGATCATTCTCGTAAGCCTCAGTATCAGTCCGGGGTTATGAGTGGCATCCGCGTCCATGGTTACAATAATGTCCTTGGGCCCTGAATAGTTGACCGCTTCGTACAAGCCATCCCTTATGGTGGTTCCCAATCCCTGGTTCACTTCATGCCTGATGATGGAGATCGGCATGATCTTCGCCCTGGTGGAAATTACTTCAAAAGTATCGTCTTTGCTTCCGTCGTCCACCACAAATATCCTGTACCTGGTCGGATTGTCTATTTCAAGCACTTCATGGATATGATCCAGCAGAATGCCTATGTTCTTCCCCTCGTTAAAGGCCGGCAATACAATTAAAACTTCTCTTGGCTTTATCATGGCTCTACTCGAAATAATTCTTTAAAGATTGTACCTTGTCATAGTTCTCTTTATACCATTTGATGGTCTTTTCAAGGCCTTCCCTGATCCCGACTTTGGGCTTATAGCCCAAAACCCTGGCTGATTTCGAGGTATTGCTCATGCGGTCTTTTACTTTGTCCCAGTTTCTGGCAGGCTTGAACAACAGGTTGGAAACAGAACCGGTCTTTTCCATAATGATTTGCGCCATTTCAAGTATCTCGGTCTTATTGCCCGTACCCCCGTTGAATATCTCACCGTCGCTGCTGTCGCTCGTAGCGGCCAGGAGCATCAGGTCCACCAGGTCTTCCACAAACGTAAAATCCCTTGTTTCCTTTCCTGTTCCGGTTATGACAAGGTCTTCGCCGTTCATGGCCTTTTCGATGAAATTCGGAATCACATTGCGGTATTTTCCCGCCAGCTCATATGGCCCGTACGTATTGAATATCCTTATGGAAACTGTGGGAACATGAAACAAGTGAGCATAGTACTGGGTATACAGCTCGGCAGTGTACTTATTGATGCTGTATGGCGTCTCTGAAGGATAAATATACGTATCTTCGCTCATGTTCATCGCCGTTCCATAGACGCAGCTGCTGCTGGCATAGACAAATTTTTTAAGACTTTTGTGAAATTTAAGTATTTCGAGCAGACTGACCGTTCCGACAATATTGGTCTGTATATCGCTGAAAGGATGGTCAACGGAATTCTGGTTGGCGAAGTGGGCAGCCAGGTGGAAGACATAGTCAAACTGGTGCTGGTTGATCACAAAATTAAGCTTGTCCATCTTATCGATATCCATTCCGACAAAGATGATCCTGGCGTCGTTCGGCAGGAAAACCGACATGCCGGATGACTGGTTATCCATGATAAGAATCTGTGAAACGCCGATGGATAACAGTCTTCTTACAAGGTTATTCCCGATAAATCCCGCACCTCCCGTGACCAATACCCGTGCATTTTTGAGACTATCAAATTCCATACTTTTTGAAGCTCCGAAACTAAAATAAATAAATGGGTTACACAAGCACTTAATTTTTATGAATTCTCCCGGAAAATCATTACTTTTGTTTTTATGTTTTCCAGGAAAAAAATCTTTGTATCAGCCTGTGTTCTTGCCATACTTTTAAGTTTCAAGCAAGCCGATGAATATTTTGAGGTCAGCAAAAATTTAGAAATATTCAGTACCGTTTATAAAACGGTGCATTCCGATTACGTGGATGACGTGAAGCCGGGAGAGCTCATGAAAAAAGGCATAGACGCCATGCTGAGCTCACTTGATCCATATACTAATTTTTATACCGAAAGCCAGGC
>CALMKH010000059.1 GCA_937867025.1 uncultured Bacteroidota bacterium | reverse complement strand
CGAACATTCCAACGGTCTTTATACAGTGCCGGATGTCCGGATGCGGGGAGTTCCCGAAAATGAACCGGCCTGTAAAGTCATGTTCAATATAAGTATACAGGGCTTTGAATTGCAGGTGAGCAGGCCTGTGATATATAAATACACGGATCCGGTAAAGGGAGAAGTTTACAGGCCTCTTGAAATTCTGCCGCCGGCAACGGTGAACATGAACGAAAAGGTGTTTGTTTTTTCAGGGACGCAACCCAAGAAAATAAATTTAACCATCAAGGCCCATATGACAGGGTTAACCGGGAAACTGGAACTCGATGCCGGAAAGGGCTGGACCGTAGAAATTAAACAGCCGGAGTTCAGGCTTACGAACAAAGGCGACGAAGTAACCATCGAGGCCATTGTAACAGGCCCTGCTTCTTCCGGGCGAACGGTATATCCCCCGCTGAGCGCGCTTGAAAAGGACTTTCCCGCAGCAGATGCCGAAGGACAGCTGCATGCAAGACTGCTGATCGATGGACGGTATTACGACAAGAGTCTGCGCCATATCGAATATGACCACATACCTTACCAGTTCCTTCTAAGCGATTCCAGAGCGGGCCTTGTAAAAGTGGACATAAAAACGAAGGGTTTGCACATAGCCTATATCCCCGGGGCAGGAGATGATGTGCCTGCAGCCCTGAGACAGGTAGGTTACCGTGTTACAGAACTTACTGATGAGCAGTTGTCCAATGCCGACCTCTCAGTATATGATGCGATCATTACAGGCGTAAGGGCATACAATACAAATGAGCGCCTGTCATTAATCCAGGACAGGTTGCTGGACTACATGAAGAACGGTGGTAACCTTATAGTTCAGTATAATACCAATTCGCGGGTCGGGCCGTTGCAGGCAAAAATAGGACCATATCCTTTTACCATCTCACGTGACCGGGTGACTGACGAACGTGCGGAAGTGAGGTTTCTGGAGCCTTCACATGCTGTATTGAACACTCCCAACAAGATCACCTCATCCGATTTTGAAGGATGGGTCCAGGAGCGGGGCATCTATTTCGCAACCGAGCCTGATCCCAGGTATAGAAAAATATTCAGCATAAACGATCCGAATGATAAAATCTCCGAAGGCAGCCTGATCATTGCCCCTTACGGCAAAGGTAATTTCGTTTACACCGGACTGGCGTTTTTCAGGGAGCTTCCCGCGGGAGTTCCGGGTGCTTACCGTTTATTTGTGAATATGATCAGTCTCCCCAAAAATAAAAAATGACGTCGAAGCGCTCCGACATATGGCCGCGTATCTATGCGTTAGTCGCAGGAGCATTATTGCTTTATATAATCCTCCTTTACCTGTTTACCCAGTATTATAGATGAGCAGTATAGACTGGTGTGTCCTGGGAATAACCCTTCTGGTGATTGTCGTTTACGGCATCTGGAAAAGCCGTGGGACAAAAGATATAGAAACCTACCTGCTTGCCGACCGCAAACTGCCCTGGTATCATATCTGTCTTTCCGTGATGGCTACACAGGCCAGCGCTATCACCTTTTTATCCGGTCCCGGGCAAGGTTTCAGCGACGGCATGCGCTTTGTCCAGTTCTATTTCGGGCTGCCCCTTGCCATGATCATATTATGCATCACCTTTGTGCCTATCTTCCACAGGCTGAATGTGTATACGGCGTATGAATATCTTGAAAAGCGCTTCGATGGCAGGACGCGTCTGCTGACGGCCTCTTTATTCCTGGTGCAACGAGGGATTTCAACAGGCATAACCATTTATGCCCCGGCCATCATACTTTCAACCTTGCTGGGAATCCACATCACCTATACGATCCTCCTGAACGGCCTTCTGGTCATTATTTATACTGTGTATGGCGGAACGCGTGCTGTTTCATATACGCAAATGTTACAGATGGCCATTATTTTTTCCGGTTTGTTCTTTGCGGCATACCTGGTGGTGCACATGCTGCCTGAAAACGTGGGCGTGAAGGAAGCTTTGCATATTGCGGGCAAGATGAACATGCTGAACGCCATTGATACACATTTCGATGTAAACAACCGCTACAACATCTGGTCGGGCATTATCGGCGGACTTTTCCTGCAGCTGTCATATTTCGGCACCGACCAGTCACAGGTTGGCCGATACCTTACGGGGAAATCGGTTTCACAAAGCCGGATGGGCCTGGTGATGAACGGGCTTGTGAAAATACCCATGCAGTTTTTTATCCTGCTCTTGGGAGTCATGGTGTTTGTTTTTTACCAGTTCAGGCAGCCCCCTGTATTTTTCAACCAGGTGGAAATAAACAAGCTTGAATCAAGCCGGTTCAGTGATACCTTCCAGGTGTTGAAGAAGGAGTTTGCGATTTTGCATCAAGAAAAAAAGAAAGATGTCGAAGGATTGGTCATGGCATTGAACAGTGATGACAAGGCTGCAATTGACGCAGCCCGTGAAAAACTTCATATCCATCGCCAGAAGGACACGGCTTTCAGGGGCGAACTGAAGCGGCTGATGCAGAAGAATGATCCCGGTGCCGATACCAATGACACGAATTATTCTTTTCTTGTTTTTGTCACGACACAATTGCCCAAAGGGGTGGTGGGATTGCTGATAGCCATAATTTTCCTGGCGGCCATGGGTTCGACAGCCAGCGGGCTCAACTCGCTTGCTTCCACAACGGTGGTTGATTTTTACAAAAAAATATTAAAAAAGGACGGAACTGAAACGGAATATCTCGCCGCTTCACGCTGGGCAACGGTAGCCTGGGGCTTGTTCTGCGTGATTGTAGCCATGTATGCGGGGAAGCTTGGAAACCTCATTGAAGTCGTTAACGAGCTTGGGTCTTTGTTTTATGGGACCATACTCGGTATTTTTATGGTGGCCTTTTATATGAAACACATTGAAGCCAGGGCCGTATTCATTGCCGCCATTGTAGGTGAAGTGTTCATTCTGGTGGCCTGGAAGATAAATCTGACAGCTTTTTTATGGTATAACCTTTTAGGCTGTGTCATTGTCATGGTGGTGGCCCAGATTATACAGGGGAAAAAAATTCCCCGTTGAACATACATGGATCAGCCTGACGATGCAGGTGCGTTAATACGGATAAAAAAAATCCCGCCGGGAAGCAGCGGGATTTTTTTATGGATAATATTTTAAGGTATTATTTGGCTTTCTTTGATTTGGCGATCATATCCTCCCCGAATTTTACATATTCATCATTCTTGGCATCTTTGGCAAGGGCGATGACCTTTTCGGCAGAAGCAATGGCGGCGTCATAATTCTTCAGCTTGTACTCGATCTTGGACTGCAGATTCATGACCCAGTAAGCTTTAGGGTTTTTTTCAGCCGCTTTCTTCACCCATTCGTAGGCTTTGTTTAGGTCTTTGCCATTTTCATAATAATAATTGGCTGCCACGTAATAGTTCAGGGTGTCTGCTGCAGCAGCGTTTTCGATGTTCTTCATGATCTTTGAATCGATATCCGCAACCACATCGAAAACGACCCTGGTTTTCTCCCACATCAGGGCAATATTGCAGGTGTTGGGCCTGATATCCGTAATATTGATAGTGAAGGTTTCAACATGTTCTTTCATAGACTCCGGTTTCACAACGAATCTCAGCACTTCATTTTCTTTTTTGTATTCAGCTGTGTTTCCACCGAGTTTAAGGTCTTTATACAGCATAACCTCCCAGCTTTTTTTATTCGGGATCGTATATAATGCATAAGTGCCGGCAGCTATTTTGGTGCCTTTTACTTCCACATCCTCACCGAACGTGATTTTCGTGGATGCGTTAGCGCCTGTGCGCCATATTTTTTCAAAAGGGACAACCTCACCAAACACTTTCCTTCCTTTTGCGCTTGGGCGGGAGTATTCTACTGTGATGTCGGAGAGAGCGAATGCCTGCTTCACGGTTTGCATCGGGCTTGGAGCAGGTGTCTTCAGGAGCTGGGCCTGAACGGATGTCATGCTTACGGCAGCGATAGCGCCGAAAGCGAAGAGAGTTTTGAGCTTATTAAACATAATTGTTTTTTGGTTTTAAAAGGGTTCAAATTTAGACAGATTTTCCCCCCGAAAAAAATAAAACCTATGACCATGCCGGCACATATAAATAATCTCTATACGAAGGCTCAGGCGTTTTTCAGAATAAGGTTTTCTGGCCGTCGAGTTCATCTGCGATCACCTTACCATCCGCAGTGGTTGCAGGTGCGTCTTCCTCCACCCATTTACCCACTTTCTCGCTGAGGAGTTTGGCCGACTTGAACGTGTCGTAAGTGATCTTGTTGCCAATGGCTTTCCAGCCTTTTACCTCGATAAAATCCGCAAGCTTGATAATCTCTGTTTTCTTTTCTCCTTTTGTTGTCAGGGATTTGATCTCCACCTCAGGGTTTTCGGCGGTGCTGGCCAGTATCAGTTTGCTGCTCGGCCTTTCGTTTATGAACAGGAATTTTTTATCCGTAGTAGTGGTTTCTATAAGGAAGCGCTTCGCATAGTAATTCTTTGAAGACACATCGTAATGAATGGCATTGATCGGCTGCTTTTCATGGAACTTCTGGATGAGGTATATGTCATTATTCTCATACCGGTTTGTCAGCTCGTTATTGGTCAGCTCATAACTTCCGTCATTGTAAATCACCAGTATCTTGTCTTCACTGGTGAATGTGCCCAGGAACTGTCCCCTGCCATCGGTATTGATCCTTCCCACGTCGCCGTCATACCATATTTCGCGTCCCTTGAAGGTGGATTTGCCCTTTTCCTTGAGCTCTATCTTCCTGATGGGGTGTTTGGTCAGCGTATTGCCCTTGGATGTACGGCCCTTGATCTCCAGCACGCTGAAATCGTATTCATGGTATTTGTTTTTCGCATTGGCCATATTGCTGAGATGAATGGCGATCTTCTCCGCTTCGCTGTTATTGTTGGCCGAAAAATAAAGGATCTTGCTTCCCGGGGTGCCCATCGTCATATCATACTCCTTGTCGCGTATCACCCCAAGCACGTTAAAGCGCTTGACATATGTCACTCCCGTTTTGCCGTCGTAATAGGCCACATTGTAGACTTTGCGCTCGTCATTTTTGCGGTAGACGTCTACATAGATAAGGTCTTTACCCATAAACTGCTTTTCCATGACCTTGCTTACCACATACGTTCCGTTTTTCCGGAAAACAATGATATCGTCTATGTCCGAGCAATCGCAGATATACGTGTCCTTCTTTAACCCGAATCCGACGAATCCTTCGGCATAGTTGGCGTACAGCTTTTCGTTTGCCACCGCCACAACATTGGTCTCTATTTTGTCGAATACCCGCGATTCGGTCTTTCTTTCCCTGCCTTTGCCGTATTTTTTAGCCAGTGACTTGAAATGATCAATGGCATACTCTGTCAGGTGCTCCAGGTGGTGTTTTACACCGTTTATCTGCTCTTCAAGCCCCCTGATGTATTCATCTGCCTTGAAGGAGTCGAATTTCGATATCCTCTTGATCTTTATCTCAGGCAGTTTGGCGATATCGTCCATGGTGACAGGCCGTCTCAGGAGTTTCTTGAACGGTTTTATCTTTTTGTCGATTGTTTCCAAGATCTCTTCCCATGTTTCACTATCCTCTATATTCCTGTATATCCTGTTTTCGATGAATATTTTTTCGAGTGAGCTGAAATGCCACTTGTTTTCGAGGTGGCCGAGTTCATTTTCGAGTTCTGTCTTTAACAGCCTGACCGTATTGTCCGTGGAGATTTTCAGCATCTCGTTCACGCTGAGGAACAAAGGCTTGTCTTCTGAAATCACACAGGCATTCGGTGAAATGCTGACTTCGCAGTCCGTGAAGGCATACAGCGCATCAATGGTCATATCCGTGCTTACGCCGGGGGCAAGCTGCACCTCGATTTCCACATCCCTCGCCGTGTTGTCGATCACTTTCTTGATCTTTATCTTCCCGTTTTCATTGGCTTTCAGAATGCTGTCGATAATGCTCTCGGTTGTCGTGGAAAAAGGTATTTCCTTGATGAGCACCTTCTTGCCGTCTGCTGCTTCAATCCTGGCCCTGCAGCGTATCTTGCCGCCTCGCCTGCCTTCATTATAATTGGTGAAATCCGCAAGCCCGCCCGTCGGGAAATCCGGCAGCAGGCTGACTTTTTTGCCCTTCAGCACATCAATGCTGGCCTCGCAAAGCTCGATGAAATTGTGAGGCATGATCTTGGTAGCCAGTCCCACGGCTATGCCTTCAACACCCTGGGCTAACACGAGCGGGAATTTTATAGGAAGGGTAACAGGTTCTTTCTTCCTGCCGTCATAACTTATCTGCCATTCGGTTGTTTCTTCGTTGAATGTCACCTCGAGGGCGAATTTCGAAAGCCTGGCTTCAATATACCTTGGAGCGGCCGCGCTGTCGCCAGTCCTGATATCACCCCAGTTTCCCTGTGTCTCTATCATCAGGTCTTTCTGCCCAAGGTTCACGATAGCTTCTCCTATGGCAGCATCCCCGTGCGGATGATACTGCATGGCTGAACCGATAATGTTGGCGACCTTATTGAAACGGCCGTCATCCATTTCCTTCATCACGTGAAGGATCCTTCTCTGGACAGGTTTCAGGCCGTCAAAGAGATTGGGTACCGCGCGTTCCAGGATGACATAACTTGCGTATTCAAGGAACCAGTTTTCATAAAGCCCGGAAACGGGCAGCACTTCGTTGCCGTCCCTGTGCCCGTGATGAATGATCCCTTCTATATGTTCGTCTTCGTTTTCCATTCTGTATTATGCTGCTGCATCCTCCTCACGTTCGCCTTCATGTTCAAGAGCCAGGTCCTTTTCTATATAGAGATTATCGATAATAAATTCCTGTCTTTCAGGCGTGTTCTTTCCCATGTAATATTTCAGCAGCTTGTCAATGCTGGTTTCTTTTGTTAGAATGATCGGTTCCAGGCGCATGTTTTCACCGATAAAGTCCTCGAATTCA
>CALMKH010000058.1 GCA_937867025.1 uncultured Bacteroidota bacterium | reverse complement strand
AGTAATTAGGAGGGCAGTTTTTTATCGAGGAAAAAATCAAAGCTGTCACCCCTAAGCCCTAGTCTGAGCGTTTCAAGGGGAATGATCTCGCTTGGTGCAATATTTCCGAGGTTGACATTAGCGCCATATAACTTGATAAACCAAACCTGTTGTGCTTTCTGGGGAGCCTCCCAGATGATGCGGTTGATATCTATCTTCCTGACGATTTCAGCCACAAGGCCTGACCGTACCTCCCCGTCGCTGCGGAACAGGCCTACGGTACCGCTTTCCCTGGCTTCAGCTATCACTTTCCAGACACCGGCCTCAAGTTCTTTTTCCATCATGTCAATCCATTCATAAGGAGGGATGATTTTTTCAGCGTCCTTTGAGCCCACTTCCGAGATAACAGTAAAGTCCTTGGCAAGGGTCCGTATATATTCGCATTTTTTATCATGTTCGATGGTGATAGAGCCGTCGCTCACCTCGACATGCTCAATGCCGAAATAGTCGAGCACCCGCCTGTAATCATCAAACTGATTCCTGATGATATATGCTTCGAACAGTGTACCGCCGAAATACACTTTGAACCCCGCTTTTTTATAATGACCTATTTTTTCTTTCAGCTTGGGTGTTACATAACTGGTTCCGAACCCTAGCTTCAGCAAATCGATGAGATGGCTTCCATGCTCTATCAGGTCAAGCGATTCACGGATGCTCAAACCCTTATCCATCACCATGGTCAAACCTTTTTCCCTAGGTTTTACTGGGCGTTCCGGCAATTGACTCAAATTAAAAATTTCACTGTTCATCTTTATCGTTTTGGTATATTTTTATTAATTTTTTGAATTCTTCATCATCATAATACAACTCAGGACAAAAGAGTTTGACGGTTTCAACCGCATCATCAAAATTATGAATTAAATGTGATATAACGGTCTCTTTGTTCTTTTCAGAAGGCTCCTGATCGTATTTGATGGCATCAAGCACGCCATTCAGTTCTTCCGTGAGTTCTGCGTTTTTTTTCGCCTCAGTCAGTATCTCATCCAGCAATTCATCCAGTTCGGAATGGTAAAAGATGCTGGCGAAGTCTTTCCAGTTCGCAGTGATGATATCCTTATTGCTTTTTTTAAGCGACTGGTAATGTTCATCGATATCTGCATAACGCTCCAGTTCAGAATAACACGTCAGAATGCCTTTTAAGGCTGAGAAATCATCCGGATCGTCCTTATACACCTTTCTGAAAAAAGGAAGTCCTTTTAATGGTTGTTTGTCTGTAAGGTAAGAAAATCCCATGAGGTAATGGTATTCCGGCAGCATGTCTTCCAGCTTGACGGCTTTTTTCAGGAACATCCTGGCCATCTCGCCGTTTTCGACCGCCAGGTAGCACCTTGCAATGCATATGTACGGATACAGATCGTTATCATCTTTAAAGCTGAGCTTGTAATTTTCAATCGCCTTCTGATAATCATTCCTGCTTTCATAAAGACTGCCCATACTGAAAAAAGAATTTTTGGAATCCTTGTTGGCAAGGCCCGAATACTCATAAGCGCTGAGGGCTAGCGACTGCCTGTTGGTCAGTTCATAGAATCTTCCCAGGTGGAACCAGCTGAGGTGCGAATAAGGGTCGGCATCGATTTTCTGTTTGAAATAATCGACTGCCTGCTGGTACTGCCCCCCGGAAATGAAATTGAGAGAAAGCTGGTTGTAAAGAGTTTCATCATCCGGATACTTTTTTATGGCTCTCTCGATTAGCCTGTTGGCTTTTTCCAGTTGGCCGTTCTGACTCAGAAGCTGCGCATAATTGATATAAATATCCACTATGAATTCCTGTTCTTCAAACTGCGAATATTCAAGCGCGAGGATAAAACTCTCCTCAGCCTCATCGAACTTCTCCAGGTCTGTCAGTATTTCCCCTTCCATTTTGTGGACCATGCAGTTATAGGGCTCAAGTGATTTAGCCAGCCTGATAATGTCCAGCGCCTGCTTATATTCATTGTCGAGTGAGAATATGGACGCTTTTTCTACCAGGAAATCCACCTTGTTCGGGAACAGGTACAGACCATGGTTGATGATCATCAGCTGGTTCTTTGGCTTGTTTGTCAGAAAGAAATGGTATGACAGAAGCTCAATCTCTTCTTCTGAAAAAAATATCGACTGGTCATTGGATAGCTGTTTGAATTTTAATAATGACTCCTCAATATCACCCTGATTGTAATCATCAATCGGAAACTCGCTGTCGTCAAACTCATCAAACATACCTTAATAATTTTTATGAAACAATATTAAGCCTCCTGTTCAAGACTTAATCCATAAATTATTCACCACAAATATAACCTAAAGAAAACTTATTTTTGCCTTAATGAAATTATTTTTTACGGTCCTGTTCGGTCTTGTTTCCACTCTCGCCGGATACGGACAGTTGAAGACGAGGCAGGCTTCCTGGCAGCAGAAGGTCGACTATAACATGGAAGTCATACTTGATCCCGAAACCAAAAGCCTGAGGGGTGATGGTCATATGCACTATCACAATAATTCACCCGATACCCTGCGTTCGATTTGGATGCATGTATGGATCAATGCTTATGCCAATGATCAGACTGCGTTTGCAAAACAGCAGATCAGAAACGGAAAAACTGATTTTCATTTCAGCAAGGTAAAGGAGAGGGGCAATTTAGTACAGATGAGTTTTCTGGCAGGAAAAGATGCTCTTTCATATGAATTTCATCCGGAGCATAAGGACATTGTGAAGCTCAATCTGCCGGAGCCTCTGCTTCCCGGATCGGACATACGTCTCAAGATCAGTTTCATAAACAGGTTGCCTAAGCTATTCTCACGCGGAGGATATAAGGACAGTTTTTACGCGATAACGCAGTGGTATCCCAAACCGGCGGTTTATGATGTCAACGGGTGGAACATCATGCCATATCTCGACCAGGGTGAGTTTTACAGCGAGTATGGCGATTATAGTGTCAATATACTTGCGCCTGTAAAGTATACGGTCGCCTCGACAGGTCATCTCGTCAGCACCGTTTCATCGAACACCTATACGGTGCATCGTTATGAGGAAGAGAATATTCACGACTTCGCATGGTTTGCCGCAAAAGATTTCAGGATTGCAGAACGAAACGTCCTTATAGGCAGGGACTCTGTCCTGCTGAGGGTTTATTCATCCGGAAGGATGGAAAATTATTCAAAGGAAGATCCCCTGGACTATCTGGAAAAGGGCGTAGTGCAGTACAGCCGGCTTGTCGGGCCATATCCATACAGGACATGCACGGTTGTGGTCGGGCCCCTGGAAGCGGGCGGGGGAATGGAGTACCCTACCATCACGATCTGTAACAGTTATACAGGCAGCACCATTGTGCACGAGGTGGGTCACAACTGGTTTTATGGGATGCTGGGGACTAATGAAAGAATGTATCCCTGGATGGATGAAAGCATCAACACATTCTATGAACAGCTTATTTCAGGCAAGTTCAGGAATAATGACAGCTTTTTCAAACGCATCAGTAACAGGCAATGGCTTTCGCAGTATGAGAATCAGCTCGCCTACCTGTTTTCCTCCAGGCAAGGGTATTCACAGCCCCTGAACCTGCGGTCGGAAGAGTTCATCAACCTGAATTACGGCGCCATTGTGTATGCCAAGGGTCCACTTGTATTTGCATACCTCAGGCATCAGCTGGGGGATTCGGTTTTTACAAAATGTGTAAGGGACTATTTCCGGGAATGGAAGTTCAGGCATCCGCTGCCCGGCGATATGCAGGCCATCTTCGAAAAGAGCAGTGGCATGAAGCTCGACTGGTTCTTCGTTGATCTGTTAAACGAAAACAATGACATTGACCTGGTTAAGAAAGGCGGAAGGATGAAACTTGAAGGCTCCCGGGCACTTGATTCTTTCCTGGCGTTGCGACATTACAGGGATGCCAATCCCAATGGTTTCCTGCCGGAAAAGAACTATATAAACAATGGCAGAAAACTTAAACCCGTATCATTTGCTTTTCCTTTCAGTCTGCCAAGGTACCATACCGTGACGGCAGTGAATGTATGCCCCGCCATTGGGTTCAATTATTATGATAAGTATTATGCGGGAGCGGTGTTGTTCAACCGCACATTGTTCAGGAACAGGTTCGAATACATACTGATGCCGGCCTATAGTTTCAGGAATGAACGGATGATCGGTTACGGCAGGCTTAACCTGCACCTGCTTACCGGAGCAAAAAGAGTATATAAGGTGGAAGGCGGGTTGCAGGGACAGTCTTTCGGGGCGAGGATAGGTCAGATCAACCAGTATTACCGTTTGAACCCTTATGTAAGATTATATATTAAAAGGCGGGACGAAACACCCTGGATGAAGCATAGGGAACTGCATCTGAATGTTTATCACACGGGCATGACGGATCCTTATAACCACTATGCCGATACGAATGGCATGGCTTTCAGGGTGGCCCTTCCGACGCAGTATTTTTCCAATTATCTGCGCTTGTCTCACCTCTGGATAAGCGATCATCCGATTTACCCTTACCATGTGAAATGGCATGCCGAATACGCCTATAATTATAAGTTCGGTCCCCTGGAGAATACGTACCTGAAGACATGGGTCAATGCCTGGTTCAAATATGTATTCGCTGCCCGGAACAAGTTTTTCAAGACTGATTTTTTTGCAGGTGTATTCCTCATGAGCAAGGGGGGAATCGATAACAGGAGGTTTTATTTAAGCGGCAATAATGGCAATAACGACTATACTTACAGCGAAGCCATGCTTGGAAGAAATGAAGGGTACGGAAGCGAAGTGTTGCTGGGCAGGCAGGTAATAGATATCAATGGAAATATGAGGAATATTTTGCCTTTGCCGGGCACCGACAAGTGGATGCTGGCTCTTGCCAATGAGGTGTCTCTTCCGGGGTTTATACCATTAAGAATATATTTGGATCTGGGTTATTATCCGTCGACTGTCCGCATGAACAATACCCTTGTCTATACAGACCCAGAACTATATACGACTGCCGGTGTTTTGTTGCCGCTTTTCAAGGGCAGGCTGGAGTTTTTTGCCCCTTTCTACCAGTCGAGCCAGTTCGATTATAATATGGCAAGAAAAGGATTTCTTAATTCTATCGGTTTCAAATTGCGGCTCAATGCCCTCGATCCATTCAGGATGATAGACGATTTCAAGGCGTTTTAAGACCTGGAAGGGCACTGGCGGATATCAGACCTGTCACACTCATTTGCTTTAGCCTGTAAAAAGAAAAACCCGTATCGGTAAGATACGGGTTTTGAAGAAGAGGTTAAAAGCGAGCTTACTTCTTTTTAGCCGGCTTTTTAGCAGACTTTTTGGCTTTAGCTTTAGCTTTTGGAGCTGCTTTAGCTTTAGCTTTTGGAGCTGCTTTGGCTTTAGCTTTTGGAGCTGCTTTAGCCTTAGCTTTTGGAGCTGCTTTGGCTTTAGCTTTTGGAGCTGCCTTTGCTTTGGCTTTAGCTTTTGGAGCTGCCTTTTTAGCTGCTGTTTTAGCTTTCGCCTTTGGTGCTGCTTTTGTAGCCTTAGCTTTAGCAGCTGGTTTTTTCTTTGTTGCCATATTTATATGTATTTAAAATTGGGTTTTATTAATTGAGGTCAGAATGCATCTCTCCGTAATCAATGGTGATCTCTTCGCCGGCTTTGATCTTCTTCAATGCTTTATAGATCATCACTCCGTCTTTTATTTTTTTGATATAATCGGCGTTTGGTTTGCTGGAATGGTTATACAGGGAACCGAAACCAAGAACAATGGCAGCGCTCTTTTTCCTGCTGTCCCAGGCAAACGCATAATTTTCCATTTTATGTCCAACCAGTTTCTGATGGTCTTTATAACTCAATTCAATCACAGGGCAAATTTCAATAAGATCTCCTTTATTCAAAACTTTAGATGTAAACACTCCTCGTCCTTTATGTCCAGCATTGGCTACAAATAAATTAGTATTCGAAATATAATATTCTTTTATCACGCAATTTTAAACTGCCTCAAAGATAACGATATTTCTACATCTATTGTAATTACTAGGTTTAAACTATTAACAACTTATCAAAAATGCGTATGATGAATGGTCAACTAAGTTGACTAAAAAAAGTCTTAAATGGGTGTAAATGCTCATATGGCTATTCACATATCAACATTCATATTTATACAAGAATCAGGCCAAAGTGAGGTCCAATCGTAAAAAAACGCTAGTTTTTTTTCCTGTAAAGCATCACAAAATCATTCATAAAATATCCTTCACCTATATCGAAGTCCGCCGTTTTCTCTATGATGAAACCATTCCTGAAATAAAAATTGATAGCCTGATAATTCTGCCTGTTCACGGTCAACCTCACTTCAAAAGGCATACCTGCTGAACGCTCCTGCATCCTCTCAAAAAGCATATGCATAACCTCGCTGCCTATGTGTTTGCCATGAAGTTCAGGTATAAGATAGAACTTATGGATAAAGTATTCGTGATCGTTTTTTCTGCTGTATGATACAAATCCGCTAAGTTCATTGTCCAGCATAATGCCGTAAAATTCCTGTCCTTCCGACATTTGCTGAAGCAGGGAATCCTTCGAATAAAACTTGTCAAGCATGTAGTCGATCTGCACCATGCTGATGATCCGGATATAATACGCCCGCCATATCCGGTCAGCCAGCCCCGCGATGACGGCTGTTCCGGATGCATCAAAAGGTTTTAACGAAAGGTTCAACTTAATCCTGGATTATGCCCAATTTTTTTGCCAGATCTTTCGGAAGAGCATTCTTGTGAAGATAAATGTTGATCGTCTTATACCTGAAATAAGGCATCGAACAGAATAAGTATCCTCCGCAATCATTCTGTGTGCCCCAGCTGTTCTTGATCCTGAAATACTTCTTTCCGTTCTGGTCGGTTACAAGTCCGGTAGCGTGCATGCCGTGATCGTCCGTTGTCTGGTAGCTGTCAAAAGCAACCTGCCTCAGGCTGTCATTGATGGATTTTTCCTCCATTGGCCTGTCAAACGCATTGCCAATACGGGTGGCTCCGGCATCATTAAAACCTTTGTTATCCTTGCCGATCTGGGTTATCAGTGAGTCGTGGACAGGCACGATTGCAACACCGTTCTTGAATGAAAATCCTTTTTCACTCACGTCGGCTCCCCATGCCCAGCTGTAACCTTTCATCAGGGCGTTCACTGCCACCGATTCGAGTTCGTCAAGAGGAATGTTATAACTCTGCATCATGGCCCAGTTGTCGGGAACCTCTATGACAAAAGGTGTGTAATACGGATGATGCGTGAATGAAGTAAGTGATATGTAATCGTCCATATTCAGTCCCAGGGATTTTGAAAAACTCATCGGCGTATAATCCTTACCCATGTAACTGAACTTGTCGGGAACCTGTCCCAGGTAGGCATCCACTGCACTCCTGAATGCACCCTTCCAGGCGCCTGTAAGCCGGCCCTGGGGATTGTTCTTCACGGCATCCACTATTCCTTTTAATACAGCATCCAGCTCGGCATGATTGTGTTTATCAAAACCGTAGTTCAAACCCTTATAGGCTTCTTCAGGCATAATGCCATAACGTTTTATGACCCATGGAAGATCATGGAAAGCTCCTCCCGGACCAAAATTATGCATGCCGTTCATGCGCACATACATATCGGCTTTACCCAGATAGGCATTTCTGACAATGAACATTTCACTCAGGTTATGACGTCCTTTTCCCATCCTCATCAGTTCACTTTCAAAAAAGGAAAGACTTGAAAAACTCCAGCATGTGCTGGTCTTGCTCTGATCCTGAACCTCGGTGGCGTCGGCCCTGGAAACGGTGGTAAACAGGTAGCCGCCGTTTTTTCTGTTTCGCATGGTGTCCTGTGAGCGGACTGTTGTAAAAATACTTATTAAAATAAAAAGCAATGCATGTTTCATGAATCAATAAATTAAATTTGAAGCGTCAAAAGTGCAAAAAAAATAAGACTAAAAAAAATTAAATCGACATGGGAATGGTATGCAAACGGTTGGTATACGGAGGGCCTGAACAGCTTGACAGTATTTCATTAAGGAGGGATGTGCTGAGAACTCCTCTCGGTCTTGATTTTACCCCTGAAGAACTCGATGAAGAAATACACCAGTATCATATGGCCTGTATGGAAAATGGCCATATTGCAGGCATACTGCTTCTGAAGGAAGTGAAAGAAGGGGTTTTGAAAATGAGACAGGTGGCCGTGCAACCGTCATTGCAGGGAAAAGGGATAGGCAGGCAGCTGGTGAGTTTTTCTGAACAATGGGCGATAGAAAACGGTTATCACGCCATTGAACTCAACGCGCGAAAAGCGGCTGTAAATTTTTACCTTGGACAGGGATACACTATTGAAGGTGGGGAATTTCAGGAAGTGGGCATTCCTCACCTGAGAATGTACAAGCTGCTTAAATAGCAGGCCTGCCGGTATGAGGTGTTAATGGTCTCTACATGTGTATATCGGTTTTTTGGCATAATCGGGCGCTTCGGGTTTTAAAAATCACTAAAATTCCATACTTTTGGCATCCTTTTAGGATAAATCAATTAACACATTAAACAATGATAAGGAATTTATTTTTTGCTTTTGCACTGATTTCCAGTTCAATACAAGCTTATGGGCAGATCAATTACAATACATACGGCGCCGAGACCAAATGCGGTTATACCTATACCAGGGTCGCCAATGATCCGACCAACACGCGGTGGTATACACTTTCAAACGGGCTTACGGTTATCCTTTCCGTTAATAAGGACCAGCCGAGAGTGCAGACCCTTGTCGCTACAAAAGCAGGCAGCAAGAATGATCCTGCCGATAATACAGGTCTGGCCCATTATCTTGAACATATGCTGTTTAAAGGTACGGATAAGTATGGTACCCAGGATTATGCAAAGGAGAAAGTGTATCTCGATCAGATCGATGCCCTGTATGAACAGTATAACAAAACTACGGATGAAACCAGGAGAAGAAAATTATACCGCCAGATAGACAGCATCAGCGGACTGGCTTCACAATACAGCATTGCCAACGAATTCGACAAGATGTGCCAGGGCATAGGCGCACAGGGGACCAATGCCTTTACAAGCGTTGAACAAACCGTTTATGTCAATGACATTCCTGCCAACCGCATTCATCAGTGGCTTGAAATCGAATCGGAGCGCTACCGGAATCCTGTACTCCGACTGTTTCATACTGAACTCGAGGCAGTCTATGAAGAAAAAAACATATCCCTTGATAATGACGGCAACGAGGCTTACGAAAAGTTGTACGCTTCGCTTTTCAGAAACCATCCTTACGGTACCCAGACCACCATCGGCACGGTTGAGCATCTTAAAAACCCTTCACTGTTGAAAATCAGGGAGTATTATAATACCTGGTATGTGCCTAATAATATGGCAGTTATAATGGTTGGTGATTTTAATCCCGA
>CALMKH010000057.1 GCA_937867025.1 uncultured Bacteroidota bacterium | reverse complement strand
CAAAAACGAGACAGACTTCAGTATCATCGGTCATGCTGTAGCTGCGGGTGAAGGTCTGCACCTGATCAGCAAATCCAATATCAAGCATAAACTGACTGCCCAGGGATGGCAGAATGTATAATGATGGTGATAAGGACGCTTACGCCTATATTATTTGCATGCCTGTCTTATGTCTCCGCAAAGGCTGAAGGACCCAAAAACCCTATCTTTTATCAGTTGAATGTTGGAACCGCTTCTTTGCCCTTTTCAGGAAACGTTTGCCTGCAACTTGGTTCAAGAATTTATACCCCACGGCTGCCATTCTTTGCAGCAATAGAAAACCAGTGCTTTTACACAGTCAAGAAATATAATTGGCCCGGAATCGGAACGTACAGGTATATGAGGAACTACAACAGTATCGCCATGGCAATCGGCTTTCACCTTTTTCCGAGACGCACCTTATCTGTTGATGTGGGAGCGCGGGTTTACGGCTGTAACTTTAATGGCAGGTTAAAGAGCGACAATGATCTTCTAAAAAGACATATCGTTGATTATCATTATTTCGACCTTCATGCCGGCTTATATTTGTATTTTAACATCAGAATCACCAACAGGTATTCCGCTTTTATAAATATGCAAACTATTACGTTTCAAGATGGCACATATCCCATTCCTGGCTTTGGGATAGCTTATAACGTTTATAAAAATGAACAATAGAAAAATACATCTGACCATTATTCTCATCCTTTTTCTAAGCTCCTGCTGTCATACCGTGGATACAAGGACGGCGAAGGGAAGTTCTTACAGTCCGGATGAACATGAACTAAATTTCATCAAATACGGTAATCTGCCATTCTATAGCACGACAGATAGTCAATATATTAAATTAAAAGATGTTGTAATTAGAGATTCAAATCAATACAGGACCCTTTTTAATAAGACAATTGATGTAGACTTTAACACATATGACCTTGTTTATATCAGAGGTTTAATTAAAGAATACGATGCAGAATTTCAGGAACGGGTATTAATAGATCACAAAAAGAAAAGTTACATCATTGAACTGCGGGGCTACTATAAAACTTGTAAAAACAAGGAGCCGGTGCGCAAATATTTTGCTTATCTTAGTGAATTACTCCTTATTCCAAAAATTCCAAAAGGATATAGGGTGAAACGCTTGAGATATGTTCCCGTTGACAATGTAAATTCATAAAAATGCTCCCAGATAGGTTACCAGAAGCTATTTCCTTATTCCAAAAATAAATCGTACGTTTGAAACCATGTCGGTAAGCCCTACAAAACCTGCAAAACGCGTAACTGTCCACACCCTTG
>CALMKH010000056.1 GCA_937867025.1 uncultured Bacteroidota bacterium | reverse complement strand
AAAAAACTATGGTTACACTTGCATTCCCGAAACGGAATGCAAAAACAGGCGGCCCTTAGCCGCCTGTTTGAATTTCATATGGTCTGAATTGATGGAAACTAGCCCCTGCTGCGCTCCACCTTGCCGCTGATAAACTTAAAGTCCCTGCCGGTAAACCTGGCGTTCGAACCCAGTTCTTCTTCTATGCGCAACAACTGGTTGTATTTGGCCATCCTGTCGCTACGGCTCGCACTTCCTGTTTTGATCTGACCGCTGTTCATTGCAACTGCGATATCAGCAATGGTATTATCCTCCGTTTCACCGCTTCTGTGGCTGATAACATTGGTATAACTGTTCTTTGTCGCCAGGTTAATGGCATCAATGGTTTCTGTCAGGGTTCCGATCTGGTTTACCTTGATCAGGATACTATTGGCGATATGTTCCGTAATACCTCTCTGAAGCCTTTGAACATTCGTCACGAACAGGTCGTCACCGACAAGCTGAACGTTGTCGCCTATGGTCTGCGTAAGCTTTTTCCAGCCCGCCCAGTCATCCTCAGCGCAACCGTCTTCAATAGAAATGATCGGATATTTTGATGTCCATGTCTTCCAGTAATCCACCATCTCATCACTGCTCAGCTGGCGCTTATCCGATTTCCTGAAAATATAAAGACCCTTTTCTGCATCATACAATTCGCTTGTTGCGGCATCCATGGCAATAAATACATCCTCCCCTGGTCGTAAACCGGCTTTTTCTATGGCGGTAAGTACCGTTTCTATGGCTTCTTCGTTGGATTTGATATCCGGCGCAAAACCACCTTCATCACCGACATTGGTACTGTAGCCCTTTGATTTGAGAACAGACTTAAGGTTATGGAAGATTTCAACACCCATCCTTAACGAATCGGCAAATGTGTCAGCTTTGGCAGGCATCACCATGAACTCCTGAAAATCAATGGCATTATCAGCATGCGCGCCTCCGTTCAGGATATTCATCATTGGAAGCGGCAAAGTGTTGGCATTGACTCCCCCGAGGTACCGGAACAGGCTTTGGTTGCTTTCCTGTGCTGCCGCCTTTGCGACTGCCAGGGAAACAGCAAGGATGGCGTTCGCACCCAGGTTGGATTTATTGGGCGTGCCGTCCAGGTCTATCATCAGCCTGTCTATAACGTTCTGTTCAAAAACATATGTACCCAAAAGCTCATTGGAAATCACGTCATTGACATTGCTGACAGCTTTCAGCACGCCTTTGCCGAGGTATTTTGACTTATCGTTGTCCCTTAGTTCCGCCGCTTCATGAATACCTGTGCTGGCTCCGCTCGGAACAGCAGCCCTGCCCATAAAACCGTTTTCGGTGATCACATCCACCTCGATGGTAGGGTTGCCCCTCGAATCGAGTATCTGTCTGGCTTTTACATCTGCAATTAATGACATGTTGTTGTATGTTTTGTTGGTTTAAATTAATTTTCTCATTATGCGCCTTTCACCATGCTGATAAAATCATCGAAAAGATACCTCGAATCATGAGGACCCGGTGAAGATTCAGGATGGTATTGGACGCTGAATGCTTTTTTTCCTTTTACACGTATGCCTTCTATGGTATTGTCGTTCAGGTTGATATGCGTAACTTCCACATCCGGGGAATGCGTTTCCTTCAGTGCAAAACCGTGATTCTGGGAAGTGATTTCACAATGTCCGGTTGCCAGGTTTTTAACAGGGTGGTTCAACCCCCTGTGGCCGTTGTGCATTTTAAAGGTTTCAAGGCCCATTGAACGGCCGAGTATCTGATGGCCGAGACAAATGCCGTAGATCGGTATATTCTCGCCCAAAAGCGTTCTAACGGTATCAACTGCATAATCCATGGCGGAAGGGTCGCCCGGGCCATTGGACAGCAGGATGCCGTCAGGTTTCCAGTTCAGAATGTCCCTGGCAGGGGTATGCGCATTGAATATACCGCAAAAAGCATCCCGCTCATTCAGGCATTTAACGATATTCTGTTTGACTCCGAAATCCAGGACAGCAAGTTTATGCGCTGCCTGGTCCGAACCCATTGTATAAAAGTCCTTTGTGGTAACCTGGGTGGAAAGCTCGAGACCTTCCATATCAGGCACCTGGTCGAGCATGGCTTTCAGCGTGGGTATATCGGTAACTTCACTGCTTACGATAGCATTCATGGCGCCTTTGTCGCGTATATGCCTCACCACTTTGCGTGTGTCGATGCATTGAATTCCAACAACCTGGTTGTTAATAAAATAGTCGTCAATGCTGCTGATCGCCAGTTTTCTGGAATGATGGTGAGCAAAGGTGCTGCACACCAATCCGGCTATTTTTATGTTGGAAGATTCGACTTCGCTTGCGCTGATTCCGTAATTGCCTATATGAACATTTGTCTGTACCAGAATCTGTCCATAATACGACGGATCTGTGAAAACTTCCTGGTAACCGGTCATTCCGGTATTAAAACATATTTCCCCGGTAGTGGTCCCAATTTTGCCTAAAGCCTTGCCAATAAAGTAGGTACCGTCTTTTAACAGAAGAACTGCTTGCGTTAAACTCATTAAAGTGCAAAAATAAGCTTATTCGCTCAAATACAAAACACAAATTAATAACAGTAAAACAACCGTTACGGGATGAATATCCCTGCCTTTACTGCGTAAAGTGCTATGCCTACCACATTGTCCGTTTCAAGCTTTCTCATAATGTTATACCGGTGCGTGTTCACTGTTGCCTGGGATAAAGACAGTTTTTCAGATATTTCCAGGGTGTTCAGCTGTTTGCACAACAGGCAGATGATCTCTATTTCACGGGACGTCAGGTCCACTTTTGCCGGAACTACACGGTTGAACTGTTTTTTATTTTCCAGGTAATGGCTCCATACTTCATTTACCTCTTTCGACAGGTACTGATCGCCATTGTTCACCAGCTGGATGGCATTCGACAGCTCGATCTCATCCGTGCTTTTCAGCACATACCCGTATACGCCCAGGTCGAGCATTTCTATGATCTGGCGCTTGGAATCGGACATTGTCAGTACGATTATTTTTGTATCGGGATATTTCTGCCTGATAATGCCCGCGGTCTCGAGCCCGTCCATAACCGGCATCTGCATATCCAGCAGAACGATATCATAGGGATATGCTGCCAGAGCTTCCAGCGCCTTCACTCCATTTTCAGCCTCGTCACATTTGCTGATCATCTGGATATTATTAAGAAGCCTCTTAATGCCTTTTCTGTATATCGGATGGTCATCTACAACCAATATGCTTATGTTCTTTTTTGCGTTTGACTTATCCATAGTTTTAAATAGTTTTTAATTCATCGCGACAAGGATACTGCATTTAAACCCCTGGTCCATGCTTATTTGAGCCGTTCCGTTCATAAGGCCCACGCGCGTGTATATATTCTTAATGCCTATTCCTGCCGTGTTTTTATTGCCCTGGTCACCCACCCCATTGTCCGTATAGGTGAACAGCAACTGGTTTTTGGCGGGGTCGTGCTCCAGCCTGATATGCACTTCCGTA
This sequence comes from uncultured Bacteroidota bacterium, assembly GCA_937867025.1. Taxonomy (GTDB): domain Bacteria; phylum Bacteroidota; class Bacteroidia; order NS11-12g; family UBA955; genus JABMMZ01. The sequence continues at coordinate 442 of CALMKH010000056.1, read as the reverse complement.
GCGCGACTGTGTTTCTGGGTATTGTAAAGCAATTCCTGGGCGATCCGGAAAAGGTTGGACTTTACCACATCCGGGAATTCCACATCATGGCAATTCGACTCATAGTTGATGTTTATCCCCTGGTTGGCCTGGCGGTCGATCATCTCCTTTATGGCATCGTTCAGACCGTAACGGATAAGCGATTGCGACATGAGGTCGTGCGAAATGTTCCTTAGCCGTTTCACGGCGTTCTTGAGCTCCGACTTCGATTTTTCAACCATTTTCACAATTTCGGGAGCATCGGATTTAATGCCGTCCAGCGAGAAAATTATATTTGACAATTCAGGTCCCATTTCATCATGCAGGTCACGGGCAATGCGGATGCGTTCGTTGTCCTGCCCCACTATGATATTGTTCAGTGCTTCCCTTTGCCTCCGTTCCAGGTTTTTGCGGTATTTATTTA
>CALMKH010000055.1 GCA_937867025.1 uncultured Bacteroidota bacterium | reverse complement strand
CAACATGAAGTTTTGCCTGCTGAAACTTTCGGTTACCCTGCTCCTGAAATCAGGATCCTCCGGAATAAAATTCATAGTCATTCCTGTTCCATTAATTTTTTGGCGCGTTGCATAGCCTGCATGGTCCGCCTTTTAAACATGATCTCCAGCAGCCATTTAAGTAAGGATAATGCATAACTGCTTTTTAAAACGATAGAATTGGTCTGTGTCCAGATTGTTCCTCCGTCTTTTTCTTCATATACCCATGAACCACCTGCAGATGCAATCAACGGTGAGTTGATGTCTCTTGCGGCCAGGCTGGTTTTCTTCGGCCTGTCATCCCATTTATAAATACATGTCATTGACGAATTTCCTGCAAATTTCAGGCGTACCGTACGTGGGGCAAGGCCAATAACTTCAGCTTCCTTCACGGTTCTGTCCCACTGTGTTCTCCGATCGTAATCCTGGGTAAAGTCCCAGACCGCTTCCCTCGGCTTCTCAATGAATATGGAGTGGCGTATGGTGATGACAAGGTTTTCCATGCGTTTCCCAAGTGGCATGCGGCTTACTATTTCGGTATAAAGACTGTTGAATTGACGCAACAGCCTGCTATGATCTTCCTGCCAACCATCGGCTAAAGCCAATACATGGAATTGACCGTTATTGCCAAATTTGGCTCTCACCCGTTCCAGTGCCGAGTAATCATGATGTTCAATATCGTGTATATCATGCTCAATATCGGTGATAATTTCTGCAAGGCTCGTTCCATGCAATAAGTTCCTTGTAGTGCTTTCAGGATGTAAAAGGTCCCTTACTTTTCTTAATAGCTCAACAATTTTTCCGAATTCATATTCCTGTTTCATCTCCGGATCGTCTCTGGCCGTTCATTGACCGTTCTGTCATGGTGCGTTCTCAGCCATCTGAAGCCAACATTGCCACATCATACAGACGTAAAATCTCTTCTGCGTTCTGTACAAAGCTCCCGGACATGTTCATTCGATATCGATCTGGTATCTGGACAGCAGACCTGAAATGCCTGCGGCTGAGAATTTAGCGCCTTTGATCCTGTTGTTTTCAGGATCTATCATATAGTTGAAAGCTGTTCTGAAATCAGCTTTTTCAAGCCTGGTGTGATCGAAGGATGCCCCGAGAAAATCGCATTGATCAAACTTCGCCTCACTGAGATCAGTTTCTGAAAAATCCACTTCACGCAGGCTGCAACCGGTAAAGCTTGTTTTTTTCATCGGGAGCTTAAAAAAGGAGGACATGTTCAGAAGGCAGTTTTCAAATTCAACTGAAAAAAGAAAATCATTGCATGTGTGAAAGTGTATACCCATCAGCTTGCAGTCTTTAAACCTGGCATCCCGCAAAGAAGTACCGGCAGTCTTTACCGTGCTGAGGTTGCATGAAATAAATTCACATTCGGCAAAGGTAATGTTGCTGATATCGGCCCCCGAAAAATCACAATGGAGAAACCGGCAGTTTTCGTACTCTTCGCCAAATGTACAGGCAGCAGTAAAATCTGCTTTTTCAAAGGTCTCGTCCTGGAAAGATGTCTGTTGCATAGATTAAAGCATGTATCACACTTCGTGCCCCTCAGTCACAGGCAAAAGTATAACCAAGCGTTCGGACCGCTAATATACATTGTGAGGGTAAGATTATCAAAACAATTGGAAAAATAGTTGATAAATGTGAATGCAGGTATATAGACTACTCAAGATGATCTACTGATATGTTTGTCAGATCGCCCTGTTAAGGCGTAATTTAATATAGTCTGAACTTCACTCCGGCATAGTAATTTCTGGGTGCAGCCGCATTATAGTACCGGGCACCTGCGGCGTTCAGGTCATTACCCAATGAATAGGTCCGGTCAAGAAGATTGTCAATGCCTGCGAAAACTATAAGTTCCTTTTTTTGAAACACGTGTTTCCATTGCGCTTTCAATTGTACAAGGTCGTAGGCTCCGGCCTTGACAGTATTGGCATCATTAAGCGGTATGTCGGCTGCACGGTAATATTGAATAAACAGGTTGAAATTGCCGGCAAACCCTATATCGGTGCTGGCCAGGGCAGTGACTGCGGGCACGCCTGTTAGCGGATTACCCGAAAAATCTGCGCCGTTGATACTATATTCCCTGAATGTGAAATTGTAATGCGTGATATAGGAATGGACATCCGCACTGCGAATGATGCCCCGTGTTTTTTCTTTAATGATATGGATGCTTACCTGGGCTTCAAGACCTTTTTGCAGGGTTCCGCCGGCATTTATGAAGTATTCATTGCCACTGCTGTCAGTTCTTCTGACAATTGCTTCGTCGAGAATAAAATAAAATGCGGAAATCTCACACGCCAGGCGGCTGTCCCTGCCGGAGTATTTTATTCCCACCTCCATATTATTGCCGGTTTCAGCCTGCAGCGAACTGTTTACAACATTATCGGAAGCCCTCACTTCGGCAATGGTGGGTGTTGAATACCCTGACCCGGTGGTGGCCCACAGGGACAATCTGTTCCTGATGATCTGGTAAGACATGGAAAGGTTCGGCATGAGCTTCGGGGAAAATGTTTTTTTACGTGACGGGGCAGGGAAGGGGTATACATTGCGGTAGGTATAACCGAAAAAATTATAGCTCAATGATCCGGTGAACTGGTGACGGTAACCTGACTGTACAAAATTGAGAAAAATAAATCCCTGCCGTGCTCTCAATTTGTCGGCTGCCTGCAAGGTATCGCGCTTCCCCAGCCGGTTGCCATGGTTGTCTATTGAAAAACTGCCTTGCTGCAATTCCGCGCCGAGATTGAACTGATGTGTCAGGTTGTTGTTTTTTTTCGCGTAATCAAGCGATGTGCGGACGCCGTAATTATTTTCAAGCCTCTGCTCATAATTTGTAATGAATGGATTTTCAAACCGGGTGCCTGAGGCGAAGACCGAAACTACATGGTATACCCTGGGCCTGATCTTGTACGCATGTGAAATTCCTGCGAAAACGGTTCTGTTGTAAACCGATGCATTCTGCTGGGCAGCGCCTGGCAGCACCGGAGTGGCCGGTCGCGCCTGCCGGGGATCGGCATCATGCTGCGCTTTGGCTAATCCGCCCGGTGTCTGGTAATACAGGTCAGAGTACAATGCCAATGACTGGAATGACGCCCTGGGATGGTAATCCCATTTGTAGGACGCCTGTGTATATAAACGGTTCATCCCGCTGTGCACCCGGTAGCCGTTAGAACGCAAATACGCCTGGCTGATGCTTAAGGTGCTTTTTTTAAATCGCTGTTTTGCAAAGATGCTTTCCTGAAACAGGTTGAATGATCCACCGCCTGCACTGACGATAAGTTTGGTACTGTCCGTATCAGGTGGAACGGGATCAATTAATACAACACCACCTGTATTGGCGCCGTAGGTGCCGGATTGTGGTCCTTTCAGAATGGTAATGCTGTTTATAAACGATATATCCAGGCTGTTGAGATATGTATTGCCTCCGGCGTCGGTAAACGGAAACGGACCGAGATAGATCTTAACATTCCGCACCCCGAAAGGCGAGCGCAGAAGACTGCCTCGTATTGACAGTCTGTAGCTGCCAGGCGAACGTTCTTCCATCCTGACCCCGGGAACTGTGTTTACAGCCGATAAGGGTGAATAAGGGTATTGTTGTTCAAGATGTTCACGGCTGATGGTCTGTTCGGCTGAAGCGGTAAAAAATGGTTTTTTCCTGATGACCGAAATCACCTCATGGGAGGGAAACCTGGTAGAATCCTCTGCCTGCCCCTGTACGCACGGACAGGAGAAAATAATCAGAATGATAAGTATGAAGCGCATTTAAGCGATTATTCAGTATAGCTGATTCGCCACACAACGTCGGCAGCATCATCCGCAACAAGCAGAGACCCGTCAGGCAGCTGTGTCACGCCAACAGGGCGGCCGTGCACCTCACTGTTTTTTATGTCGGCCATAAAACCTGTCAGGAAATCTTCGGGAGGCCCGCTGGGTTTTCCATTCTTGAACGGGACAAATACAACCTTGTAACCTGCCAGGTCTTTCCTGTTCCATGAACCGTGCAGAGCGACAAACATGCCGTTTCTGTATTTTTCGGGGAATGTTTTACCGGTATAGAACTGCAGTCCAAGGGCGGCTGTGTGCGCACCCAGCGGTATATCCGGAACCAGGGTTGCCTTGACCAGGTCGGGACGTCTATCTTTTTCCTCAATCCTCGGATCCGGGTTAGGACCGAAATATGCATACGGCCATCCGTAGAACCCTCCTTCCTTAACGCTTGTTGCATAATCGGGAACAAGGTCGTCTCCCAGTTTGTCCCGCTCGTTAACACATGTCCAAAGTGTTTTGGTGACCGGTTCCCATCCCATTCCCACAGGATTTCTCAGGCCTCCCGCGTATACTTTTTCATTACTGCCGTCAGGATTGATCTCCAATATGCAGGCCCGCCTGATCTCGGCCTCAAGACCGTATTCAGCGATATTGCTGGCAGAACCGACGCTGACATACAGTTTGGTCCCATTCGCATTGGCTATGATATTCCTGGTCCAGTGGTGGTTGTAACCTCCGGCGGGCAGGTCGATGACCCGTTTGCCCGACCCGGAAATTTTTGTATCGCCGGTTTTATACTGGTATTGCCATACCCCGTCTGTAACGGCCACATAAAACGTGTTACCCAGCAACAACATGCCAAAAGGCTTATTCAGTTCGGTAAGAAAATCGGATGAAAATTCCGCCACGCCGTCATTGTCGGCATCCCGTAGCAGGGTAATCTTGTCAGGGCTTCCCGTAATATGTTTGGATTTTGCAGATCCGATGATCTCTTCTCCGACCCTCTTGGCTCCCCTGGATTCACTGTTTGCCTGGGATACCAGGATATCGCCGTTCGGCAGTATGTAAATCCAGCGGGCGCTTCTGAGGCTGTCTTTATACTTAGTGACCTTGAAGCCTTTTGGTGCAAGCGGAGCAGCTCCATTATTCCACCCCACCACCTTGCAGAAGTTCACCGAAGATTTGGTCGCGTAAGGTTGAGGAAGCTTAACGGCCTCAACACTTGTATTCACAACCGTATTGCTCTGATTGTCGGATTTTCTCCCACTGCAGGAGGAAGCGCTCAGCAAGGATGTCAAGCCGTAGGCAATGGCAAGTCTGCAAAGTATTTTTGTTGTCATGGCTTCAGGTTTCAGATATGCAAATACGCATTTCTTTTAACAGTATGCAAGTGTTTATTGCTTCGCGAATTTCCCTGTAATCGCTACCCCGTCGCCGGTAATGACCCTGGCGGTATAAAAGCCGCTTTGCAGAAAGGATATGTCTATGTTCGAAGCCGGACCGTTCATGCAGGCCACCTTTTCGCCGATTACATTGTAAATTTCAGTACACCTGATCTCATGATCGCAGGTAACAGACAAGGTATGACCGGCGGGGTTCGGATGCAGGCTCAATTCAGGAACAAATGCTGCGTGAATGCCTGTTGACTCCATATATGTATATACTGTAATCTTTATAGGATTCCTGATTTGAGAGGTATTGTTATTTACAAGGAAAATTTTTTTCCCGTCAGGAGAAACAGCAATATCCCTTAACCGTCCGTTCAGGGCCTGGTCAGCACCGAAGAATCTCGCCGGGTTGGGATCCGAACCGGTTGATGTCTTAAGGCTTCCGTCAGGGTTCAGCTTCAGCACGAACACTTCATTGTCAGTGACCGATCCATTTTTAAGTGTCACCACGAGCAGGCTGTTGGTCCACTCAGGAATGCCGGTACTGTTGTAATATACACCATCTGAAGGCGCTACTGTGCACCAATTGAGGTATTCCGGGTCGGTTGATTGGGTAGGAGTGGCACACCAGCTGTAAAAGGCGGGTTTCAGCATATCATTGGCAATATTGGGATTTGGTGTATAATTGGCTATAAAATCCGCTTCACCCGGAAAATTGTTATCGGTGTGATAACCCCTAACATTTTTCCAGCCATAGTTCATGCCTTTTTCAAGGATATTGATCTCATCATCCGAGCGGTCGCCGTGTTCAATATCGTATAATATGCCCAAGCTGCTGTTATACATCAGGCCCTGGGGGTTCCTGTGTCCCCGGGTATAAAATGAATTGCCGCTGATGGGATTGTCAGACGGGATGCTGCCATCGAGATTAAAACGGTGGATCTTGCCGTTCTTAAAGTTAGGGTCCTGTGCAAAATTGTTTGGGTTGGTGCTTTGCGGAACATAACAGTCGGGACTGTTGGTTTCTGAGATACCGTTGTCTCCGACCGAGAGGAACAGGTAATTTGTGCCATTAACGGGAGCTATAAGCAACCGGCCGCCAAGGTGATCGTAGCCGCTTGGAATATCAGTCACCAGGTTCTGACTTGCTATCACTGTTCCCGTAGCCGATTGCCAGGTGAGGCGCACTATCTTGAATTTGGTAGCCGGATTGGCGGTATCGCCACTGTTGTAGGAATACACATAATAAATATATGAAAGGGGAGATACGCCGAAAGTAGGATCCAGGGCAAGGCCGAGAGTACCGCTGCCAATATTAGGCATGAAACAGAGCTGCAATTGCTCTTTGGGAGAGCCGGGGTAATAATCGGGTGCTGTGTACACAACGGTTTTTGCGCCGGTCATGGGGTGCACCCTGGCCACTACGCCTCCGGAATCCGTGAGCCATAAATATCCGTCGGGTCCGTAGGTGATTTCCCATGGAATGGTCAGAGAGGTAGGTAATTCCGATCTCTGGAATTTTTGTGCATTTGCTAAACAGGCAACAAGAAGTAAAAATGAGAGGGTAATTGTTTTTTTCATAATTTGTTTTTTTGATTCTGATATGATCCTGATTTGATTATCAAGTTTATTGACGCAAAATTGAATATTTTATAAAGTTGACCCGTTATATTAAATAAAACAAGAATTGCATGATTCACATCTATACTGCTGTTGGTCAAGTTATATGCATGATTCATTGAATTTTGTATGGGTAAGTTCAGGTTTTGATCTATATTTGTTATTTATTGTATCATTTTTATGTCATTACGTGTTGTTTTTAAATATGGCCTGATCGGCGGGGTGCTGATCACTGCCTTTGCATTCCTAAAAAGCGAATGGTTTTACTCGGGGTTGTATCCCGACTTCTTTATTACGCTTATCGCGTTTGTCTTTTCTTTTTTCGGGCTCCTGCTGAGAAATATATTCAGGCGTCCTGCCCTTCCTGAGGAAAAGGATGATCTTCAGGCAAGACTGAGGCAATTGTCAAAACGCGAGCTTGAGGTACTTGAATTGTTGAGTTCCAGGCAAACCAATAAGGAAATAGCAGAGATTCTTCATATCAGTCTGAGCACGCTTAAAACCCATATCAATTCCATTTATAAAAAAATGGACATTAAAAACCGAAAGGAACTCAAGGAGCTTTTACAGGTTGAATTAATTTTATTGGATTGATAACCAATCGTTTGACTCTAAGTCAACCTTTTTTCCAACCCACGTAATTATCAAAATCATGATAATAAATCCCCATCTTTGCCATGCATGGATTCTAAAAGACCTGTCCTTTTATTCGGAATTATTTGTGGCATTGTTCTGACCATATATGTCAGGATGCTGGACATTTCCCGGGTTATCTACAATACCTCATGGGGCGCCTGGCTGGGTTACCTGGCTATACTGATATTACCGGTCTGCATATTCCTCGCTTTGCGTGAATTGAGGAAAAAACAGGAAACCTTCCGGTACCGGCATGCGCTCCTGGCAGGTCTGCTGGTATCTTGTATTACAGCTACAATTTACAGTGCGTATATGTTCGTCGATATATATTTTTTCGATGCAAGGCACTTGAACAATCTTTTTGAATACACGGTCAGCAGCATGAAAAAGGATGGGTATAATGCCGCAGCCATACAGGAAAAAATTCTGCGGATGAAAAACCATTACTTTTCAGTTAAACCTTATATCAGTACCTATGTATGGTACCTTGTTCTCGGCAGCTTCTTCAGCAGCGTCTTTTTCTTTTTCCTCCGAAAATCAAATAAAAATCTCATATGAATACAACTTGTTTTCACTCACTACTTTTTGTTTTGTGCATGTACATGCACGTATCAGTTAACGGACAATCTTCTTACCGTTTTGAACCAGGCACGGGCACGTATTCCGAATTCTCGGACGGAAAGCGCATTTCATTCGCTCTCATGGATACGTTGAACGGCTTTTACAGGGTCAGGGAGCTGGAAGGGGAACCTTATAAATGGTATAACACCCTTTTCAAAATAGACAGTATTAAAACCATTCATATACAACCGTATGGTAACCTGAGGTTTGACAATGATTCATCGCTTATCATCGTTGACGGTGCCTTCATGTTTCTTGATTCGATAGACCAGACTTCGTCAATTTCATACAAGATTATAGGTAATAAAGAGGACAGGCTCCTGAAGGTACAATGGAAAAACCTTAGAGCCCGGTCAGGAAAGCCGGGAAATTTTGTGAACCTACAGATATGGGTTTACCAGCGTTCCGGTGTTTTTGAAGTACATTACGGTCCTTCTTCGGCCACCAATCAAAGCGGTTTTGACCAGAGCAATGGTCCCCAGATAGGAATATTTTATTCCCTGGATGATTTTACAAAATGTTTTGAAAAGTTATGGGTGTACGGCAAACCTCATGAGATTAAACTTGACACACTCGCAAATTATTCGTTCAGGGCTATGCTTGGCGTGCCTGGGGAAGGGGTGGTATTCAGATTTGTGCCTAAGTTCAAAGGACTGGCTGTTCATACCTTGGAAACAGGGAATGATCATATGATGACCTATCCAAACCCTGTAACCGGTGATATGCTGTACATCAACAGGCCGGGCAACTACCGGATTTACGATTCGAATGGGAAAACCATACTGCAGGCCGAAGCAACGGATATGATCGATGTGAGTGCTCTTTCTGAAGGCATATATTCCCTGTTAAGTGACGAAGGCATAATGGCGCGATTCATCGTGCAGAGATAAATCTCTTATTTTTTCGTGACGCCAATTGATTCATAAACAATGTCCTGTATGCGGGTCCTGTAATTGCCGTTAATCAGTTCTTTGTTCTCTTCATCAGGGCAGATGCGGTTGCTGAGAAACACAAACACCAGGTTGTATTTTGGATCGACCCAGGCACAGGTGCCGGTAAAACCTGTATGACCAAACATCAGTTTGCTGCCAAGAGTGCTTGCAGGGCTTGTCTTTCCGCTGAAGTCCGGCTTGTCGAAACCCAGGCCCCGGCGGCTGTCAGTCCGTTGGTATGAAGTGAATTTTCTGATTGTAGAGGGCAAAATGTATCTTTTACCTTTATAGGTGCCGCTGTCATTCAGCATCTGCATAAGCTTGCCAAGGTCCTGAACGGTCGAAAAAACCCCGGCGTGTCCGCTTACGCCGCCAAGCATGGCAGCGGCGGGATCATGAACATAGCCGCAAAGCTCCTGCTGCCTGAACAACCGGTCTTCCTGTGTAGGGGCAATATTGTTCAACGGGTGCTTTTTCCATGGGTTAAATCCGATATGGGTAAGGCCCATCGGGGAATAGAAATGTTCATTGACATAGTTATCCAGCGATTGCCCTGAGATCTGTTCTACTACCAGCTGCATCAGTATCATGCTGAGATCACTGTATCGGTATGTCCTGCTTTCGAGTTCTGAATTGAACACGCGCTTGTAAATGGTATCCTTGTTAGCTTTCAGCATGAAGAATTTATCTGCCACCTTGATACAAAAAGCCGAATCCTCAATTTTGCAATAGATGCTGTCTATGTATGGAAGCGTTTCTTTATAGAACGGTATCCATGCTGTCAGTCCTGCCCTGTGCTGAAGGATGTCAGAAATCACCAGCTTCTCCTTATTGGTTCCCCGGGCCATCGGCAAATAATCGCCAAGAGTTTTTTCCAGGTCCAGTTTGCCTTCATCGTAAAGTTTCATTACGGCAAGAGTGGTAGCGGCTATTTTAGTGATGGAAGCGATGTCGTATATGGTGCTGTCATTCACCTTCTTCTTCTTGTCGTAGTTCAGGTGACCGTATGACTTGTTATAAATTTCACGACCGTCCTTAAGGATATAAAGCCTGCAGCCTGGAGCCCCTTTTTTACGGATAAGCTCGGCAACGGTCGCATCTGCTTGTTGCAAAATGGCAGAGTCCACCCCAAACCTGCCGGGATTGAATTTTTTCTTTATGCCTGGTGAAACTCCAAACTCAAGTGCTACAGGAAGATTGCCCCTTGCTGCTTGTACTCCGAATATGGTATGTGCAGCCGCCCCGTGATAGTATTTCAGGTCTTCATAAGCCGCTATGATGTCCATATTGTCGCCCAGGGGTTGCAAGGCATACGGATTGCAGAACCCTACCAGTACAACTCGTTTTTTAGCGGCGATTTGTTTGATCAGTGCATAATCATTGGCGGTATAGCCTGCTGTCTGCTGGGCCCAGACTTTAGGTTGATGCAGGCTCACTACAACCGTTTTGTAAGCTGCCAGTTTTTTGAGGATCGCTGCGCGCTTTCCCGGAGAAAGGTTCTTGTCTGCGTGGAAAACATGCTTGATTCCATGCTTTTTTAATTCTGCTTTCCATGAAGAGCCGGGTAAATCGCCGATAGATAATGCAGCGACACCCTGAGGTGTTTTCAGAGGCAGCAAGTTTTGCCGGCCGGGGATATGGGTAATGGCCTGATCTGCCACAGCCTGAAGCAAGGTTTCATTCTCCGCTCCCTGAAGATCTTTTTTCAGATGATTAAGATCGACCGGTTTGTACTGATCCAGGCCTGCGAATTGTTTCCACTTCAAAATGCGCAATACACGCCGGTCGAGTTCCTGTTCGCTGATGCGGCCATTCTGAACGGCCTCTTTTATCAACCCAATGGCGGCTGGAACATTTTCGCTGAACAGCAGCACATCATTGCCTGCAAGGAATGCTTCCAGATCAGCCTGTCCGTTGGTGTAGTATTTCGAAACCCCTTTCATATTCAAGGCATCGGTAAACACCAGGCCATTAAAATTCATCCGCTGCCGCAAAAGGGTATCAACAATGTATTTTGACAATGAAGCTGAGCGGTTGGGGCGGGAATCCAGTTGCGGGAAATGAATGTGCGCCACCATGACGGAAGGCACACCTTGTCTGATCAGGTAATAAAAAGGATAAAGCTCTGATGTATCGAGTTCCTGCAGGCTTTTGTCAACTATGGGCAGATCGAGGTGGGAATCGGTATGGACATCGCCATGGCCCGGAAAATGTTTGGCGCATGAAAGCACATTCCGGCTCATCATTCCATTGCTGTAAGCTGCCCCCAGTTTTGCCACCCTGTATTTGTCATCACCGAAAGCCCTGAAACCGATAATGGGGTTGGAAGGGTCATTGTTGATGTCGATATCAGGTGCAAAATTGATATGTATGCCAAGCCGTTTGCACTGCTCTGCTATGGCAGCGCCAACCGCGTAAACAAGGCTGTCATCCTTCAACGCCCCAAGTGTTATGGCATAAGGAAACTTTTGTGTTTTCTGCAAGCGCATGGCCAATCCCCATTCGCCGTCAATGCCTATCATCAGGGGCGTATGCGAGATCGACTGGTAATAATTTGTCAGGTATGCCTGCTTTAGCGGGTTATCCTGAAAAAAGATGAGTCCCCCGATCTGGTACCTGGTGATCAGCTCTTCTATTTCGGCGATATGCGTTGCATCTTTGTTGCTGTAGGCGGCTACCATGAAGAGTTGACCGATCTTCTGATCGAGGTTCATTTGCTTCAGGTGATACTGATCCCAGAAAACAGCATCCTGTGATCTGGCCAAGAATAAACATGATAAGGAAAAAAATAAGAATACTATTTTCTTCACATGAACCTGTATGAATGAATTACCTTTCAAATGCAGCTTTCCTTTTGTTAAGGAATGCAGAAGTGCCTTCCTTAAAATCCTTAGTGCCAAAAGCGTGCCCGAATTCTTCTATCTCGGTTTTCATGCCATCCAGGCCATCCTGGTAGTAGTCGTTCACGCACTTAATGACCTTTGTCAGAGCGGACGGGGATTTTGAAGCCAGTTTATTCAGCAGTTCGGCGCACCTGGGCAACAGATCCTCAAGCGGGACCACTTCATTAACCAGCCCGTACTCCAAAGCCACATTGGCTCCTATTGCATCACCGGTCAGCAATAATTCCAATCCGCGACTTTTCCCGATAAGTTGTATAAGGCGTTGCGTGCCGCCATATCCCGGAGGAACACCCAGGTTTACTTCTGGTTGTCCGAACTTGGCATTTTCGGAGGCAATCCTCAGGTGACATGCCATGGCCAGCTCGCACCCTCCGCCAAGGGCAAACCCGTTAACGGCTGCAACAACAGGTTTAGCCGACCTTTCAATGGTATTCATCACTTCATGACCATCGGCCGACATTTTTGTTCCCTGTTTGACATTGAATCCGGCAAATTCTGATATATCCGCGCCTGCGGCAAAAGCTTTCGGGCCTGCACCGGTGATAATGATTCCGCCGACCTGGGTATCACTGTTAGCTGCAGTCACAGCCGCTTTTATTTCCTGTAAAGTTTCAATATTGAGTGCGTTGAGTTTGGCTTCCCTGTTGATGGTGATCGTGCAAATGCCATTTTCATTTAAGATGGTTATGTTATTATACATGATGCAAATGTAATAAAAGTGATTTAAGAATTAAGATTCGGATTTAAGATTTAAGGATTGATGCCTGCAGGAAATTGATACCCCGGGGAAATAATACGCCTTTTAACTGCGTTATAGTATTTTCCTTTTTTGGAGATATAATGATAATGTTTTAAACTTGTGGGTTCAATATGTCAAGACTGCCGCTAATCCTTATCATGAATTGTTTTTTAAGAACGGCGGCAATGGATATTCCGTCACTTGACAAGCTGGTCAGGCAAAAGCAGGAATCGCTGAAGGATTTAGAGGTAAGTTACAGGAAATATGACAAGGGAATAGGCGATTCGGATACATCCGTAACTTTTTTTTCAGGTTTTTTTGCCAATAGGAAAGACTGGAAGTACAATGGAAAATGGACACGTATGAGCAGCTACAAGGGTACCGACGGGCATATGTACCAGGATACAGCTGTAGTGATGGCAGACAGGAAGAACATCATAAGCCGGCGAAACGCAAGAAAATATTATGATGTGTACTCCTCGTACGACCAGAATCTGTCGTTTTTGTACAAAGGATTTTTAGGGGTTGACCTGGCCGGGTTTACCATGTCTGATTCTTCCTCCGGCTTCTATATATTAATCTCACGGGATACTGGCAGGGATGTGGACCTGGGTATATCCATACCGTCGTATACGGAATTGCACATTTCTAAAAAGGACTTTATTATTTACAAAGTCATTGAGGCTGTTGAAGTCTACAACGACTGGCAGTATGAGAGATCGGAGTTGCTAAGCTACAGGGTTCTGACTAAAAAGGAGAAACACAAAAAACTCAACAACCTCGCCATTGAGACGAAAACTGTTAAAAACAAGTATCAGACGTATGAAGAATACCGGCAAATGATGAAAACTATTAAGCGCCGGGCTCCGGTTAAACCGCTCAGGGTAGGGGACACATTCCCAGTTTTTTGCGGTCAGCCTGCCGCGGGGGGCGATTCTGTATGCCTGGACAGGTTGCAGGACTCATTGATCCTGCTGGATTACTTTTTTACGACCTGCGGTCCATGCATGGCGGCAGTTCCCCATTTATCAGAATTGTATACGGCTTATCATTCCAAAGGACTGGGTATTTATGGAGTTGATCCGATCGACAATGATCATTCCCGGCTGGGACCATACATTACCAGGATGAAAATAGAATATCCTTTGTTTAAAACCGCACCTGACATTGCCCATACACATGGGATATACAGTTATCCTACCCTGTTCCTGTTGGATTCCAACAGGGTGATTATCGCCGTGTATGAAGGATTTTCCAGGTCATTACCCAAAAAACTTGAGGAGCAGATAATCATGCATTTAAAAAACTGATATGTATATTTTCCCGGTATTGAACGGTATATGGCAAGGATTTGTGATCAGCATACTGCTGTTCGGACCGGCCTTTTTTAAACTTATCCATACCAGCATCCAGGATGGTTTCAAAAAGGGCGTAATGCTCGCATCAGGAGTGTTCCTGAGCGATCTTCTCGTCGCCATATTATGCATATTTGGCCTGGCGGAATTTATGAATGCGCCAGTTTTTCAGAAAATGTACAGCCTGAGCGCAGGGGTGGTTATGCTGCTCCTGGGGATCAAATATTTCAGGCACCAGTACCGGGCTTTCCTGGCCTCATATACTGCGCGGGTACCTCATCATAAAAGCGTTTTCAGGGGATTTTTGCTCAACCTGGTCAACCCCTTTACATTCATATTATGGATCAATGTCATGGGTTCCATCAGCCTGAAATATGCCGGCGAAGCTGAATTCAAGACACTGTTGAGCATTAACCTGATAACCATCCTGGTAATGCTTTTCCTGATGGATATCCTTAAAGTATTCCTGTCTCATCTTGTGGGGCGGAAGCTGAATTCAAAAATATTCTTTATCATCAACCGGTACTTCGGCGTACTGCTCATTATTATAGGTTGTATTTTTCTTTTCAGGTTTGTGACGCTTTTGTGAACAGTGCCGGATTCACAGCATAAAGGCCAGCGCCACAAGCACCGGTTGAAGAATCATGGCTCCGTCGAGAATGCCATAGTGATAATACCTGAATTTCTGCAGTCTTTTGGATAGGATGGTCATGCCGGTGATAATGCCTGAACTGACCATGGCCAGTGCCTGCCACCATTGGTCGTGACTGGCGTAATGTATGCCTGCAACGGTCATGAAGATGATTATGGAAAGTACAGCCAGGCTGACAGAAGCTTTTTCACCATATACCACTGGAATGGTTTTGAGACCTGCATGTGTATCAGCTTCAATATCCCGGATATCAAACGGCACGGTGATCGCAAATACAAAGAAAAATCTTTCAGTTATCATCATAACGGTATGTCCGACGTCGGGTTGCGTGCCCGATTCGATAAGAGGGAGAAGCACAGTTACGGCAGCCCATACAGAAGAGATCATGAAGATCTTCAGACCCGGGACCTCCCTTAACCGCAGCAATTTTTGCCTGATCCTGTAAACCGGCAATGTATAGAAGATTGTCAGGCAGGCAATGGGGAAGAGGGCTATCAGGACTTCTTTTTTTGCAAAACAGATGGAAACCAGAAAACCCAGAACGGATAGAATGACTAGCACATAGAAAGCTTTCCTGTTCTCTCTCAGCCATTCATGTTTCGGGCTTTTCAGGGCGTTTTTATGGTAAGCAAGGGTGATCAGCCGGTGCAGGTTGTATTCAAATAGCGTGGCAAAGAAAATAATGAAAAGATATGGATGGAACTCCGGCGGCAATCCCAGTTGTATCTGGGCCTGCATGGTGAAAGCAACTGCTGCAAATGAAATAAAAAGGTTGGTGTTGATAAGAAAAGCAAGCATTTTCATCCACTGCAAAAATAAACCATTTGTAAACAAAAAAACCGGCTTTGAAGCCGGCTTTTTATGTGAAATATTCTTCAAGGTTCAACGAATATGCGCATCTGTCTCCCCCGGCATGTGTTTTCGTGCCGTACGTTTTTCAAAATGCGTTGACAGCATCAGCGACATATCAACAAAGAGAACCAGCAACACAATATTAAACATACGTCATTCAGCAGTATTTCAAATTCAGGCTCCGGCTGCATTTTTCTTTTCCATACCCAGTACCAGTCCTGCCACTCCTCCGATAACACCTGTCATCAGGGTATTGACAACAATATCCATGATAAGGGCATTGGTGGTGAGGAACACGGTCAGCATGGAATGCATGCTCAGGTCATATCCTGCAGAAAACAGGAATCCTAAAACAAGGCCTCTCTGCAATCCCGGCATGAAACCCTTGGTATTTCCCCAGCTCAATACCACTGCAACAAGGAATCCCCAGATGAAATTACTGAGTATCAAAGCCCACCAGATCATATCCGTTTCTGCCCGGTTTGCGCAATTGTTGTAGTTGGCTTTCATAAAATCCATCAACAATGCACCATACACAATCCATCCAAGTAAGAAAAATGTTACTCCGCCTACTAGTCCGGCGATAATTGTTTTACTTTTCATATCTATTTATTTTTTAAAGGTTAATGTTCATACAAACATATTTTTATTTCTGTATTCGATATTAAATTATTGAGTTATACTTATCCACAACTTTTCACTTCGGGCCGCTTTTGACGGTTCGGCGGATTTCTGATAAGTTTCTTATTATGAATGTGTTGTAGAAATATCAAATTCTTCGGATACTTGCAATTGAATAAAAAAAGTACTCAGTTTTTTTTATCTTTGCAGCCATGAAAATCGCTGTTGTCGGTGCCACGGGTCTGGTTGGCACAAAAATGCTTGAAGTGCTTGAAGAAAGGAACTTTCCGGTCACTGAACTCATACCTGTTGCTTCTGAAAAATCCGTTGGGCAGGAGATAACATTCAAGGGCAGTACTTACAAAGTGGTGGGTATGGAAGAGGCAATTTCCAGGAAACCGGACATAGCGCTTTTTTCTGCAGGCGGCAGTACCAGTTTGCAATGGGCCCCTGAATTCGCAAAAGCCGGTACGACAGTCATTGATAATTCGTCAGCATGGCGAATGGACCCCGGCAAAAAACTCGTGGTGCCGGAAGTCAACGCAGGGGTACTGACTAATGAAGACAAAATAATTGCCAACCCCAATTGCAGCACGATCCAAATGGTATTGGTGCTAAAACCGCTGCATGACGCGTACAAGATCCGTAGAGTGGTGGTCAGTACCTATCAGAGCGTAACGGGAACAGGTAAAAAGGCCGTTGATCAGCTGATGAATGAGCGTCAGGGAGTAGCGGGAGAGAGGGCTTATGCATACTCCATCGATATGAACCTGCTGCCGCATATTGACGTATTCCTGGACAATGGTTATACAAAGGAGGAAATGAAGATGGTGAACGAAACCAGGAAAATTATGGGCGACGACGGCATTGCGCTTACCGCAACGGCAGTGAGAGTGCCGGTCATGGGAGGTCACAGCGAAAGTGTGAATATTGAATTCGAAAAGGATTTTGATATTAATGATGTAATATCCATATTGAGCCATAGTCCCGGTGTCATTGTGCAGAACGATGTCTCAAAGCTGGAGTATCCGATGCCTTTGAATGCCCATAACAGGGATGAAGTGTTTGTGGGACGGATACGCAGGGACGAGTCGAATCCCCGTACGCTTAACTGTTGGATCGTTTCCGACAATCTGAGGAAAGGAGCAGCTACCAACGCGGTGCAGATTGCGGAATACCTGGTGGAAAAAAAGCTGGTATAAATATTTTTCATGTCAAGGGAAATATTTTGACACTTCCCTGACAACTTTTTCTTAAAAAATTGCGTCTTATTAAAACTAAGACATAACTTTGAACATCCGCTATTTTAAGACCATCATTCTCTGTTATCTTGCTTTTCCTTTTTGGGGAAGGGCTCAATGTCCCATTAGTTTTACCGGACAGCCTTGTATTCAGAATGCACTGCAGTTTAAGGTCAATTCGCCGGGAGTCACCAATCACCTCTGGGATTTTAACGGTGAGGGCATGGACAATAAGGCAGGTACCTCGTCCTTTATTTTTAAAACGCCTGGGACCAAATTTATCCGGTACAGTTGCAGGCTCCCGGATGGTACGGCATGCGGGTCATCCATGACTATTGTTGTCAGGGACAGGCCAAAGGTAAGGGTAAGCCCGTTAAGCGACTCCGTCCAATGTTATGAAAACAATATGTTTTGCTTCGCAGATTCCAGCCTGGCAGGCGACCAGTCTGGGTGTATCAAGACCATTAAATATGTATTCAGCGACGGGGAACTGATTACCAAATACGGCAGTAAGAATGATCCTGTCGAAATTCCGTCGGTCATCTGCAAGACTTTCAGCGATCCGCAGGGAGGCAATTACACGCTTGTTGTGGAAATTGAAGATTGCAATGGCTGCATGATCAAGGATACTCTTGCATTTACGATGAAGGTGGCCTTTATCCCGGCCTTGTTTGTAACGGCAGACGCACTCACTGCAATATGCAAGGGAGGGGCGGACGTGATGTTCAGGAATAAATCGCAGATCAAGCAGAATGAGATTGTGAAGTTCAGGTGGGATTTTGGCGATGGAACATCCGATTCAAGCAGTTGGGACAGTGTCAAACACTATTTCTCGGCCGGAACGGAGTTAAAGAAAGTGTTCAATCCCCGGCTGATCGTCTACACGACCCTGGGATGTTCAAAGGAGTTTAAAATTGACCCCATAACGGTTTATAATATCAAACCGTTTATTGTGGCTGATAAAGATTCTGTGTGTTTTGGAGAAAGCATCAGCTGGAGCCTTAAGCCGGAAGGCATGCGGGCTGAAATTCCCGAAGAGAAGATCCGCTGGTATTTTGATGCCGGTTTTATGATGGGATATAATGTCATCAATAATTTCCCCAAGCTTGGCCCTGTGGTTGTTCGATGTGTCGTGCCCCATGCCTGCGGTCCGTTTGAACTGCTTGATACGGTTATTATCAATGGTCCCAGGGCACAGTACGAACCTCCCTATATGGATCCTTCCAGGCGTTTTCAATGTGTTATCAAGGACACTATTGAGGCCGTCGACCGCTCGACATTCTATCATAATGATGACGATTTCCTGGATGATGACAGCCTGTGGTCGGAACAACCGGGAAAACTTATTCACGCTTTCCGCAAGGACAGTGTCAGCGGCAAACTCAATTCCCTGCGCCCTTATGACTATGACAGGGGCAACCTGAACATCGACAGGACCTGGGATTTTGATGATAATTATTGCCAGCCCTGCCTCAAGGACAAAAAAAGCAATATGAATACCTGGCTCAACTGCAGGTTCAGTAAAGACAGTATTGATAACCACTGGTACACCCCTTGGGATTCGGTTTACCGCTACCGCTATACGGCCAAAAGTTTTTCCAGGTATACGTTTAACGACGTTTCCAAAACCTGTTCAAATTTCAGGATATGGATATCCGACTCGGTGTATGTAGTGCGTGATACGGTGCTCAACTACGGAGATAACTCCCTGGGTGTCTCATCCAGGGACAGCCTGCCGTTTTCATCGATAACCCAAAAACGCAGAATACCGGCCGGACTTTTCGGGAAAGGTACACTCGACCTGCCTTTCGATCTCAGGATATATATACCGCAGGGATGCAAACTGTTGCTGGATAAACGCGACGGGTCTCCGCAATCGCTTATCACAGGTCCCCAGTTTTTCAACGGTATCAAGAATTACAGGATCATTACCTCTCCGACAGATTCTTGTTTCTTTATCTACGGACTGGAACTGCATGAGGACTTGCTGCCTTCCGGTTGGGTACAGCCATGGCACCGCGTTGTTAACAAGATTAAAACCCCGGGCTACATGCCGGGGGATGTCATTAACCCGGCCCTTCACAGGTCACTTTTTTATGAAAGGATACCACGATGTTTTAATATGAGTCTTTCATTGAGGGATACAGTTCATCCTTCCAGGTGCCGGCACACCGTTACCACCCCTCTGGCCTTATTGCCCCCTTCCGCCAGGCGTCTTTCCATAGTGGACCAGTTCTGCGACGGCTATGATAAAAAGATAATCAATTTTCATCTTTCGGAGACCAAACCCGGCTGTAATTCTTCAGTGGCTATGTTTAACCCCGACTATAAAAGCGATCCAGGTAACTGGCTCATGATCAACAACCTTTTGTACGGGGAAGTGCCTATGGGTACATATGAATTCCCTTCGCCCACATATGTGGGTTACCAGTCCAGGGGACCTAATCAGACAGATTTTTATCATGTATACAATGATACGGTGATGAAAAGCGGCAATCCTCAGGAAATCGATGTCGGGCTTATCATCGGAAATGGTGTGGACGCGGATTTTTGCGCCGATACGGTTTATTATAAAAAAATTGCAACATTCCCGCGGCTCAATGCCAATATTGTCTTTGCCGGCACTAATAAGGTGACTGATCACGTGTGCGTGGATACACTGATCTATGTAACTACGCCCGACCCAACGCGAAGTGATGTGCTTCTTGCCGATGGTTCGGCGTGGTACCTCACGAATGCGAATGGCGACACTATCCACATGATCACCGAAACATACTTCAAGGTGGCGGATCATGCAAAATACCCCGGGCAGAAGGTGAATTATACGGTTATAGAACGTTCATCCCTGAATAATAAACTTCTGCAGGTTTACCGCACAGATACCATTGTGACAGCCATTGTGCATACCTGGAAAACCAAAGCCCTGCCGGGCGCCAGTTATGAGAAACTGAGAGATGCCGTTTATGCGCTTGGAATGGATGCGGAAGAGTTTGAGGATAGCAGTCTTCTGGGCATTATATGGAATGGGGTAGGGACTATCGGGGTGCCGGCTACAGGCAGCAAAGGCTGTATTGATACGGCAGGATTAGGATTGAAACTGGCATTATATCATGAACCTGTTTCCTCAACCATTCTGCATCCACGGGATACCAGCCTGTTGCCCGCTGACAGCGTGATGCTCGGATCAGGAATGTACAAGGCCTATGCATTCAGGCCGAAAACCAAGGGTTTGTACAGCATTTATCACAGTGTGATGAGCTATTTTCCGAGCTATTGCCCACTTGCGAAAAAAGTGGACTTCATTGCAGGCTTTTATACCAATGTGTTGCTTTCCGATTCCATTATATGCCAGGGCCAGGTCATTGAGGCTTTCCCGAATTTCAGGTATTACAGCACCCATCCTAAATCGTTCGGAAACCTGGACACGATCAATGATTATTGGTACAAACGCCAGGATAAAGCAGGAACCGTGAATCATGAAGGGATCACCATCTGGGACTTCAGTTCGGATGATGACTTGACGTCGAATCCATCCACCATATTCGGAGGTATGCCGTATGCGAAGAAAGGTTACAGGAATCCAAGCATGTTCCTCGGGAATGAACCGGGTGGTATCTATTACCGTTCTCCAGGCCTGTTCAGGCTGAGGGTCGCTGCATCCGACAGCAATGGCTGCGTTGATACGGTCAGAAAGAATATATATGTAACCGGTCCAAAAGCGGGTTTTTATACCGATCTTGTCACACCTGAATGCAATACCATTGTTGAACTGTTCGATACCTCGTTCATTATTGACCCATGTAAAGCGAAAGGGTTGCCTCCGTGTGATTTCATCTATAAATGGACTATCAGATGGGGTGACGGAACCCAGGTCGAATTTCTGAAAGCTACGCCGAAACAAATCGGGCATGATTTTGCATCGAACGGTTCGTACAGGATATGGTTGATCATCGAAAGCGTGCTTGGTTGCCGCG
This sequence comes from uncultured Bacteroidota bacterium, assembly GCA_937867025.1. GTDB lineage: Bacteria > Bacteroidota > Bacteroidia > NS11-12g > UBA955 > JABMMZ01. The sequence continues at coordinate 8,420 of CALMKH010000055.1, read as the reverse complement.
ATTCGGTCTATCAGGATATTTTTATTCCCGGGCCAAAACCTGAATTCGTTCCTGAAACCGGTATAGTCATTTGTGTAAATGATTCGGTAAGATTCAGGAACAGGTCAAAGGAATTCGGCAGCTCTTCCAAATGGATATGGAATTTTGGCGATGGATTTTACAGCCCGCAGTCAGATACCGGATCTATTACCCATCAATATAAATCGGTCGGCCGGTTTGATGTGTACCTCACACAGCACGACCGGCTTGACAGTACAGGAAAATATTGCGGCGCCACCTATCCGAATCCCGATGCAGGCCAGCAAAAGATCACCATAACGGTGCTGCCTTACGATAATGTCGCTCTTATGGCGAATCCAGTCGTAGTATGTGTAGGCGATACGATCGACATTACAGCGGCGCTAAGCACGCAGAATGCCTATCTGCTGTACAATTGGGAGTTTGACGGCAAAAAGTATGTTACCCCAAATCTGAAATTATCAGTGGCTCCTTCCAGAATGGGAAAATTTACCGTTACCTGGGCGGCTGATACTGTAGGACTCCATAAGCAGTTCTGTCCCGATTATGATACTATAGAGGTGTTTGCGGACAGTGTGATGGCCGACTTCAGCATAGACGAGAGCCAGAAACCGGTGTATTGTTTTACCAACCTTTCAAAGCACGCCAGCGATTACAGATGGGGATTTTTTCACGATACGGATATCACGGTCCGCAGGCTCGAATTCAGGACCGATGAATTGCAGAAAGAACCTGAAAGGTATATATGCCGCAATTTTATTGACCGGCCGGGAGTTAACTGGGTATGTCTTGAAGCCGTTAATGCATTGGGATGCAGGGATACGCTGTGCAAAAAACTGGTGAATGACTATGAAATGGCGATATTGCCGCCCAACGTGTTCACTCCGGGAGGCCGCGATGGCTTTATAGACACGGACAAGGACGGGCTTCAGGGAAATAATGTCTATAATATCTATACCATGAATGTGGATGTTTATCACCTGCAGATATTCGATCGCTGGGGAGTGCTCGTATTTGAAAGCCACGATCAGAACTTCGACTGGAACGGCAGCATCAATAATTCGGGCAAGGCATGTCCTGACGGAACATATTATTATATACTGGATTACCGGTACAAGGGCCGGGAAAAACATGAGCCTTTGCTGAACGGCGTCATACAGCTTATCTGGTAACTTTTCTTCGCATGGTTTATTATGACAGTTTTATGACAAAACCGTTGTCTTTTATTAATGTATACTGATCATAATCACTGCGTTGGTTTCAGGGTGTAATTTTTAAAAAAATTGGGGGGAAGGTACTTTTAAATTGTTATATAGGTATGTTTAAGTCCGTTATCTTATTTTCAATATTGATGGTGTTAGCACCGGTTGTAAAAAGATCAACTAGGAATATTATAGAGAATTATACAATTATATATTTCTAGACTGCTTAAATGTGTTTTTGTGTACAAAATCCACTCTTTTATAGTTTGTCTATCCGGGGAGTGGATTTTTAAAGATTATCGGTTTTCATACGAATCTATTCTAATCTGCCGGCTTCGTCCCTGCTCCATGCAGGGATGAAGCTTTCCTTTTTTTAAAATGATTTCATATCAGGAAAAAAAGTGATTTTTTTTATCTTTTTCTTTGGGGGATGATGTATTTTAAATTGTAATTATAGTCAGAATGTATCCTTTGTCCGCAGGTTCTTTTCATGCGGACGGCATTCACTCAAAACTTCCGGAAAAATGGAGGCTGAATAGCCTTGTCTTCACATGTCCCGCACGCAGATATGCGGATTTTTCATGTATTCATATTGGTTGCAACTAATTGATTGTTAATATGTTATAAGTAAAAAAAATGTTTTTTTCTTGGGGGTTGCCCATTTCCAGGTTGTATTAATGGGGTATGAATATTGTTTCTCAATTTATCCAAAGTTCACGTGGCAGTAAAATTAATGTCACTTTGTTGTTTTTCTATTTTGTATGGATGGCCGCCCTTATTTCAAGAAGTATCAGCGGTCTCGATGATTTCGATGTGTTTTTTCATGCCGGGAAACGCATATTGTTAAAAGATGATATCTATGGGCAGCCGTATTACAACCATCTTAAGTTTTATTACAGTCCTTTGTTCGCCCTTCTTTTGTCACCGTTTGCCGGGCTTCCGGTCACCTATGTCAAAATCATCTGGTTCCTGGTAAATTACATATTGCTTATCCGCTGTGTCTTTATCATCAGGCAATACACGGTCTGGAATTTCAAAGGCAGCACATTTGTCCTTCTTTTTCTGTGCATTTGTTCCGGCAAAGTCATCATGCATAATTTTCTTGCCAACCAGATGAGCATACTCATTCTCTGGACAATGCTGGAATCGTTCCGCATGTATACAGCCCGTAACACGGTGATGGCCATATTGCTGTTTTGCGTGGGCCTGAATTTTAAAATATTGTCCATAATGGTATTGCCTTTTTATTTTATTGTCAACCAGATCAGGTTCAAAATGCTGTTCCCCGCCTTTACGATCATGCTATTGATCGTTCCGGCCATCAGCATCAGCTGGCATTACAATATATTCCTTCTGCAGCAGTGGTGGGCCGGCATCAACCCCGCCGATCAGTTCCATGTCATCCAGACCAGTGAACAGGGTTTTGTCGACCTTGGCTCGCTTGTTACAAGGTATCTTACCTCAGGCCGTATTGTTAACGAGCCCCTTGTAAATGTCATTAACCTGGGGTACGGTCCCATATTCCTTATCACCAATTTTATCCGGTTGTCGCTGGTATTGCTGACCATTGCCGTGGTTCGCAATCTGAAGCATCATGTTTACGGGGTTCACCGGGACCTCGCAAGGATAGTCCCTTTCATTGCCATGGTGCCTATGGTTTTACCCCATCAAAGGGATTATTCCTTTTTATTAGTCATGCCCATGCTCATCGTATTGGTACTGTTTTTGTGCAGGCTGCAAAAGAAGGGATTATACCTGCTTTTCTGCCTGTCAGTCATCGTTAGCGGTCTGCTGGCGTGGTCGACAATACTGGGCAGCAGCGTGGTTGAATTCTTTTATTCGTACCGGCTTATAACGATTGGAATGCTCAGTCTTTTTATCTTATACCTGTATGTTGTCAACACGGTTGCACAAAGAAATTTTTTAATTTCTTCACAAGATGTGCAAAAATAGCTGGATGGGGAAATTTATTTCTCATGATTTATAATGAAATTTGTCAATGTAAATCATGATTTTTCAGCTTTTCACTGGGCAATGTGGACGATCATATTTTAATTTTGAAATGACTAAAACAAGATTAATTAACAGACACTCAAAATGCAACTGTTGGGATTTATACATAAGCCACTGGATTTTTCCGAGGAGAAATTAGATAAACTTTCGTCATCCATAGAAAGCTTAAGGCAAACGCTGATATCTGCCGGATTCAATTGTTACGCTGAGCAACTTCAGAAAATCAGGCAGGCTTCAGAAAGAAAAGACAGCCAGTCGTTCAGGGAACAGCTGAATTGCCGCGTGTTGTTCGGTGGTTTCGGAGCCATGTGGGAAATTTGGATTTCCGATAAGATACTCATGGCAAGATTTGAAAGACACTTCCGGGATTTTCTTGATGCCCTGGAGCGAATCGGAGTGAGGAACAGCAAGATCGAACAGATCAAACGCGTGTTTTACTGAATTGCCTGGTAAATGAGTTAGCCGGAAGAGCCTGATGCTGGGATCAGCAGTGTTTGTTTTCCGCATTCAATACACAACGCCTGATCCTCAACTCTCTTTATTTGTAATTCTTATTTCGTAATTCGTAATTCCTGTTTCAAGTCCTATATTTGCCTCATGCAAATTGAGGAGTTTATCAGGTCGACCATTAGCGAGGGTTTTGCTGAATTATTCAACGCTTCCATAGATGCCGCAAACATCAGGCTGGAAGCCACAAATCCTGATTTTAAAGGCGATCTTACCTTTGTAACCTTTCCTTACCTGAAAATATCGAAAAAAAATCCGGAACAAACAGCTTCCGATCTTGGCAATTATTTACGTGAAAGAGTAGAGCAATTGAAAGATTTTAATGTAGTCAAGGGGTTCCTGAACCTGGAATTATCTGAAAGCTACTGGCTCGACCGTATAAGGTTCTACCAACCGGCCATACTCAAAAAAAATACGGGAAGGGTCATGGTGGAATATTCTTCGCCAAACACCAATAAACCTTTACACCTGGGGCATGTCAGAAATAATCTCCTCGGGTATAGCGTGTCCGAAATACTGAAATACTCGGGATACGATGTAACCAGGGTTAACCTGGTGAACGACCGCGGCATTCATATCTGCAAAAGCATGCTGGCATGGAAAACCTGGGGGAATAATGAAACTCCGGAAAGTGCCGGAATGAAAGGCGATCACCTGGTCGGTAAATATTATGTCGAATTCGACAGGCATTACAAAGAGGAGATCGATACCCTGGTAGCTGGAGGAATGGCAAAAGAGAAAGCTGAAAAAGAAGCGCCACTTATGAAACAGGCCCAGGACATGCTGCGCAAATGGGAGGCGGGTGATAAGGAAACTATTGAACTGTGGGAAATGATGAACACCTGGGTATTTGCCGGCTTCAGGCAGACTTATGAGCGCCTGGGGGTGGAATTTGAGCAGACTTATCTTGAAAGTAATACCTACCTGCTGGGCAAGGATATTGTTGAAGAGGGACTTGAAAAAGGAGTATTCTATAAAAAGGAAGATGGAAGCGTATGGATCGACCTCACTGCAGACGGCCTCGATGAAAAACTTGTCAGGAGGGCCGACGGAACATCTGTTTACATGACACAGGACCTCGGCACCGCCGAAATGAAATATCAGGATTTCCAATGTGAGAAAAGTATTTATGTGGTAGGGAATGAACAGGATTACCATTTCAAGGTACTGTTCCTGATACTGAAAAAGTTGGGGCGCAAGTGGGCGGAAGGATGCTACCACCTGAGCTATGGTATGGTTGACCTGCCAAGCGGGAAAATGAAAAGCAGGGAAGGCACTGTGGTGGATGCGGATGATCTGATGGATGAAATGGAGGAAACGGCTAAGATCAAGACGGAAGAGCTGGGCAAAACCGAAGGCATGACGGATAAGGAGAAAACACATCTGTATCGTGCTCTGGGTCTTGGGGCCCTGAAATTCTATATGCTGAAAGTGGATCCGCAGAAACGCATGCTGTTTGACCCGAATGAATCGATCGATCTGCAGGGTGATACTGGCCCCTTTGTACAATATACATATGCGCGCATTCATAGCATGCTCAGGGTGGCCCGCCAGGAAGAGCTGAACAAGGAATACGAGGTAAGCGATGTCCGCGAGAGTGAGCTGAACCTTATGAAGACACTTTGTGATTTTGAAAAGGAAGTGCTGAAAGCCGCAGCTCTGTATAGTCCTTCCGTTATCGCCAATTACGCCCTGAATGTAGCCAAAGCTTTCAACAGGGTCTATAATGATGTGTCATTTCTCAAGGAACATGAGGATGAAAAGCGTAAATTCAGGTTGCAGCTAGCCCTTAAAACCTCACAAAGCATCCACATGCTGCTGGATATGCTGGGTATGGAATGCCCTGAAAGAATGTAAATACGATGGCAGGGTACAGATCGTCTTTTATCAGGGCAGCAAAGGCCATAAGTTTCCTTTCGCCGTTGAACAGGATGATCAGCCTCAGCCGGCAGAGACTGGTAGTGCCCGTTTACCATCTGGTCAGCAATAATGCACCGCCCCATATCAGGCACCTGTATGGGACGAAGAATGAAAAGCAGTTCGGAAACGACCTTGATTTCCTGTTGAAGCATTATTCACCCATTGATATCCAGGAGTTGCTGTATTGTGTCAGGAATGGTAAAAAAGTTTCCCGCAACGCATGTATCGTCACATTTGATGACGGTTTAAGGGAGTTTGGTGAAGTGGCGGCTCCCATACTCAAACGAAAGGGCATCCCGGCTATTAATTTCCTGAACAGCGATTTTATAGATAACAGGGGATTGTTCTTCCGTTATAAAGCCTGCCTGCTGGTGGATCAGATAGAAAAAGACGGATCGCTTTTGAAAAAAGATGATGTGAAACAATGGTTCTCGCGAACGAATCAGAAAAATAAAGAGTACAGGCACATACTGTTTTCCGTATCGTATGCCGGGAGGGAAACCCTCGATGAACTGGCAGTATTGACCGGGCTTGACTTCCGGGAATATCTCAGGGTTCAGAAGCCCTACATGAGCAGCGGCGATATCAGGACACTCATAGATCAGGGATTTTATTTTGGCGCACATAGCTGCGACCACCCTGAATACCGGTATATTGACCTGGATGAACAGGTGAGGCAGACCATTGAAAGCGTATCAGCCGTGTCTGAAAATTTTGGGCTTGACTACAGGTTATTCGCGTTTCCTTTTACGGATTATAAGGTCAGCAATAGGTTTTTTGAAAGGTTAAATGGGGCCGTAGATATAAGCTTTGGCAGTGCGGGCCTTAAAAGGGATCCTGTTCCTTTCCATTTACAGCGGGTTCCTATGGAAACAGCAGGATTAAGCGCAGAGGATATCCTGAAAGGGGAGTACCTGTATTACCTGCTTAAAGGTTTTGTCGGCAAAAATCAGGTCAGGAGATTATGATCACTATCCGCACATTTAACAGGGCTCAGCTCGAAAAATTTGTCAACTCGCAGGAGTATGCCGGGCTTGATTTTTTGCCTATCAGCAGGCATAGAGCCATGTCACAGGTCCGGAACCCAAGGGTTCTGGATCACCATATCCTCTTATTCATGGCTTACGAGAACGACGTGCCTGTGGCATACCTGGGCGCTTTGCCCGACCGGATATTCTTGACAGGAGATAACAGTACGGAATGCGCCTGGATGAGCTGTATCTGGGTACATGAGCAATACAGGGGAAAACAGCTTGCCCAAAAACTGGTGGAGAGTTGCTACATGGCATGGGACAAACACCTGCTTGGCACCGAATTCGCAGAGTCGTCGGGAAGATTGTTTGACAAGATGGGCATCTTCGACGATCTCGGGAATAAAGAGGGAGTAAAATTATATATACGTTCAGACCTTTATAACATACTGCCACCCAGGAAACCGGTCTTTAAACACATCCGGGGATTTTTAAAGGTTTTCGACTGGTTGACGAACCTCTTGTTCGACCTGCGTTTCCTGTTTATAAAAAAAGATTTTCAAAACTTTAAACATATGTCGTCGATTGACGGTGAAGTTCGTGATTTCATTATGCGCCACCAGGAGAATGAATTATTCAGACGAAGTCCGGATGATTTGCAATGGATCATCGATAATCCATGGGTGATAGCAGGAAAGGAGGACGATATGAGTCGCAAATATCATTTCTCTTCCGTTGACGCCTCTTTCGATTTCCTTCCATACACATTGCATGATTCAAACCGTAACATTGTGGCATTCCTGATCTTTACAAAACGTAACGGCGTATTGAAACTGCCGTATTGTTACATGTCAGAGGGTGCAGCGGGCCTCGTCAGGCGATGTATAGAACATTTTGCAATCCGGTGGAGGATCAACAGCTTTATCTGTTTTCATCCGTCACTGGTGCCCATGTTCAGGGGAAAACGGAACATTGCCCTTTTAACACGCCCTTTCAGAAGGAGGTATATCATTTCAAGGGTTCTGAAAGATAAGATACATACCGAACGAACGTTTGTTCAGGACGGTGATGCAGACACTGCCTTCACCTGACCGTCACCGGTTAGTAACTGTCGTAACGGCTATCACTAGTGCATCACCAATAATTTCCCGGCTATCGTTTCATTGCTTCTGACAGCATACACCAGGTAAATGCCTGTATTCCATGATGAGATGTCCAGGCTGAGGTGTTGTTCAGACGTGTTTTCCACCTCAAACATGGTCTTTCCGTTCATATCGGTGATGCGCACACGTTCGGCCACTTCGCTGAAATCGACATTAAGGATATCCCTGGCAGGGTTGGGATAAAATTTCATATACCAGTTGTTTCCGGAGATGATTTCTGTATTGACTTGTTGCTGTTGCTGCTGAACCGTGCTGTCCGCTTTGGAAGAAGAATCTGCCGGCAGTGGTTCCTGGCTCCTGGTCGTATCAACAACCTCTTCACACCAGTCACCCTTGCTGTAAGTATTGATAAGTTGCACCATCAGGTCGTTGAGGTAGCTCACTTTGCTTTCTCCTCCCGTAGGTTTTAAATGCGGATTGCCTATTTTGCTGTCATCGGTAATATACATGTATTCGCCGTTGGTGCAAATGGCGATGTATTTGAGAAGGAATTCAGTGGTTTTGTCTATCCCGCTTGAAGCTATAGGAATGATGCGGATACCTTTCTCAGCGGCCAGCTTTGTGTACTGTCTCACTTTGGCTTTGCTCACGCTGTCCTGGTGAGGAGGTGCATCCAGCAGGAGGAA
>CALMKH010000054.1 GCA_937867025.1 uncultured Bacteroidota bacterium | reverse complement strand
GGCTGTTATACCACCACCGACCTGCTGATCGCCATACTGGGCAGTGACGCGACGCTCAACGAACTGCTGAATGCGCTGGCCACGCTGGACATGACCAGGTTCGACCAGCTGTACACCTTCTGCGTAGGCATGCCTCCTCCCCCGCTGATGACTACAGCCGCCAAGATAGCGGCTATACGAGGTAATCCCGATGGCGTAGTGGCCAACCATATCAACAACCTGTTCAGTGTGGCAGAGATAGAGACCATACTGGAAAATGCAAGCAGCACACTACAAGACAACACCTTCCTGACCATGGACTTCTGCTGTAAGCTTCCCCGAACTTCGGCCATTTGAAATTAGAATTCAGCAAGCCGCCAGGCGCGGTAGTAATTGCGAAGAATTGATTAATTTTAAACCCGAATACTACAATGAAAAGAACACGATTTACAGAATCACAGATTGATGGGATTCTAAAGCAACAGAAAGCTGGATCCAAAGTGCCTGATATCTGCAGGGAACATGGGATCAGTGAGGGGACATTTTACAACTGGAAGGCCAAGTACGGAGGCATGGAAATCCGTGACATTAAGCGTATGAAAGAACTGGAAGAGGAGAATTCGAGGCTAAAGAAGATGTATGCCGATTTGAGCCTGGTACATCATGCCCTTAAGGATGCGGTGGAAAAAAAGCTCTAGGCCTTATGGAAAAGAAAGCTCTTGTTGACCATATGGTGAATCATCACCAGGTCAGCGTTCGTAAGGCCTCTGCGGCAGTTTGTCTGCCAAGAAGCACAAAGAGCTATCAGACACAAAGGAAACGAAATGATGAGGATGTCATTGAGAAACTGGCCCGGTTGACGGAGAAGCATCCGACGATTGGTTTCTGGCAGAGTTTTTACAGGATACGCAACGAAGGGGCTACAGACAACCATAAGCGGGTGTACAGGATTTATGCCAAGATGAAGCTGAATATCCGCAGGCGGGCTAAAAAACGTCTTCCCGCAAGGGTCAAGCAGGTACTCCATCAGCCAACGCTTCCCAATCAGGTGTGGAGCATGGATTATATGACAGACAGCCTTTGGGATGGCAGAAAATTCCGGACGCTGAACATTATTGATGATTTCAACAGGCAAGTTCTGGCTGTTGAAGTGGATACCTCATTGCCAGCATTAAGGGTGATCAGGCTGCTCGAAAGATTACAGAAGGAAAGGAAGCTGCCGGAGATGATCAGAGTGGACAATGGTCCGGAATTTATATCATCCAAGCTGGATATGTGGTGTAAGGACCACAAAATCCAACTCATCTTTATCAGGCCTGGAAAACCGACAGAGAATGCCTTTGTGGAGCGGTTTAATGGGTCATTCAGGCGCGAGTTGCTCAATGCTTATGTCTTCAGAAGCCTGAGTGAGGTAAGAATACTTGCCAATGAATATGTGGATGATTATAACAACAGCAGGCCACACAAGGCTCTTAACTACAAAACCCCAATAGAATATTTAAATTATGAATTTAAAGAATGAAATTCTAATTTTGAATGGTCCGAAAAAGAGGGGAGCTTACAATATTCAGTTTAAGCCCCTGAAAATACAAAAGGTGATACAGATGTACCACCTTTTGTAAAATATATATTTCCCTGAAACCTATATTTTAGAAAGGTTTACAGAATCATTTCAACGTATCAACATTATTGACCCACTACCAGATAAGCAAGGTGGCACATTTATACCACCTTGCCTAAATATTTCAATATCGTGAAGTTCGCAGCAGTACTTAATTTCGAATTCCCCACAAGCCGAATCAACACTTCTGATACACGACCTTATTGACCCACTACCCCTGATTCATACAACTTTCTAATTCATTAAGCAACATATCAAGTGTATCAAAAGTTTTATCTGGGACGGAATTAAATTCAGTTTCAGTACCTTTTTTCATTTTTGATAATCCAAAAGTTACAGTATCAGATTGAATAGAATAGAAGTCTCCCATGTAATGAAAATCAACCATAAATGCCCCTGAAGTAAATTCCAGCAAATCCCATCGAATCTCTTTTTGATTTAACTTTTGAGTGATAGTTTTAATTAATTCTTCTTTAACCATATTACTTTGATATAAAAAGTTTACCTGTAGCTCTATCAAAAATTTGGAATGATCCTCCAGGCTGAATAATAGCTTTATGTCCTTTTGTATATGCAGTAACAACTCCATTGGCTGCTGTTGTGACATATTTATTATCTATAAAGCCATACATTCTACCATTTGTTACACCAGCAGCCGCATCTATATAATTTTTTGGAACTCCGCTATATATGTCCTCAACCTGATCAATTGTATTATTAATAAGTCTAATTGCCTCTTGTGCATTATTAGCAGTGGGAGCATTTCTGATAGCCGCTTTGAAAATTTCCAATCTATTAGATTTAGAAAGTATTGTTGCACCGATTCCTCCTTTACCCATTGCTTTAGTAAATCCCAAAGCTAAGCCAATTGCTAAAATTTCATCCGGGTTTTGCTGAAAATGAGTGTATGCACTGTTTAGTGCACCAGATGGATCAGCAGCTATGTAATTAGCCGTTTGTTGGATATTGGTTACGGTACTATTAACAGTTTGTTTTGGAGAAGAAATTAAATCCCCTACGAAGTATAGTGTAGACAACGTACTGTTAGCTAAATCTATAAACGCATTGGCGGCTACCTTTCCATCAACAGATTGAAAATCGCTAGCCACGTTCACATCCTCATAATCATCTTCTGTTACTTCTAATTTTTTAAAATAAAATCGAGAATTTGAATTAGCTTTAGCACTGGCAGGCGGAGCTGTAGCTCCAGAGCCAGAAGTGAACACATTAGTTTGTGAATTCCAATTATATGTTACCCAATCCTTTTGAAAAGAGGTTATTTTACCATTATCGCTTTCTATTTTATCTCCATTTCTTGGATCAAGAGTCACATCAGTCCCATTTGAAAAATGATGTGTCATGATTTCGCCATCTGCATCGGTGTTAACAATACTTGGCTCTAATCCTTCAAGTTCAATTGCCCAAATAGGCATATTGCCTGCAAACTGATACGGAGAGTAATAAGGATACTGCGGTGCTAAAGGATCTACAGAGAAGAATCGTCCTAACCTGGAGTTACTTATACGATATTCATATACCTGAGCATCGCCTTCACCGTACAAATCATCTTCATTTTCCTGATTATTAAACCCATACCTGTACTTGGCCGTATCTGTACCGGATATATGTTTATAACTCAGGTCGGACATGGCGCTCCCAAAGG
>CALMKH010000053.1 GCA_937867025.1 uncultured Bacteroidota bacterium | reverse complement strand
CAAAATATTCGCTATAAATCACCGCGCCGACGGCAAGCATTTGGCGGTCCATGGTGAGACCGCCCCTTTGGAGCTCCATTCTCAATGAGTGTATGTTTCTGAATAGATCGCCGCCAGGTCGGTGGCAAACACCGACCACGGGAAGATTAAGAACGAAATTACTGTTTTTCATTTTCCATTCTCAATTATTCGCTATAGATCACCGCGCCGACGGCAAGCCTTTGGGCTCCATTCTCAATGAGTGTATGTCTCTGAATAGATCGCCGCCAGGTCGGTGGCAAACACCGACCAAGGGGAGATTAAGATGCAGACGACTTCAAGCCTCCCCTGAATTACAGGCAGGAATCCAGTTATGATCAGAGGGGGTAACCTGATAGAGCATACAACGATGTTGAATGGCTCCATGATCGGAAGGGTCTGCCGGGGCCTTGAGTACTACCAGGACTAAGGTGACAATTCTCACTGACTATCGGCTATGACCTGCCCACCCCAACCCCTGCCAGGAGGGGACTTTACTTAGTTATAGGTTTTTATTGCTAATTGTTCTTCCATTCTCAATTATCCATTATTCATTCTCCCCCGCCTGTACGCCCTGTCTATACAATCATATTCAGGATTGTAGAACTCATCCTCAAAATCCATGGTTTTTTCAAGTATACGTATGGAAGCTACGTTCTTTACATCAGCCACGCCATAAAGGTTATCGAGTCCAAGCTTGTCAAAGGCATAACTAATTAGTCCCTCTGCCACTTCTCTTCCATATCCCTTCCCCCAATGTTTTTCGCGTATGCGGTAACCAATTTCATTCTCATTCTCCTTGTTCAGGATAATGGCCGTTGTGCCTATGAATTCCAAGCTGTTCCTGAGGATAACTGCCCATACCCTGAATGTATTGCCGGGCCTGGAATATGTGGAAATGACATGATTCAGCTCATCCATGCTCTCGGCATAGGTTTGTACCTTTCCGGATGTGAATCGCATGACATTCATATTCCGGTGAAGGTCGTAAAACCCGGGCTGATCGTCTTTGATCAATTCGCGAATGAGTAATCTGCGTGTCTCGAACACCATATTACCTGGCAACTGAAAAATTAGCACCCGCATTGAATAATGCCGTTTGCACATTCACAAAATAATATCCGGAAGGATAGTCACGAACTGGAATTTTATACTCATCTGCGCCTTTTACTTCGAGTATTTCGAGGCACTTGCCGCCGGCATCATAAATTTGTATCCTCGCATGTTCCGTAAATTTTCCCAACCTTAGCGTAACAACGTCATCCGCCGGATTGGGGAAGACTGTCAACGGCCATTTCCGTTGATCTTCCACAGCGCTTTTACGGTTATATGTCAATATCTTCACCCCGGTCCAGTTAGAGCTGAAAGGGATACCCAGCGTGCAAATGTATGACAGGTATATCTGGTCCTTATAAAGTCCTGCTCCCCAGGTTCCAATGTTATTGCCGTTTCCACCGTACATGGTGCAGGAATCGGGATCTGATGGATCGGACACATCCACTGCCATCATATCACTTTTGCCTGTAGATATGAAGAGAATGGAAGACTGTTTATCAAAATGTATCTCATTGGCATGTACAGGCGAAGTAAACCAGTTGTTGCCCGGACAATTGTCAGGATTCCACCAGCCGTGAAGTTTTATGGCTGATGTATCACGTATGTTCAGCACCTCCATGCCGCAGTAATCTACTGCTATATATACCAGGGTATCATCAAGGACAATGTTGTTGTAGGCCCGCGGCAGGTTTATGGTCTTGTACAGTGCGGGATTGGCATAACGGCCGGTTTCAATTGGCTGAGACTTATTACTGCAGTTAATGATCCTGAAGCCTCCTGCATCAAAACACAGGTAAACGATACTGTTTCTAACCTCCAGGCCCCGCGCGTTATAAAGATCGGGATTCGGATTCTTTACCGGATAATTGATATCGGGTTTAAACTGCGAGACAAATGTTATATCATTTTTATCGGTTATGTCCAATAATACCAGTCCGCTTCCCATAGCGCCGAGATAAGCGTAATTGCCCTCTACCTTTACAATACCGGCCCCGGAAGTTGAAGAAGGGACAAGATATGTATCGGTGACTGATGGAGAAGCGGGATTGCTAACATCCACTATGGCCATGCCGCCCTGCTGCGGATTGGTAAATGAATTGCCAATGGCCAGGTACAGGTAATCCCCGTCCTGGCTAAGGTTCATGACCTGCAGTCCGGATAAGGATGAAACCGGCACAGAAGCCACCTGTACCGGTCCCGATAAATTCGTTATATTATAAATGACCAGCCCGGCTTCTTTATTAGCCACATACAGGTAAGGCCTGTCCTTCGCATCATGGATCATGGTCATTACCATGGTAGTGCAGCTGGACGGTATGTCAGCCTTCAGTTGTATGCCCAGATTTCCGCAACCCTGCCCTTTCAGGTTTTCAGCCACGGTGAAGACAAGCAGTATGAACGGAAAAAAACTCTGTCCGGAAAGTAAAAATCTTTTCATAAGACAAAATTAGTTAATTTTTATGATCCTATTTAAAAAGCTGGCACCTTACTTCAAGGACTCTGTCAGGTCACTGATGGACTGAGTCATTTCCAAAATATTCCATGTATTTGATGCCCCTGCTGCAGTACCTTGGATCGTAAGTCCTGGATTTTCCAATGGCAGGATGGGGCCGGCCGGTATTATGGATATGGAAGGCATCGCGGTAACGTTTATTCTTCAGGTAGTCGCCGTAGGTCATTTTTATCCATTTGGCGCCGTAATACACCGCCTGATCGCCGCGGATATCCCTGACCTTTATATCCAGCAGCAGGCATTTATATCCCATGAGCTGAAACGGTCCCCAGCTGCTGGCCAGATTCCTTAAAGCATCGTCATTTGCATCGGATAACATCTGACGTGTCACATGCTCATAATTATCTGTTTCTCCAAACTTCACCTTCCTGAGTCTTTCGTATACGTGCGGTTCAAAACGCTGTTCAAACCTTTTTCTTCCGCCGCATTCCAGCATGCACAACGCTTTCAGGTAAGCGGACGGTAAACCAAGAATACGGCTTGCACTGTCGATGGCTGCTCCATAATTCTTTTCCACCATATCGAGGCCGCTCCTCTGGTCTTCCAGTGAAATATGTTTTTCCTTCCGGAGTGAAGGCACCAGGTAAACTATCCCCAATGTTATGCTCAGCAGCACCGTGAATACTATGAACAGGGGTTTCAATTGTTTCATTTGCTATAAACGGGTTTGGAAAGATCGATACGTTCGTCATCCTTTTCATACGGCATATATGTTATGATGAATTGCAGCATTTCATCCGTGGCGCGCATGCTCGCCCCGCCCCGGTCTAGCCTTTCGCCGATGGGTCTTGGAGGATCGAAGGGGTTGTCGGGATTCTCAGCCGTGTTATCAAACGTTGCATCGACAACAATGGTGCTGCCTTTGGGTACCCTGACAGGATTCGGAAACGTGTAAAAATACTGCCAGCGGAAACGCCATTGGGGTATATGTACCAGGTTTACCGTATCGCCATTAGGCTTGAGGGCATATGCACGGAAGGTCTTTCCTATCATGTGCATATGCGGATTGACTGTCAGCACAGATATATCATTATGGATTTTAACCCTGGTGGTATGACTGGTGATCCTGCCTGCAGGTACCTGCAAAGGCGGCTCGATCGGCGAAACTCCGTTTGTGCCCAGCATCAGTTCATATGTCGGGCGTTGAGGCGGCTGGTCCGAAAAATAGATGTACAGTTTGGGACTGTCGACAAGATTTTTTCTTGATGGC
Source organism: uncultured Bacteroidota bacterium (assembly GCA_937867025.1). Lineage (GTDB taxonomy): Bacteria > Bacteroidota > Bacteroidia > NS11-12g > UBA955 > JABMMZ01. Next base: position 770 of record CALMKH010000053.1, on the reverse strand, counting down.
CCGTAATGAATATCATTGGCAACGAAAGCACCTTTAGGGGTCATGATAAAGCCCCCGATGCCGGCAGGATATTTTATCCCTGCAGCTCCGGGAAGGTAATTGACAGCCGAATGAACCCTTTCCGGAACGCTCCCATCCCTGTTGAGCAGTTCAAGTTTCAGGAACTGTTGCTCATATGCGTCAGATTCAATGTCAATAACGCGCTCCCCTTTGAAAGGATCGGTATCATCGCTGAAACGCAGGTAATGGCCATTCATATGGTGGGCATATGCCGGTTGCGTGGTCACGAACTGCACCGCCCTGACATATCTTGAACGGGGCATTTCGTAAGGTATTTTAATGACATAGAACCGGTCCCTGTTATCACCCTGTATGTGAATGGGTTGTATATCGAGAACCATATCCGGACGGCCCATGTCGTTAATCTCAGGGATGGATATGCTTGCAGACAGCTTATCCCCGGGCTTTGCACCCTGTTCATACCAGGCCTTTATCATCTCTATTTCCTCCTTTGCAAGCCCCCTTTCATGAAGGAATTTCGAATAGTTCCTGTCCGCCGGCCAGGGCGGCATATAACCGCTGGAAGTGACATGCGCCACCATTCTGGCCCTTTTGGAAACATCTTCATATGTGATCAGGCTGAATGGGGCCCCGCCTCCCGGCCGATGGCAAGGTGCGCAATTTTTAATAATTACAGGCTGTACATCCTTTGAGAAGGTCACCTCTTTCCGTTCACAGGAAACCAAGAGGCTACCTAGGCTCGATAAAAC
>CALMKH010000052.1 GCA_937867025.1 uncultured Bacteroidota bacterium | reverse complement strand
TTGTTAAAGCATATGTTGGAAAAACCGAGATCGCAAAGAGTGAGCAGTGGAAATTCAAGATTAAAAAGGTGGAGAAGAAAAAAGACACTTTCAGGTACGCAAGGTTATCACCTATACAGACTACATCATTTTATTCAGTGCCCAAATCTTCATTATTATATATAGCATTTGAGGGTTCATATACTCACACAGAATTGACATTTTCTGTATTCGATGATCAGAACCGGCCCGTCAAGCCGATTGAAAGGACAGTGAAAACTGAAATATTCAGACCAGGGGAAGATTCCCTAAACCTTGTGAGTTTTGGAGATAACAAGTACATTCTCGACCTCGCGCAATTGCCACTGGAAGCGGAGAGGTATTATAACTTTATTGTCATGGATGGGTCAAGCAGGAAATTCTATTTGAGAATACTAACAATATCTGATAACTAAAGATGAAAACATTAATTTCAATTGGCATACTGACAGTCATTGCTGTTCTGATAATATCAATGACCTGCACCCGTTCTGACGCAACAGTCTATGTGAATATCAAGGAAGTATTTGACAAGTTTGATTACACAATTAAACTGAAGAAGGAATATCAATCAATTATTGCATTCAAGAAGCGAAAACTGGATAGCTTGAATTTCGAACTCAATGTAATGGCCGAAAAACTCAGGAATACTGTCAATAAGGATTTAATGGCTGTTTTCGAGGTTAAGAAAATGCGTTTCAATGAAGAAAAGGAGTATTATTTAGCTGAAAATGAATCAATGACAGACAAGTTCGACAAGCAGGTATTGACACAACTGAATGCATATCTGACAGAGTTTGGAAAATCGAATGGATATGATTTCATATTAGGGACCGAAAGTATGGGCAATGTGATATACGGAGCGGATAAATACAATGTGACCTCCCAGGCAATTGAATTTGTCAATAAGAAGTTTAATTCAAAAAAGTAATGAAAAACAAAGTTTTTAAGATAGGCTTTGCAACCTTGCTTGTATTGTTTCTGATTTCCTTTATCTCACCGGGTGTAAGAAGCAATGTTTCGCGGCAAGTGAATAATCTGTTCGCCCGGAATAACTCCGGGTTGCGGAAAATACAATCACTTCTGCCTGAAAAAGGCGAATATATGAGTTCAAAAACAATAGACAGGATACATTTTGAAATGATACCTCAACCTGCTGAAAAAAGGATATTTCTGCTTACGGGGAACCAGGAGCCCTCGGAGGCTGACCTAAAGGATGCCAATGGAATTATCTGTTACGAATTAAGGATTTCGGATATTTCAGGAAAAAATCTTCTTGAATTGCCTAATATCAGGAGTAAGGAAGACAGAGTCACATATTTTACCAGTGATTTTGACGATCACATCAGGATGGTCGTGGATAAAGATACTCTTCCCTGCACAATGTATCATTTTGAAAGAAATTTTAATTATGCTCCTTATCAGAGTTTCCAGATAGGATTCCCCTATTCAAAAGAATGGAAAAAAAAGCCCCATCACCTGATCATACAGGATGATTATTTCGGATTTGGGGAGCTGCATCTGGAAAGCTCTTACCAATAAATAAACTACCACAGCTATAAAAGAATTAAAATGAAACAAATAAGAAAACACACCCGGAAAATTGCAGTATTCCTTGTATTGAATTTCATTATTGAAGTAGTGAATCCTCTACAGTTGTATGCCTTGACATCAGGTCCTTCCCAGCCCGAGGTCGAGTCTTTCAAAGCGATTTCCATATCAGAAATGGTAGATCCGTTTACCGGAGATTTTTCATATGATATTCCTTTGGCAGATATAGATGGTTATCCAATAAATTTAAATTATAACTCAGGAATAACTACAGATCAGGAAGCGAGCTGGGTGGGTTTGGGATGGAACATCAATCCGGGTGCCATCACCAGGAGTATGCGCGGCATTCCTGATGAATTCAATGGAGATATAATAGAAACAGATTATAATTTAAGACCGAACAGGACCATAGGCCTGACCATAGGAGGACAGATTGCTGATGAGTTCTTTGGATTACCAAAGGTGGCTCCAGGAGAAGAATCAGCAACAAGTGTTAAGTATTCAATGAGCGTTAATTTTAATAACTATAACGGTTTCGGCTTTGAGCAATCAGTCACTCCCGGAATTAATGCAGCCAAAGGTGCAAAAGGTCCATTCAGCGGCGCACTGGGATTATCAAGCGGCTCCTCGGGGTTTACTATTAGTCCGAGTATAAGTTATTCTGAAAAATCGTTGAAGAACAAAAAAGCCGACCGTATGAGTTATTCTATTGGGTCATCTTTCAACAGCAGATCAGGTTTGGGGGATTTGACCCTGTCCGCTAGGAATATTTCCAGTACCAAGAAGCAGTCCAAAGGCGGTGTGGAAGGTGCGATAAACTTTGGAATGTCAACTTATACTCCGGATATTAATATGCCTATGCGTAATACAAATATAAGCTTTTCGTTTAAAACCGGCGGTGAAATAATTGGAGTATTAAGTGATTTAACTTTTAGCGGATACTATGCAGAGCAAGCCTTAAACATACCAAATAATACCAAGAAAACGCCTGCTTATGGTTATAATAATACACATAACAGACCTGGCGATTATTCGGTAATGGATATCAACAGGTCATGGGACGGAGGATATAATGAAAATACACCCAGCTTACCGGTTACTAGCCATACCTTTGATATATTGTCTGTGGCCGGGCAAGGTATAGGAGGCACGTTCCGTCCCTTCCGAAGTGATTTCGGTTTCGTTTC
>CALMKH010000051.1 GCA_937867025.1 uncultured Bacteroidota bacterium | reverse complement strand
TGAAATTTTCGGCAAATCAACACATTTTTTATCAGGGTCGTAGTATTTTTTCAGAATAGATTTTGCCTTGTCATTTAATGGGAGCTTTAGAAAGTCTTTTGTTTTAATAACAGGAACAAGAATAAATTCGCTGTCTGGATTTTCATGCTTAAGATTCTGAGCATCACTAAATCGCAGTCCTGTATAGGCTTCAAATAGAAACAAGTCTCGCACTTTGTCTAGTTTTGTACCAAGTTCAATTTTGCTCATTTGATTCAGTTCATCAATAGTTAAGGCAAAGATTTCCGGTTCATCTTTAAACGCTTTGAAGAATTTCTTACTGTATTCGAGGTTGTTGTTAATGCCTCGCTCTGTCATGTCATTCAGAAACGTTTTGATGTTTTTAATGTGTCTTCCTGCATTAGCATTGAAATTCCCCTTGTCATTAAATAGGAATTTTGTGAATTTCTCATAGAACTCCCTATTGATGGTCTCAAAAGTGATGGGGTAGTGCTTTTTCTTAGAAAACTCAAGTAAATGGTTATAAGTTGTCTTATGACTTTCCATTGTGCCTTCAGTCTTTGTCAGTTTGGAGCTTTCCAACCATTCTTCTAAATAGAACATAAAGTCTTTTTGAACAACAACTTTTTCTGTCGGATTCAATCGTTCATCGACCAGTTCTTTTGTAAAGGTTTTTTTGTCTCTAACACATTCCAGAAATACATTTTCGATTTCTGCTCTTTGGTTTTTTAAAATTTGATTGTACTCCTGGGCATTTTCTGCCGATTTTTTCAGAACTTGCGAGTCGAAATTCCAGTCTTTAACCGGAATGGTAAGTCCTGAGGTAATTTTGTAACGTTTGTTGCTGATGGAGAAAGAATGAAAGATGATTGATTTTTTGTTTTTGTCAGTTGTTTTTAGATAACGTTTAATTTCCATTGTGTAAAATTGGGGGACATATTGGGGGAAGGTTTTGGGTTATTTGGTCGATATTGAAGTTTTTAGTTGAATTTAACATTGTTTTGCAAGTTGCTTGCTATCAAATAGTTTCAGCAAACTTTCGGCAAACTTAAGACAATTTTGGCATTGTTTTTAACCGTCCCTTCGGGATCACCAGACAAATCAAAAGCCGCTCAAAGAGCGGCTTTTTTTGTTTCGAGTACGGCGTCGAAAGCCTTAGCTTTTGTAAGCCGGGCGAGAAACAAAAAATGACAGCGCAGCTGGCTTTTGATTTGCCTGGTGCAGAACCCCCTCACTGCGGATCATGAAATAATCCCTTCGGGATCACAAGTAAAAAAAAGTCAAAAAAGATAAAAATTGACTTAAAAAAGAAGTAAAAAGAGGCGAATGTATGTCGCCTCTTTTTTTTATCAATCTCTTTCAAGTAATTACTTAATCATTATTTATTTAACCAATCAGAATATTGTGCCCAGTCATTGCCGTAAATTTCTTGTGTTTTATCAGCAGGAATTTCACCAAAGCCATGGTCGGAACATAAAGGATACTCGGCCATTGAAACTATGTCACGAAAGTCGTAATTGCACTCTACAACCAGATCGTCGATTTTGGTCAGATCGCCGTTAGCCAATTTAAGCACAGCAGCAGAAAACCTGTTTTTGCCAGCGTGGCTGTCGCTATTGATTAAATTTAGTTTTTGCTTGATTTTATCAATGTCATTTGGAAATTCCCGTCGGATTAATTTGTCTAGTAATTCGTCTGATATTTTAGCAGTAGGTTGTTCCATGGATTTTTTTTAGTTTATTGGTTGTCACAAACCCCTTGTTTACGGCAGTAAAGATGTCTGTCCGAAGACGGTCAGTTTAAGGTTTTCAAAAACCTTTTTGTGAGTTTACCTGGTTGCGTATTTATGTGTTGCCTCCTCAACTATTTTTCCTGTCTTGTCAATTGCTCCCCATAGATTGTTCAGTTCAAATTTTGCTTGTCCGTTTTCAAATTTGTTGGCGTACTGAAATTGAAAATCAATAATAATTTTGCCTGTTGTATCAATATACCCGTGTTTTCCCTTGTCATTACGAACAACGCAAAATCCTTCCGAAAATTCGTCAACCCAGTCAAACTGCGGTTTGATTTTTTCTTGTCCTGTAATGTCAACGAAGCCATATTTGTCGTTTGCTCTATAACTTGCAAGCCCGCTGTGAACACTTCCTAAATATTCAAATTTTGGCTCAATGATATACTTTCCACTTTCGTCAATAAGCCCCCATTTTTTACCAACTTGAATAGCGGAGAAGCCTTCAGAAAACATTTCTGCAGATTCGTATATCGCTTTGATTACGATATTTCCATCTAAGTCTCTGAATCCTGTCTTCCCATTCTCCATATATTGGAAGTACTTTATGCCTTCTCGTTCTCCAACTTCCTTTGAGTTAACTCTTGAGTCGTTAAGAATTTCCTCAAATTGTTCTTTGTCCGACTTCTCTTTTGGTTTGCTGTCGCAACCGAAAAGTCCAAGCAGTCCAGTCAAAAGTCCCATGATTAAAATTTGTTTTGTCATTGTCTATTAGTTAGTTTCAAGTTTGCGCTGTTGCGATTTTATTGCGGTTAAATTTGCAAATATAAGCAACCGTACTAATTGGCAAACAATTGTATTTTTGTTCAAAGAAATATATTTACTTTATAATCAGTGACATAACTAGACAACAACTTTAACTCTTCCAATATGCGGTTCGAATTCTGTCCTATAGGCACAAAAGTTAAAAAAAGTCAAAAAACATAAAAATTGGCTTATTAAAATAAAAAAGAGGCCACGCATGTGGCCTCTTTTTTATAATGCATGCAACTTAAAACAATGTTTTACGGCGAAGTTCTGTCTTTTACAATAACAATGAGCGTTTGACCCTGTACTCACAAACCGTTTAAAACATGAAACCCCGCCTAATGCGAGTGTGCTCTCAGCAGATGATCTTTGTCAATCATTTCTGTTTCTTGATTTTTTCTTGGTAAACAGTCAACACAAAATTGTCGTGTAATTCTTTTTCAAGTCTATCAGCTTCTGCTATTTCTTCAGGTGTTTCAACAGTTTGAAGTTCGTTCCAAGGAATTACTTGATCGTGATATTTTGATTTCAAATATTGGTCAATTACTTCTTCGGGTTTATCAGTGAATTTTAGCTTGCACCCAAAAGGAAGTTTGTCGTGATTGGAATTTATGAAATTGAAACACAGTTCTCCTGGTTCTTCAAACCACAAATAAAAAGTCAGGTCAATGTCAAGCGGAGATTTATCCAGTTGATTTTTATAGTTGCCCTTTACTTTTTGTATGAACTCTAAAAATTCAGTCGTCGTTGTTTGAGCAACAATGTCCGAAGGGGCTGTTAAAACCCAATGATTATGTTTAATTTCTTCATTTACTTCGTCCGTCTTGTCTGTCAGATATATAGGCTCTTAAATATGAATTGAAAGATCATTAAAGAAGTTTGTTTTATTCACTGTTCTTGCTTGTTATGTGGTCTGTTTAGCGCTAACGGCAAATATACATACTCCTACCTTATTAAATTGTGATTTAGTATCCAAATTCTTCAAAGTTTGCTTTTCCATTTGTGTCAAATGATTTGATGAAGATGATAAGTATTAGCGGAACTACCTAAAGGATTTTACGCTAACTGACGTAAATCAAAAAATCCGCAATTAACACTATTAAAAATACACACAATGATATGACATTAGGCAATATTCTGAATTTCAAGTATTTAAATTGGATAAGATCTTCAAATCCTCCAAAATTCGGGTCGAATTCTGTCCAATAGGGATCACTGAAGAGTAAAGCCGTGTATAGCACGGCTTTACTCTTTTAACCATACAGGACTTTCGAACCTTTATCACTAACCTAGTTTATTTTTTACACCTTCCATATCACCATATTTGGATGCAATTAAATCAAGTTCATCAATAGTATATTTGATAAATGATTGATCGGTATTAAATGTGAATCGTAACCTGTTGTCTAAAATGTCTTGTTTAGAAAACTCCCCGCTAATACTTACATGTCCGAGGTTATCATATGAAGCTGTGAATTTTAAGTTGCCTTCATATGACTGATAGATAGCTGTGCCCGTGAGTTTACTATTACATTCTTTCAATTGTTGGAAAAAAACAAACATTTCTCCTGTCGAAGTATACAAATGCGATTTAACTCGAAAGTTACTAGAATTAATTTCTATTATTGCCCTCGTATCATATCCTCCCCAACTGCAAGTCTTGTCAGGAAATTCATAAACTTCTTCAATTGTTATCGTAATAAAATTGTCATCACCCTTTATCGTAAAACTGTCCATTGAATATTGTTAGTTTTAGCTTCCAAATATACCACAATGTAAGGCATTCTCAAATACACTACAAATCCAGTATTCTTATAATCAGTATTTTAAATTCGATAATATCTTCAACTCCTCCAAAATCCGGTTCGAATTCTATCCAATAGGGATCACCAGACAAATCAAAAGACAGCTGCGCTGTCTTTTGATTTGTCTGGTGCAGAACCCCCTCCCTGCGGATCATGAAATAATCCCTGCATGTCAAAAAACCTTGGTTTTTTGTAAGCGACACAAGCAACAAACAGCCCAGGCGCAGCATGGCTTTGCTGCATAATTTTAGTTCACTTATTAATGAGCCTCGCCTTGTCCTGAAGTTGTATATAATCTGCAAATATATGCTTCTGTACATTAACACACATTTGCAGTATTTACATAAGCTATGGGCGGTTTCACAACCAGGAAATTACTGGGTAATTTTATTATTTTCTTATAAAAATTTGCATAAGTAAATACTTATATATACTTTTGCATAAGTAAACGCTTATATATAATGGCTGAAACAGCGCGGAGAGATGTTTTTCAGGCAATAGCCGATCCTACAAGAAGAAGGATCATTGAGCTTGTTGCCAGGGAACCTATGAATGTGAATACCATCGCTGCAAAGCTGGAAATGACCCAGCCGGCTATTTCACAACAGATAAAGATACTGAATGAATGTGGCATTATTGAAATTGAAACTGTAGGAAGATCACGCTATTGCAAGGTTCAGACAGAAAACCTGATCCCCGCTTTTCTATGGCTGGAACAGTATCAGAGAGAATGGATGACACGGATAGATGCCTTTGAGAAACATGTGAATAAACTGCAATCAAAAACAAAAAACATAAAAAATGAATCATATGAATGATGCAAAAAACCGGACCTTAACATTAAAAAAGGTTTTTAACGCCCCTGTAAAGCTTGTCTGGAATGCCTGGATCGAACCTGAACATATCGTGCAATGGTGGGCCCCCGAGGGAATGCAGATAAACGTATTGGAACACGATTTCAGGGTCGGTGGCAAATGGAAATACGCCATGCCGATGCCCGATGGCAATTTGTTCGTTTCAGAGGGTACATACCGCGAAATCGAACCTTACAAAAAGATAATTACCTCCGCAGATTTCAAGCCAATGACAGAAGGTGTTGAACTTCATGTGGAATTCCAGGAGGATGGCGACACCACGCATTTCACTTTCAGTGTTGTTCATGCCACGGAAGAATACTGCAAACAACAGGAAAAGATGGGCTTTTACAATGGTTGGGGATCTGCTTTCGACAGGCTGGATGTTCTTGTAAACGCATTAAACACACAATCATGACGACCGATACGCATGTTTACGTCTCAGTCACATAAAAAAGCTGCGGTGTCAGTATCCATATGCCTTGCTGCTGTCTGCGGATTGATTTTTAACATGTCTTAAATGTCAATCATCGTGTTGTGACCGATGTCTTTTTGACTGCAGGGGCACCTGCCCTGAAATAGAAATACAAGGCCAGGAGCAGATCAATCGTTATACAAAATACATCATACCCTTCCGGAGCCTCCGAACTAAAAAATGGAAATACAAGATCCCAGGCTCCATGCAATACCAGGCCAATGACGATCAGGATAACATTATTCCTGTAACCCAGGTACGCCAATCCTAAAAAGAAGGCCACGCCAACTACCGACATGATAAGCGACTTGGGATCTCCCCAGGAAAAGCCTATATAAATGAAGGGGATCACTGCAAGGGTGAACGCACTCATCAATTTTTTATCGACAGACTTAAACAGCTCTAGAAATATAATAATTGCGGCCGTCGTTGCCAGTCCTATATATAAATCGTTCATAATTCGTAATTTTTTATTGATTATTTTATTCTTATTCCTAAGCCTATTTCGAAAGATACATTCGCCATATTCCCTTCTATGCCTGTGCTATCGGCGGTCTTAACGGGATACGGGAACAACGGTATATACATCCTGTAGCTGAAGAAGTATTTTTTCCCACCAAGCGTAAGCTTATACATTATTCCCATGTCAGGCCTCCATGATTCCACCTTCATATCGACCCTTTCAAATCGTGGATTATCCAGGGTTTCATGGTAGGTATCGTATGTAATGCCTGCCAGAAGAGACAAGGTATGAATGTTACGCTTCGTGTAAAAAGACGAACCGACACCCAGCTTTTGCGTCAGCGTATAATTATTCGTGCTTTTGATATAATTAAAATTCCTGAGGAATAGATTATTCTCCCTGATTGATGTATATGAAATGGCACTTAATCGCCTTGTCAATCTGACCTGAACGATATTGCTGAGTGCCATGTCCATGATGGGCATGGGAGAAATCCCGATACCCGGCTCAACGGTAATTTTGTATGTTGCTTTTTTGCCTGCCGGCAGGGAACTGTCTTGTGCAGAGGAACTCAATGTTCCTGAAAAGAGAATGGCGATAAATATCTGTATGTTTTTCATGAGTTATTTTATTACTTATTTTGAAAATAAAAGTCTAAAGCGTTAATAATATTTGGATTTCTGGAGCTGACATGATCCATTTGCGATACGGTATTCTTACGGAGTTTTATGCCGGGGTAGTTATCGTTTAGCCGTAGGTGGAAAGCCTGAAAAGGCGCCTGCATCCGGCCTGAATTTTCCAATTGGCCGATACCCAAAAACACCAAGTGGTTTTTGTCGCGTATTGATTGGCGGTTTTCTTGCTCATACTGAAACACGATTTCATTGTCATACCAGAGAGAAGGGCTAAGCAAAAGATAGTTTCCAAAAACGTTATTGTGTTTTGTAAATGCATATGCACCGAATAATCCGCCGAAAGAGTGACCCAAAATCACGCGTCCGGTTCTGCTTGTATCAGCTGCAAAATCCGATTCAATGCGGGGGATCAACTCATTACTGATAAAATCCATGAACGCCGGCGCGCCTCCTTGTCCCTGGGGAACGCTTGTCGGGGTGTAATCTAAGGTCCGGTTGCGGCCATAACCGATGCTAACCACCAAAACATTCTCTTTACCGTAGTTATCGCTTAGTTTTTTGCTGTGATAAGCTACAAAATTGAAATTGTCTTCACCGTCCAATACATATACAGCGGAATATTTTTTGTTGCCGTTGTAATTTTCCGGGAGGGCCACCTTAATGTCATAAGCAGCGGACGTGTGCATGGATTGGATGGTAAACTGCTGAACACGGCCAGGCGCAGTAATCCTTTTGTTGCACGACATCACCAGAAGCAGGATGATCGCGAGCGGGATTATGATAATTGTTTTTGTATCCATTTTTTTATCTGATTGAATGGGGCAAAGGTATTTTGGCGTTTTTCCAATCTCGTTGATTTGAGTTAAGAAATAAATCTGACAGGAGTTTTGGCTAATTCCGCTAATATTGTATAAAAGATAGTCCCATGAACGACAAACTCTTGAAGTACTTTGCCCGCATTTTGCCAATTTCAGACATGGAGGTACAAGCCATTGCTGAAACCATGTCTGTTAAAATGTTTAAGAAAGGAAGCATCTTGCTGGCAGAAGGGCAAATCTCAACGGAAGCTTATTTTGTCCTGGAAGGCTGTGTTCGGCAATATTTCCTGGTTGACGGAGAAGAGAAGACCACTAACTTTTTCACGGATGAACAATGGGTGGTTTCCGTCAATAGTTTTGGCCTCATTCCATCCACGTGCTTTATAGACTGTTGTACAGACAGTTTACTGGTCGTTGGCAACAGAAATAAGGAGGAAGACCTGTACAGGCGTTTTCCCAACCTGGAAAGCATTTCAAGAAAAGTGATGGAGAACGTTTTTGCCGGTCAGCAGGAATTAATGGCATCCTATGCCACCGACACCCCTGAACAACGTTATATGAAACTGCTTGAATCAAGACCGGACCTGTTCCGGAGAATACCCCAGTACCAGATAGCGAGTTATATCGGTGTCAAGCCTGAGTCACTCAGCCGGATCAGGAAAAGGATCTCACAAAAATTGAAATGAATGTGCCCGGAGCTCCTCGTATCACACCGTAATGGCCACATTACCGCTTTTATGCCCTTTCTCAATGTAAGTATGCGCCTCCGCCATCCGATCCAATGCATACGTTCTGTCAATGACGGCCTTTAAATGGTTTGTACCGGCAAGGGTTTTCAGGAATTCAATATCTTCGGCCTTTTGACTGATAACACCGGCCAGAACCTTTCTGCCGCTTGTCGCCGAAACCCAGAGACCTCGAAGCATTGCCGGCATCCCTGCCGCACTCTGGATAAATTTTCCATTCTTGTGAAGTGATTTCAGGCCGCGGGAAAAAGAGATTTTATTAACGGTATCGAAAATCACATCATATGTTTCACCATTCCTTGCAAAATCTTCCTTTGTGTAATCAATTACCTTGTCGGCTCCCAGTGATTTCACCAGGTCCATGTTTGATGTGCCGCAAACCCCGGTGACAGTAGCCCCGAAATACTTTGCCAATTGAACCGCAGCAGTTCCTACTGCTCCCGAAGCCCCATTGATCAGCACTTTCTGGCCTTTCTTTATGTTCGCTTTCCTGATCCAGTATAATGCTGTAGTTCCGCCGAAAGGAATAACAGCGGCTTCCTGATGGGTAAGGTTTCCGGGTTTGGGTGCCAATGGTCCGTTTTCCGGCAAACATATATATTCGGCATAAGCGCCAAGCGTCATACCTGTTGATCCAAAAACTTCATCTCCGGCTTTGAAACGTGTAACGCTCTTCCCGACAGCTTCTATTTCGCCGGAAAAAACACTCCCGAGAATATTTATTTTAGGTTTAGCCAGGCCAAAAAACAGCCTGATGGCAAACGGGTCGGCTTTCCGTATCCGCCAATCACCGGAGTTAGCGGCTGTTGCCTTTATTCTTAAAAGGATTTCATTATCCTTAGGTTCTGGTTTACCAACATGTTGAAGCTGGAGTACTTCGGGGGCGCCATACGTTGCAAAAACTACGGCTTTCATTTTGTTTGTCATTATTTTATAAGATTTATTGGGTGCAAAATTACTGGCAGCGTTTACCGGCCGCATTGACTTGGGTTAAGAAAATACAACCGGCATAGGGAACGGCAGGATAGCCGATTTCACGAGTGTAACGAGTAACGATCTGTATACGCTAAGTTGTAAGGCCCTTAGGATTTTTCACGCTTCGCTCATTACATGGGGTGTATACAGGTGGCCGCGGCACATGCTGTGTTATACTCATTCTAAGTAGGTTTTCGAAGAAAACACTCTGTAGAATGAGTAATGCCG
>CALMKH010000050.1 GCA_937867025.1 uncultured Bacteroidota bacterium | reverse complement strand
TTTTCGAACCTAACGGTACGGCATTACTCATTCTACAGAGTGTTTTCTTCGAAAACCTACTTAGAATGAGTATAATAAATCATGTCGTAACCGGACTTTTGAGACGGCTTTTAGAATAGTTTTCATTCACCGCATTCATCATCATATATAGGCTGTCAGGTACAATATGTATTCTGCAAAAAAGAATAGCCAGAAACGCATATAGAATTTCTTTATAGAAATTCCGGAACTTATTTTTATGCTGAAACTATTCAGTATGAACAATAGTCCAAGGCTCGCATGTCCGTAAAGAAGCACCGTGTTTTGGCGGGTTGCTCCCGAATCCAGAAGATTTATATAGTTTACGCAGACACTGAAGATATAGGCAAGCATGACAATGATATTGCCCGCTATAAGTGCAAATCTCCCGGAGTACAGAATAGCAAGGGTTTTAATATGATGCCGTTCATCTCCCTCTACGTCAGGCAGATCCTTGAACCATGAGATGGCAATGCTGAAGGCTATGATAAAGCCTGTCAGCACCTTCACATTCCAGGGGATATCAAGGGAATTGTTGATTTTGTAATTGAAGATCATGAACGCACCCAGGTTGACGATAAGTCCCCTGACGGTCGTAACGGCAATAGCCGCCGGCAGATGATGTTGTTTCAGGTATAAAGGCGGCATGGAATAGGCCCAGCCAATAGCGAGCGCAGCAGCAATAACCAGCATCAGATAAAAGGACACAAAGGCAGAAATGATCAGGGAGAGGACGGCACACGAATACACAATGATTTTTGCGGTGGGAACCGTAAGCTCACCGGATACAAGCGGGAGGTAAGGTTTATTGATTCGGTCAATTTCGATGTCCTGGATCTGGTTGATACCAACAATAAAGATATTGCAGCAAATGCCTGTTATAATACTCAGGAGCCATAAATCTGCGCGTATGCCCAAACCATGTTCCTCACTGGCGATAACATACAGCGTGCTGAGGCTGATGACCGTCCCGCCTATGGTATGTGGACGGCTGAATTTCCATAAGGTGCGTATATGTTTCATCAGTTGACCTGTATAATTACCAATGGACTGAAACCGGTAGTATCCCTGGTGATCCTGGTATGCTGCGCGAAAGCGCTGAATAATTTCCTGTATTGTTTTTCGCTGCGCGATTTACAGACGGAGACTACGCCGTCATATGTAATGGTAAATATATTGACCGGAAAAATATATGTCAGTAAAAGGCGTTTCCAGGAAAACGGCTTGACCCATGGCGTCAACAGCAATGTGCCCACGGTGGAAGCAAAAAGCACTTTCAGCAAACAGATTGCGCGCGGTTCAAGTATTTCCACTATATAAACCCTGGCTTTGGCCTGTATCATGTCCGACACTATGTTTTTCTTCGTGGTGTCGGTGAAATGATGGAAGGCGTTGAACATTGTATATATATAGGGACCGCTGAAATCCATCTGCAGTACGTCCAGGCTGTTGCGATCATATGTAACGCCGGCTTCCTGCCTGGCATGCTGCGGGAATTTATCGGATAACGTAAGGGAATCAAAACAGCCGCATCGTTTGAACAGGCTGATGGCGGGTTCGCCGCTGCCGGAACAGAGATCGAACATGTCACGGTGCGAAGGGTTTACGGAACATATCAGGCGGATCAGGGGATCATAGATGCCGAAACGCGCCACAACATAGCCGATGTAGTCCGTCTGAAACTGACGAAATACACGTGGAAACCATTCATAATCCTCAAGCTCTTTCAATTTTTTTGGTTTTATTTGCAGACAAATCTAAGGTTTTTTACAGAAAGCCTTCCCTGAGCATGATCATCGACCACCCGACCTTGTATGCTGTTTGCGTGTTATTGTGTTACGCCGCGTATCGTTTCAGGTGGCTGACAGGAGGAGGCAGCATCAGTGCTTTCCTGATGGGCACTGTATTTATTAGCGCCGGGCCCGCAACGTTTTTACTGCCTCTTGTCCTGCTGACGGGAGGAACACTGTTGACGAAGCTCAACCCGGAAGAGCAGAAACATTCCGGACGCAATGCTGCGCAAGTGCTCGCAAACGGGTTTACAGGCACATGTTGTTTGCTGTATTTCCTGACAAGAGGCGGAAACCATGCCGGAGACCCGGATTTTGTCGCGTACCTGATTGCATTTTCCATCAGCATATCGGATACATTCAGCAGTGAAACCGGAAAATATTTCAGAGGCCGCACGGTTGATATCCTAAGCCTGAAACCTGCGTCCCGCGGTTTGTCAGGGGCAATATCACTGCAGGGAAGCATTGGGGGCCTTGCCGGTTCAACGCTTAGCGCGATACTCTCTTTCCTGGTGTTTGATATCACGTTGGCCACGGCTGGGATCATCATGCTATGCGGTTTCGCAGGGATGCTGCTCGACAGTGTGTTGGGCTCAGCCCTGCAGGCAAAATATGAAGATGAAAAGGGTTTTGTCAGTGAACATGCAGCACCGGGATATATGTTGAGCAAAGGTTTCCGCTGGTGCACAAATGATGCGGTGAATTTCCTCAGCGTTACAGCTGTAGTTGTAGTCTGGCTTTTGATAAAACAGGGATAAGCGCGTACCTCAGCGCCCCCTGTTAATCTTCGAAACCTTTGAACATACTGCCGAAAAGATCTTTGAAAACCGTGCTTTTGTCCAATACCTGCCGGCTTAACCTGCTGTTTTCGCTTAGGCCGAAAAGTATAAGTTCCATATATACATATTTGTCTTTTGGGTCGGTCTTTGACAGATAGGTGTCGACGAACTCTTCCAGCGGACCTGCGGATTCCAGGGTTTTCTGAAACTCCTTATTGCTGCTCACGTGCGGCAGGTCGAGGTGTTTGCCGCTGTCGAACCAGGCGGTGATATGTGTATACGGATCCGCATTTTCCTGGCCCTTCTTTTTTGATTTTACGAGCGGGGGGCATATGTCCGAAAACACAGTTTTTATCGCTTTCCCCACCAGGTTCTGAGCCACATTGTAGGGACCTTCCTGTTCGCCTTCGTATACCATTTCCACTTTTCCGGTGATGGCAGGAATAATGCCCTGCAGGTCGGAAAGTCTCGCTGAGGTCATTTTATCACCCGTCAGCAGGGCTCTTCTTTCGGCAGCACTGAAAAGATTTTCATAAGCCGAAATGCTGAGCCTGGCCGATACACCGCTTTTTGCATCGACGAATTCGCTGTTGCGGGCTTCAAAAACCACCTGTTCAATGATATGTTCAAGTATGGGCGAGATGCTGACAGTCCTGGATTGTTCGGGCTTTATGCGTGCTTCCTGCCTGGTGATGGCTTTAGCCACCTCGATGGTTTTGGGATAATGCGTGATGATCTGGCTCCCGATGCGATCCTTGAGCGGTGTGACAATACTGCCCCTGTTGGTGTAATCCTCAGGGTTGGCTGTGAAAACGAATTGTATGTCGAGGGGTAACCTCAGTTTAAAGCCGCGTATCTGTATGTCACCCTCCTGCAGTATGTTGAACAGTGCTACCTGTATGCGGGCCTGCAGGTCGGGAAGCTCGTTGATCACAAAAATGCACCTGTTGCTTCTCGGGATCAGTCCGAAATGAATAGACCTTTCATCGGAATAGCTCAGCTTCATGTTAATGGCTTTTACAGGATCAATGTCGCCTATCAGGTCGGCAACGGATACATCGGGGGTTGCCAGTTTTTCAACGTACCTTTCATTCCTGTGCAGCCAGGTCACAGGTGTGTCATCCCCTGATTCGGCAAGAACCTGCCGGCCGTATTGCGAGACCGGGTTAAAGGGGTCGTCATTGATCTCGCTGCCACTGATAACGGGAATAAATTCGTCAAGCAGGTTGACCATATTCCTGGCAATCCTTGTTTTGGCCTGCCCGCGCAAACCAAGCAGGTTGATGCTGTGTCCCGACAGAATAGCCCGTTCGACATCCGGCACAACGGTGTCTTCGAAACCTATGATTCCTTCAAATATCCGTTCTTTTTTCCGGAGTTTTTCAACCAGGTTGTCCCTGAGCTCTGTTTTTATAGATTTTGGGCGATATCCTGAAGCTTTAAGTTCTCCTAATGTTTGTAGCTGATTGATGTGCATTATAATTTCCTGCGTTTATTGTTCTCGAAATCCTGGAATATATATTCTCCAAGCCCTTTAAGGCTGGTGTAAAATGCTTTCCCGTTATTGGTTTTTGTAAACTCTTCAACAAATGCCTGGAGATAGGCGTCTTTGGCAATCATAAATGTGGTGATCAATATTTTCTGTCTCCTGCAGATTGCTGCCTCATTCAGGGTTTTATTGACGATTTTCCTGTCGAGACCAAAGCTGTTCTGGTAATAGCCTGCGCCTTCCTTCAGGCAGCTGGGTTTGCCGTCCGTGATCATGAATATCTGTTTATTATGATTCTTTCGTCGCCGGAGAATATCCTGGGCCAGCTGAAGTCCTGCCACGGTATTGGTGTGATATGGGCCTACCTTCAGGTATGGAAGGTCTTTCATGTCGATCTGCCAGGCGTCATTCCCGAAGACAATGACATCCAGGGTGTCTTTAGGATATTTGGTCTTGATGAGTTCCGACAAGGCCATAGCTACTTTTTTGGCTGGCGTGATCCGGTCTTCTCCATACAGGATCATGGAGTGGGAGATATCGATCATCAGCACGGTGCTGGTCTGCGTGCGATATTCTTTTTCATTCACTACAAGGTCTTCTTCCCGGAGTATGAGTTCATGACCGGAAAGCAGGCCATGCGCATTCCTGAGTGTTTCTGTTATAGCAATCTGGGAAAGGTCGTCGCCGAACATATAGTTTCTCTGGTCGGCTGTTGTCTCATCGCCAAGACCTGTGTAATGGGTGGAATGATTGCCTTTGGCTGTTTTTTTCAATTTCCCGAATACTTCTTCCAGGGCATTTTTACGGATGCTTTGTTCCATCTTCGAACTGATATCGATTGTGCCGCTGACCGGATCTTCCTTTATAAAGCCTTTTGATTTGAGGTCATCAATAAAATTCCCCATGCCGTAACTGTTGTCGGTGATCCTGTGATCCCGGTCGATCTGGTTCATCCACTCAAGAGCTTCCGCTACATCGCCGGAAGTGTAAACAAGTATTTCCCTGAAAATGTTAAACAGTTTGTCAAAGGGAGTCTGTCCCGGGTTTGGTCTGTATTGGGAAAACCTGTAACCTGTCATGATTTCAAATTTAGGGAGAAGGGATACAAAGTTCGTCAATATGTTGCATTGCGTTCATCAAAAAAATCTATATGGGTTTTAATATCCGGCAATCCTGAATGAGGGTCTGCTCGGGGAGATGCAGCAACCCGGCCGGGAAGGGCTGCCATACCCCGGGTTGAGGATAAGGTCACCAGGGCCGGATATGTTCAACTCAAACTCCTGATCCTTACAAACAGTCCCGGTTCTTGACTTTCGATTTGTTTTATTATTTTTGCGCCTATGCTCAGAACCCACCATTGCGGAGAATTAAATATGACCCATATAGGTCAGCAGGTAACATTATCAGGTTGGGTCGCCAAACGCCGCGACCTCGGATCATTGACATTTGTTGACCTGCGGGACCGCTATGGAATCACGCAGCTGAGCTTCAATGAGGAGTATAATTCCACGCTGCTCGAAGAAGCGCGTAAGCTGGGCCGCGAGTTTGTCGTTCAGGCCACTGGCAAAGTGACGGAAAGAAGTAACAAAAATGCCAAACTGCCCACAGGGGAGATTGAGATCATTGTTGAAAAACTGACTGTTCTGAATCCTTCGCTCACGCCGCCGTTCACTATAGAAGAGGATACCGACGGTGGGGACGATATCCGCATGCAGTTCCGCTACCTCGACCTGAGGCGCGACAATGTGCGCCAGAACATGATGCTGAGGCACCAGATGGCACGATATACCAGGCAATACCTTGATTCCAAGGGATTCATCGAGGTTGAGACACCTGTGCTTATCAAGTCGACACCCGAAGGGGCACGCGATTTTATCGTACCCAGCCGGATGAACCCAGGACAGTTCTACGCTCTTCCGCAAAGTCCTCAAACATTTAAACAGTTGCTGATGGTGAGCGGTTTCGACAGGTATTACCAGATAGTGAAGTGTTTCAGGGATGAAGACCTGAGGGCAGACAGGCAGCCAGAGTTTACGCAGATCGACTGCGAGATGAGTTTTGTGGAGCAGGAAGATATCCTGAACCTGTTTGAAGGCCTTGTGCAATACCTGTTCAAGGAAGTTAAGGGCATAGATATAGGCCAATTGCCCCGCATGACATTTGATGAGGCCATGCACAGGTACGGGAATGACAAGCCCGACACGCGTTTCGGAATGGAATTCCAATACCTGAAGCCGCTTACCGGTGACCGGAATTTCCAGGTGTTTGATACGGCGGAATGTGTGCTCGGCATTTGTGCCAAAGGCTGTGGCAACTATACAAGAAAACAGCTGGATGAACTGACGGAATGGGTAAAGCGTCCGCAGATAGGTGCGAGAGGATTGGTGTATGTGCTTTGCCAGCCGGATGGTTCATATAAATCGTCGGTGGATAAATTCTATAACCAGGATGATCTTGAAAAATGGGCAAACCTTTGCGGAGCTGAAAAAGGAGATCTTATCCTTGTGCTTAGCGGCAATACACGTACCGTTCAGAAACAAATGAGCGAGCTCAGGCTGGAAATGGGGCAGCGCCTGGGTTACAGGGACAAAAGCAGGTTCAGCGCGCTATGGGTGATTGATTTCCCATTGCTGGAACAGGATGAGGAATCGGGTAAATGGCATGCCATGCATCACCCGTTTACAAGTCCTAAACCTGAAGATAACGGTAAACTGGAAAGCGATCCGGGTGCTGTCAGGGCCAACGCCTATGATATGGTGATCAACGGAACTGAAGTGGGCGGCGGATCGATAAGGATATTCAACAAGGACCTCCAGGCGCGTATGTTTAAAAGGATAGGCTTTACGGAAGAAGAAGCCAGGAACCAGTTCGGGTTCCTGATGAGCGCGTTTGAGTACGGAGCGCCTCCGCATGGCGGCATCGCATTCGGTTTTGACAGGTTGTGCAGCATTTTCGGCGGAGCCGATGGTATCCGTGATTTTATTGCCTTCCCTAAAAACAACCAGGGAAGGGATATGATGATAGACGCCCCTTCAGTCATTGACCACAGACAACTCAAAGAGTTGGGGATAAAAATCCAGTAAATCCGGCGCAGCCGGATCAGACTGTCAAAATCCACCTGGATAATAGGCCCGGTAGTATCAGAAATGATCAAGAAATGATCAATATGTAACAGCCTATTTTAATCCGTCAAGCTTCAGGAATAAATATTTCCACGGAACTTCTTTGCTTTAGTTTTATTGCTTTACAGTGTCATGTTTGTGTAAAAGTTGTGTCACAATACAGCCATTAATTGTTATGGTATGTGATATTCTGAGGGCAATCGTTTATTTTGCCTGACAAAAAAAACTCAGCCATGAAAAACAAATACCTAACCTCATGTTTTAAGCTGGTATTAACGGTGCTTACCGCATCTTTTTATCACCAGGTTTCAGCACAAAGCACGAATCCATCGCCATACTGTTACCCTGCAGCTACTGCCATGAACTCAGGCACCTGCACAGGTTCTGCGGGTTTCGGCTTGTCTTCGGTTTCACTTAACGGCATTAACAGAAGCAGCAACTGCTACGGAAGCTCCAATACAGATGTATACAGGTACTGGAGTAATACTACCACCCTGACGGGAGGAAATGCTTATGCTATAGAGATAGTACCTCAGGCTTCAACTTTGGGGATACTTGTTTCAGGTGGTTTCTGGATTGATTATGATCAGGACAGTACATTTGATTCCGTTGAGTTGGTGAATGCCGTTATCGGCAACAATTATGGCTCGTTAAAGTTCAGGTTTAATTTTACAGTGCCCTGCAACGCCAAAACAGGTGTTACGCGACTAAGGGTCAGGACCCAGGGGTACAGTCTTGTCAAAGGGAATCATTCTTGCTCAGCAGCAATGAATTATGGCGAAACATGGGATTTTAATGTCACCATTGCCCAGCCTACTGGTGCAAGTGCCGGTTTTATTGTTCCTGATACCATGTTTGTCAAGGAGCCTGTTAAGTTTGAAAATGTGAACAGGACAGGATATGTCAATCATGAATGGGATGCCAACAATGATGCTACAATAGATGCGGCCAATGCCCTTGACTTTGTTTATTCCTGGGCAACTACCGGAACAAAATGCGTGAAACTGAAAAGCACTAACTGTTTCGGGTCCGATACCCTGGTAAAATGTGTTACTATTATTGCCCCGACAGCCAAGCCGGTTGTTAAAATCAAAAATCTCTGTAACAGGGTCATTGAACAATATGAAGTTGTTCAGCTGTTTGATGAATCCACCAATGGCCCCTGGGAGTGGACCTGGGATGTGATCGATTCCATAAATTTCGCAGGTCTGTGGGACGGAACGGTTATTGCCGATCCCTGGAACACCGGGAATGATGAATTTTCAAAGAATCCCCAATTTGAATTTGATGTGCCGGGGATATACCAGATATTATTAAAAGTGAAGAATGATATTGGCGGATCCCAGGCAATATTCAAGGGCGTTGTTAAGGTCATTCCGCCAACCCTGTATACCCTTGGTTATGGCACATACGGTAAAAAAGGCGATAATGTAGTCAGTTCCAATTATGGAACCATTTGCGATAATGGGGGGCCTAACCTGAATTATGGTGTCAGCCAGGGCGTTCATACCCGTTCATACCTGACTATAACACCCGATAATGCAACACCTATAACTTTGAAATTCAGCCAGCTCAGATTTGCGGATGCAAGTGATATGCTGAAAATATATGACGACGACTACGCCAATCCTTCAAAACTTATTGCATCTTTAAGTTCCTCTGATAACGGCACATATCCTTCTTATACTTCCACTACCAATAAGATGTATATTGTATTCACTTCGAATGCAAGCGGCACGGACAGCGGTTATTTTGCAAGGTATTACACGGACGGGTACGGTGGTTTGTCAAGCCCAAGCAAAGAGCTTGGACATAATGTATTGCAGACGAATAAAGTGGCCATGATCTATGGCAAATTCCAAAGCAGGGAAATGGACAATTTTAACAAGAAATGGAAAATTGACGGAGTGCATCAGAAATTATTTGATGGCCTCGATACCCTTAAGCATGTATTTACGGATACCACCAATCATACTGTCTGTGTGGAACTCAGCAATTGCGATACAGTTTTCAGCAAGTGCATACGTTTGTTTTTTGACCGGGGTATTATGGGGAGCACTTACAAGGATATTAATTCCAATTGCACGTATGATAACGGCGATGCAGCCATGGGTAATATCCGCGTGAAGCTTTATGACAGGAATAATAACCTGCTTGGCAATTACGTTTCTTCAAATGGTGATTATAATTTTAATTTGGATACGGGCAAATACAAGGTGTTTATTGATACGCTCAACTTGCCATACAAGGTTGTGTGTCCTTATCCGGGCATAGATTCCACCGTCTTACTTACGCCTTCAAATACTTTAGCGCAGGATGTAGATTTCCAGGTTCAATGCAAGAATATTTTTGATGTTGGTGTACAATCCACAGTAGTCAGGGGAGCTGTTTTCCCAGGTAAGCAGCATACGGTTAAAGTGCTGGCCGGCGATCTTACCCGCTGGTATGGGCTCAATTGCGCAATAAACAAAAGCGGTACGGTGAAGATTAAAGTGACAGGCCCGGTATCCTATGTGGGAAAAGCCGCTAACTCACTTACTCCTTCCGTCTCAGGCAATGTTTATACCTATACTATCAGTGATTTTGCGAGCGTAAATATCTTTAAGGATTTCGGGCTCGTATTCAACACCGATACTTCTGCCCAAGCGGGGGACACCATTCGTGTAGAGGTGGAAGTGACACCTGTTTCAGGTGACGGCGACACGGCCAACAACAGGAATATATATTATTACCTGGCCCGTAATTCATACGATCCCAACATGAAAGAAGTGTATCCCGTGGATGTTCCTCCGTTCTACAGCGACTGGTTCACTTACACCATTCACTTCCAGAACACAGGTAATGCCCCGGCGTATAATATCCGCCTGGCAGACACCCTCGATCCTCAGCTCGATCTTTCTACATTCGAAGTACTGAACTACAGTCATACCATGAGTTCTTCGGTAAAAGGAAGTGCGGTCTCATTCAAATTTCCGAATATCATGCTGTCCGACAGTTTCAGTGATGAAAAAGGTTCGCATGGATTTGTGCAGTACCGCATAAAACCTAAAAAAGGCCTTACAGAAGGTGCCAAAATCCGCAATACCGCATATATTTATTTTGATTACAATGTGCCTGTAGTGACCAATACAACCGTTAACGAGTACGTCGACAAAACCAACTCCATCAAAAAAATACACGGTTCAAACCTGATGAAACTGTACCCGAATCCTAATAACGGATCATTCAGCATTGAGCTGGCTGCCAGGTTTGAGGATGTGCAGTGCAGGATGGAAATATGCAATGTGATGGGGGAGGTAGTTTACAGTTCCACGATCGGCAATGCTTCGGCAAAGGTAGACATGTCTTCGCTGGCGCCTGGCGTGTACCTCGTAAAGGTGAATGGAAACGGTGCGCTGATGAGTGCCAGTGTCATTAAATATTAAGAGTTTTCAGAATAAGGTTCAATATAATCAGATACAGGTTCGAAGGGCTGTTCCTTTAGGGTGGGGGCAGCCTTTCTTTATGCTCCGGAGTATTCTTCTTTCAGCAGACCGTAATACATCAGGTCGACGAACCGGCCTGAGGTTGTTTTATAATCTTTTCTGATGGTCCCTTCCAGTTTGAACCCGTTTTTCTCTGCCACTTTCCTGCTGCCGGCATTCGCTTCGTGCGTACGGATGAACAGCTTGGCCAGATCCAGCTCCCTGAAACAATAACCGATGATCAGCGCGGTGGCTTTTGTTACAATGCCTTTGCCTTCATAGGCTTCATCGATATAATATCCCAGTTCAGCCTTGGGTACATTCCAGTCGAAATTTTTTACCTGTATGGAACTTATGATCCTGCCGGTATGCTCATCTTCAACAATGAACGGGCAATACTGCTTTTTGGCGGCTTTGCTTATGACATCTTCCAGGTGGATCCTGGTATCTTCCAGTGTACGTGTAATGGCGACCGTTCCCGCAAAAAAATCCTCAAGCCGTTTCCGGTTGCGTTCAATCAGGCTGAAATAATTTTCAAGGTCCTGAACCTGTAGTTGTCTTAGCAGATAATGGTCGAAGCCCCTTGTCATATTATATGCAATATGAGGTGTATACGTACTCCCTGCAAAAATAATTATCCACCGGGTTCAGAAAATACATCCTGGGTTTGCCCGTCAAAGCATCACCAAAACAGCGCAACACGGAGATTCAGTGATCAGAACCTGGGACGATCGCCGAGTATATGCACCTGCAAACCCACATTTACCGGGATATAGAAGCGACTGTACTCATTGGTTTCGTCAAACCCCGGGTTATTGTCAGGCCGGTATTCGTAAGTGGTTTTACCTTTTTCATAATTAAAGCCGAGGGAGCCGTAAATCCCGACGTTGGGAGTAAACAGGTATTCATAACCAACCGATAAACCGGTTTTCCAGCTGTTTTTGGACGTAGTCGTAGTCTCACCGTTGATGCCGGCGCCAAAGCTTGTCTCTTCTTTTTCTTTGCCTCCGGACATGCCTAATTGAAAGTCAAACTGGGTGAAAGGTCTGCATTTGTCACTTCCCCCGAAATAATACCGCGCCATCGGACCTATATAAAAACTCGGCATGGTAGACTCGGTTGTCCTGGTATAAGTGGATGTCGTATTGGTTGTTTCATTCTTCCTGTTTGAATAGCCAAAGTTTATTCCTCCGCCAATGGCCAGGTTGTCCCTAACAAAATACCCTCCGCCCGGGTTGAATCTTATGGAGAATGAATTGCGGTCGTTATTCTCCACAACGGGGCTGTTGGAAAAACTTGTCCTGCTGTCGCTTCCTGAATATTTAAGGCCGCCAAAACAGCAATCGATAAGCCAGTCTCCCCTGAAAGTTTGTGCATTTACTGCCAGAGTACATCCTGCCAGTAAAATAAATAATGTTTTTTTCATAAGCGTTTTTATTTACAAATAAAATCTATTATTTTAAATAAATGTAATTTTCTTAATAAATTAATAAGTGAGAAAGATGTATAAAACAGCGGCGCTTGAAAAACATCATGAGCAAGCCCAAACATGTTCAAGGAGGGAGCTTTGTCGAAAGCAAAGGTTAAGCGCGTTCCCGCTG
>CALMKH010000049.1 GCA_937867025.1 uncultured Bacteroidota bacterium | reverse complement strand
TTTGACAGCCGCTATCCGGAAGACACCGTTCAGCAGTTCAACCCGATACACTCCTATCCCAACGATACGTTCGTATACTGGGTGAACCTGAGCACTACTTATAAGTATGACGATCCTATCCTGCAGGAAACCTTTACCTGCTTTGACTCCACAGGCCAGCCAAGGAAGATCGGCCCGGATGTGACAGTGTTCGTTCCTACAGCCTTCTCGCCTGAAGGCACAGGGCCGAAGACCAATAACAAGTTCATGGCTGTGGTCAACGGAGAGAAGACCTTCCATATCGAGCTGTTCAACCGCTGGGGCGAACTGCTCTGGGCCACCGACGACAAGTTCGAAGGCTGGGACGGAAAGTACAGGGGAGAGGACGCCCAGCAGGATGTATATATGTGGGTCGTCAAGGTGACGGCTTACGATGGAGAAGAATATCAATATGAAGGAACGGTAACGCTTTTGAGATAATATGAATAATCATTAAATGGACGAAAAGTTCTCCGGGGACAACCCCGGAGAATTTGTCGTTTAAAATAAAATATAAAAAACGGGAAAAATAAGATCATGAATAAAAAATCAATACTTTGGCTTTTATTGTTTTTTTTAATGATTGGGGAGACCCATGCGTCGCATATTTCCGGGGCTGAAATAACGTATAAGCACTTATTTGCAAGGACATATCAATTCAAGCTAAAGGTATACAGAGATTGCCGTGAATGCAAATTCAACAATAGCGGGGGAGGTGACAACACAACAAATTGCAATGAAATCCCCAACCTGAATATAACAGGATCCGCAGGTACTGCATATGCGCATTTTCTCAGTCTGGGTACTGTAGATATACAACGGCGCTCAATCAATGATATCAGTCCGGTATGTAACGGAGCAATCAGCAAGTGCAGGGCAGGATCCAATGCATCCCTGGGTTTTGAGGAACATGTATTTGAGGGCGTATATGATTTTTCAACATTAATGAACGAAGGATATTGCAAGCTGGATGTATCCATTACCATGTCATCCAGAAACAGTACCTTCAACAATGTCAACTTTTATAATTTCGCTACACTGAACCTCTGCGAGAACATTTCGAACTCTTCAGTGGACTTCAATAATGCCCCTAATTTCCTTCACCTTGTAAATGAATCCCAGTTCCAGTCTTTGGGCGTATCAAATCCTGACACCGACTCTCTGGCCTTTCACCTGAGGCCCGGCCTGGCTAACAGGGGTACCAGCATCATGTATCCCGGAGGTCAAAGCTATGAGGAGCCATTCACATATTTCTGCCCGGGTAACCCTCCGTGCACAGCCAACCTTACAAACAGTTTGGTCGAAGGATTTTACATTTCAAGATCTACAGGTGATGTGGCCTTTACACCCAGAATGATCAACCAGGGCGGCGTCATGGTTGTTGAATGTGAAGAATGGAAGAAAAATGCCGCCGGCAAATATTACCTTGCGGGTATCACAAGACGCGATGTTTACTCGGAAGTGATCGCGATAAGCAATAAGCCACCCAGGATCAAGAACAACATAACAGAGTTCAATATCTGTGAAGGCGAAGACCTTAAGATTGACATTGAGCTGGAAGATCTTCCATTTTCAGGCTTGGTATATGATTCGGTGACTATGGAAATGAAGACTCAGCTGAAAACAGCGGCCCTGCTTCACCTGCCATCCAATACTGCTCCGTATAACTCCTACAGCGTCATGATTACGAATACGACCGGACTGGCCGGCCGGTACTATATCACCCTTTCAGCGAAGGACAATAACTGTCCGATTAATGGTAAGACGTCAAGGACTTTCATTGTCAATATCAGAAAAACACGGTTTATCACGATTAATACGTCCGTGAGGAATTGCGGATTCTTCGAAGCCGGTTCTACCGGTCTTCTCAATAAAAACTTCTACTGGACCATCAAAGATCTTGATCAGAATGTTATCAAACAGCAGCTTGGTAAAAAGGTCAGTGTCCAGTTGCCTAAAGGAGGCACATACATTGTACATGCATTTTTACCCGCTGAGCTCGATTACTGCCAGGTGGATGAATCAGACACCATTGTTGTAAAAGACTTTAAACAGCCGGTGCTGAACATGGGTTTTGACTATTCGGTATGCGCGAATACCTTTGCCGATATTCAGCCGGAGGTGCTAACAACCTATGATAATTATACAGTGTCAGTGAATGGAAGCACAGTAAGCCTGCCATACCGCATGCAGATAAAGTCCAGTACGGATGTGAAAATAAGAGTCACCCAGGATGACGGCTGTTTTGCGGAGGATAACCTGAGTATACAGGTCTTTCCGAAACTGAATTATACCGTCAGGAATGACAGCATCTGCCTTAACAATCAATTCCCTCATGCGATAACAAATATTAAGGCGAACAAGGCGGATATGACAGCCGTTGACCTGTCCACCGGTAATCCGGATGTAAGCCTTTCCCTCACCGGCAAGACGGACTGGAAACTCAATCTTATCCGGCCTGCGGCAAGCAAAGTGATCATTTCCTCCATCATACAGGATAAGCACATGTGCAATTACCTGGATACTTTCAGTATTACGATCATTGAGCCTGATCCCGTCAAAGTGAGCGCTCCTGAGAAGATATGCATCAATGCCGAGCCTGTTAATCTCCAGGTTATGGGAAATGGCAAATGGAGCTGCAGTAATTATCCGGAACTGGTAAAAGACAACATATTGCGTCTGGACGGCAATAACAAAAGCCCGTTAAACCTTGTTTACACGGAATCAACATTCTGCAGGAATTCACAATCTTTCACTGTAAACGTAATGGACACCGCACCGATAAGCTTTGGACACGACAAGCAGTTGCATCTGTGCGAAAGCGCACTGTCCTTTGCGTTAAAGGGCCTGCCTGCAGGAGGCACCTGGTCGGGTGTGGACGTATTCAATAACAGTTTCAATACCCAGAATTCAGTGGGTATGGGAAGAACCCTGACATACATATACCGCAATGCCTACAATTGTTATTCAAGGGACCAGGTTCAGATTTTTGTGGATTCTATGCCAAAACTTGAGGTCAGGGCGGACAAGTCCACCATATGTGTCGGCAGCCTTCTGGGCTTGCAGGCTAAAACTACATTCAACGGTCTGGGTTACTGGTACACGGACGGTGAAGGCCATTTCGACAATATCAATAATATTCTGAGCAATTACCAGCCAAGCAATAATGATGTGGCCAAAGACAAGATCAGGTTTATCTATACATTGCAGACAAACGGCGTTTGTGGTAATGTTTCTGATGAAATCTTTGTCAGGATCATAGACGGTCCATCCGGCGAGATAGTCAAATCTTCGCTGAACAATGTATGCGAACCCGCACGGCTAACCTTCAGGTCCACTTTCAAGGATATTGACAAGCAATACTGGTATGTCGACGACAGTCTGGTTGAGGAATTCGATTATAATTTTCATATGGAGACGGTCCTGCGGGCAGGCGATCACGTAATCAAAACCAAAGTCTACAATTCGTCGTGTGAGGCGCTTGCCATTTCGGAGGTCATTACTGTATTGCCACGGCCCGAAGTCAAAATGTATGCCAACCCTTCATTGAAGCTTTCAAGGGAATATCCGAATCTTCAGCTGGAGGATAAAACCACTGCCAAATTCGGCCATACTGTCGACTGGTATTTGAACAATAAATGGATCGGCGATAGCCGGCAATTTTTACTTAAGGTTAATGAGGAAAAAGATACTTTCTATATCAAGCTGGTGGCAACCAGCGATAAGGGAGGATGCCCGGATTCCGTTGACCGGATGTTCATATTGATCCCGATTAACCAGCTGTATATTCCTGATGCATTCTCTCCTGATGCCAAAGGACCTGAAAAAAACAACGTATTCAAAATTGAGAGCCCCTCCGAAATGCGGTTCTATGAAATAGAGATATTCAACAGGTTCGGTGAAAAAGTCTATGTTTCCAATGATATCAGTGCGGCATGGGATGGTACTTTCATGGGTAAACCCTGTATCCAGGGGGTCTATTTCTATAAGATCGTCACAACGGATTCAGAAGGGATTAACAGGGATTATTCCGGTACGGTTACAGTTATCAGATAAGCGCCGGTGCCTTATTTTCCAGCGGTTCTGACAAATCTCAAATATTTTTCCATTAACTTTTGTACATTAGTTTTTTAATTAATACCTTCGCAACAACATTAAAATTTTATTTGAAAAGCTAATTTAATCGGGAAAAATGCCAGACATCAAAGCTCAAAACTGTACAATTACCCTCGATGGGAATAATTATGAATTTCCTGTAATTATCGGAACCGAAGGCGAAAAAGCCATAGATATTTCAAAATTACGCGATACAACAGGCTACGTTACATTGGATATCGGTTACAAGAATACCGGAGCTACAAAAAGTGCAATTACGTTTCTGGACGGAGAACTCGGTATACTCAGGCACAGGGGATATTCCATTGAAGACCTCGCAGAAAAAGCCAATTTCCTCGAAGTGGCATATTTGCTGCTGAGGGGAGAACTTCCGAACAAAGAGCAATTTGAAGATTTTGACAATTCGGTCAGGCACCATACCCTGGTGAACGAAGACCTGCAAAACATATTCAAGACATTTCCGACCGGCTCACATCCTATGGGTCAGCTGATCGCCATGATATCTTCACTTTCGGCCTATTATCCGAAAGCGCTTGACCCTAACAGGAGCGCCGAGGCTAAAAGCCGCACCGTATTAAGGCTTTTGGCTAAGATGCCTACCATATGCGCCATGATCTACAAAAAACGCCTTGGACACCCGGTGGTATATCCAAGCAATAACCTGGATTATGTGAGCAACTTCCTCAACATGACTTTCAAGCATGTCAGCGATAGCGATTACCAGCCGGATCCGGTTGTGGTCGATGCCATGAACAAGCTGTTAATACTTCACGCCGATCATGAACAGAACTGTTCTGCCAGCACCGTTCGCCTGGTAGGTTCCTCACAGGCTAATCTCTATGCTACCATAGCGGCTGGCGTAGCTGCACTCTGGGGACCGTTGCACGGCGGCGCCAACCAGGAAGTTCTTGAAATGCTTGAACTGATCAAGGCTGACGGAGGCAATGTACAGAAGTGGGTAGATAAGGCCAAGGACAAGAATGATAGCTTCCGCCTTATGGGATTTGGTCACCGCGTTTACAAAAACTTTGATCCAAGGGCCAAGATCATTAAGAAAACCTGTGATGACGTATTGAATAAGCTCGGCATCAACGACCCGGTCCTAGAAATAGCAAAGAAACTCGAAGAGGCCGCATTGACCGATTCATATTTTGTGGAACGGAAACTGTATCCGAACGTCGACTTCTATTCAGGGATCATTTACAGGGCCATCGGATTTCCTACAGAAATGTTCACCGCCCTGTTTGCACTCGGACGACTTCCGGGTTGGATAGCGCAATGGCAGGAAATGGCGGAAGAGAAACAGCCTATCGGAAGACCAAGACAGATCTATACCGGTCAAATGCCGAGGACCTTCATCCCAAGAGGTGAAAGGAAATAAGAAAAGGCTGTATCGAGGGGTGGTATGAAAGCCCGTGTTTTAAGCAATTAATTCATCGCTCAGGATTCCATTTTCCATTTTCCAACCTGGTTAGCGGGCCTTTGGGCTTTTACCAGCTCAAGAAATTGGCGGATGAGCGGCACTTCAACATAAGAAGGGTCGGTGCGCTCAATCTGCTCGTAATGAAAGATCATGTCATCCACCTGCCAGCTGTACAATCCATCTCTTTTCAGCATACGTTCGTAAGACTGTCCAATATATCTGTAAGCCTGCACAAGACTTCCGCTCCTGTTCTTTTCAAGTGAAATGAACTTCTTGAAACTTATGATCGACATGCTGTCCTGCCTCATGGCCAGGTGATTCAACCCTTTATACCAGAACCCCTTGCTGCTGACAGAATCATTCATGGTTGATATTCTGAACATGGAGTCGGCCAAAGTGTAAAGTTTTTGTTTATGATAGCAGAATCCCAGCAATGTATGCAGGTTCCAGTTTTGGGGTTCCTTCGCCAGTGCTGCCTGATAGTAATCCTGAGCCATGCGGTAATTACCGTCATTCATCTCCCTGTTGCCTGATTCCACAAGATGATCCTGCGCATCAAGGGTTAAAAATGCAACAGTACAGGCCAATAGCATTACGTATTTCATACTATATTCATTTGATTCAAAAATTGTGCCCTGAATAGGCCCTTCCAGGAAACAGGGTGAGATTCCATTCTCTTTGATGGAAAAAACCCTGACGGACAGGTTCTGTCCATTCAAAAGTCCAGCTCATATTGGTCATCAGTTTTTGCCGGCTTCTTGAGCGGTCATACAACCTGTTGCCAACGAATGGCAGATGAAAGAACAGTGACCAGCGGGATTTCAGGTCAAACACAATAAACTTTATGGAGTCTCTGCTTACCGGGCGGATATGCACCGTAAACCCTCCCAATGCCTGTTCCACCATATCCGTTCCGGCCCTGCATATGCCCCTGACTGTCTGGAAGCGGCCGAGAAAGTCACTGACAGGAAGCCAGTTAGACCGGCCTGTTTTAAATGAATCCATGTTTTTCTGATACCAGAATTCCCTGGCGCGGCGCACCTGGTAGGCGTTTTCCAGATGCCGTATAAGGACCGGGTGAGATTGTTCTGTAAACACATAGGCACTGTCGGATTTTCCTTTCATCCAGTCCCATATAACAGGGTAGAGGTAACCGGTGCCGCTTTTTTGGGAATAGGCCGTGCCGGCAGTGCCAAGAACAGATAAAAAAAGAAAGGCTTTGACAGGTTTTTTCAATACTATCTCAGTATCAGGACCTGCCCTTTTTCCTCATGCCGTATTTCATCGGCACCAACAAATTCAAGCCTGAAGAAATATAAACCCTGTTCAACTGGTTCACCTTCATATTTGCCATCCCATCCAAGCTGAGGATTGTCTGTCTTAAACAAAATTTCGCCCCAGCGGTTAAATATCGTGAATTTGTAATTGATGGCATAGGCCAGCCCCCGGGGTTTAAAAGTTTCATTGATATTATCTTCATTCGGGGTGAATGCATTCGGCATGTAATACACCACATCCGGTGTGATGAACAATATCTTGGTAACGGTGTCGCGGCATCCGTAAACATTTTTCACTATCAGCCTGGTAACCTGGGTCAGTGTATCAATATAGAACAACTTAGGATTTTGGTCCGTCGAGGTCCCCATGCTGGCAAAATCCCAATTCCATTCAACAGCATTTCTTGACGAATCGATGTACTGAATATCCACTTCATTCTCCCATGAGCGCGTTTTAAAGTAAATGAACTGCGCCAACGGATTCGGATGTACGATGGCAAATTTTGACTTCCTAAGGGTATCCACACAACCACGGTCAGTTTTGGCTGTCAGCACAATATCGAAACTGTCAACAGTTTTATACTTATGGGTAGGAGATTCCAGTGTGGATGATCTGCCGTTTCCGAACTGCCACTTATAGCTTTCTATAAAGCCTGAGGCTATGGTGCTGTTATTGATGAATCTTGAAGAATCCTTGAGGCACACTTCAGCTACGCTGAAATCAAGAACAGGATTCGGGTTAATGTATACATTTTTGCTTATCGTATCCCAGCATCCCTTGTCTGTCGTGGTTTTCAGAAGCATGACAAAGTCCCCGCTTACTGTGTAGGAGTGATCGGGAGGGTTCTGCAGGAGGGAGGAATCACCATCGCCATAATAGAACTGGTATGTAGAGATAACCCCCCCGTTGGTAACCTTTGATTTATTGGTGATTTTGAAATTATTATTCAACAGGCAGACGGTAATTTTCGGACCCACCGAAAAGTCTGCGTCAGGCATTGGATACACATATACCTTTGCATAACTTGTATCGAGGCATCCGTTGTTGGTCGTGGTAGTCAGGCTCACATTGAATGAATCGACCTTTGTATACGATTTTGAAGGATTTGGCGAAGTGGATGTGGTATTGTCGCCAAACTTCCAGTCAGTATTGTCAATGGTACCGGTTGGCACTGCTGAGGTGGAATTGAATGTAAAATTATTGTTGAGGAAACATTGTTCGTCGTCATCAATTGTAAAGGAACTCACAGGCATCGGGAAGACAGTCACAGGTTTGGTGATGGTATCCCTGCAACTACCTACGTTAGTGCTTGAAATAAGCGTGACATTGTAAGTTCCGGCCGTTCCGTATTTATGCTGGGCAAAGGTCTGGTTGATAAGCGAATCGTTATCTCCGTAGTACCATCTATGATTCATCGGCGCATTGCCCGGCACTGAAGATGTGGCATTGAACTGGAAGGAGTTGACATTGAGGCAGGCTTTATCGTAATTAAATGTAAAGTTGGCAACAGGCATAGCCAGCGTTCTTACGGGTTTGAACAGTGTATCATAACATCCTTCATTAGTGGTGCTGAGCAATCTTACATTATAGGTTTGCACGCCGCTGTACGTATGTTGGACACTAGCCTGGTTCCCTGCGATATTACCGTCTCCAAACTGCCAGCCGAGTGTAAACGTACCTTTCTTAAGGGTAGTATTGGATGTAAAGTTAAAAGAATTGTCAAGGACGCACTGCAAGGGATTGTCAATTGTAAAATCTGTCTTTGCTTTAGGGAATACCGTTACAGTATGCCATGCCGTATCCATGCAACCCTGGTCGCTGAATGAGATGACGGTCACAAGGTACGTGCTGTCTTTGCTGTATTTCTTACTGTTAATCTCAATGGCATCGACATAAGGACTTCCATCGCCAAAGAACCAGCGGTTGGTGAATGAACCTTCCTGGATAAAGGTATTATTGATAAACCTGAAGCTGTTATTGTTGACGCATTGTCCCGTATCATTGATAAGGAAATCTGAAGCAGGATGAGGATAAACCTTGATATTCTGGAAGCTCGTGTCGAAACAGCCATTGTCGCCGTACACAAGCAGGCCGGGAAGATATGGTCCTTCCGCATTATAGGTATGCTGAACCGGCGAAACATCGTTCACAGAGCCCCCGTCGTCATACAGCCATTTATAACCTGTTATTACGCCGGCAGCAAATGAAGACGTGTTGGTATAGGTAAACGAGTTGCCTTCAAAGCACTGATCGGTCTGGTTAATAGTAAAAGAAGAAGTAGGCATGGGGAGAACAACGACTGAATCGGTGATGGTATCCGAACAGTTAAAGTTGGAATTGACAATCAGTTCAATCTGGTATTTTCCGTCATTGATGAACTGATGGTTTATGGTGTCCACATTCGTATAATCATTGCCGTCGCTGATATTCCACTGCTTGGTGAATGTTCCGGAGGAGAGGGTGGAAGTGGAAATGGCCCTGAACTGATGATACTTGAAACACTGGGTATCCTTGTTGATCGTAAATCCGGGTACCGGTGAAGGCCTTACTGTAACGGAGGTGGTTGTGGAATCCAGGCATCCCTTGTTGGAAATGGCCCTTAACTTAATGGTATACGTTCCACTTGAAAGGTAAGAATGGCTGACTGTATCCTTATTGGTAATGGTGCCCAAATCTCCAAAATCCCAGTCGTGGGAAACAGTTCCGCTGCTAATGGTCGATTTGCCGATAAACCTGAAACTGTTGTAATTCAAACATTTTTCAAGGTCAAGATTATTAACCGCCGCCTTTGGCATCGGGTTAATCAGTATTTTCTGATATGCCGTATCGGAGCATCCGTCAAGTCCGTCGTCACTGATCGTTATCAATGTTACAGTCCGGTTGGCCGCCGGGGAATATACGTGGTGAACCGAGTCCTGAAAATCTTTGGTTATGCCGTTTCCGAGATCCCAGAAGTTCAGCAATGGCAGACCGTTGGTAATGGTTGACTGAGCCTGGAAAATAAACGAGTTGTCCAGTACGCACTGATCGGTGTCGTTCGTATTGATAATGGCATTCGGGTGTGTATTGACAAGTGCAGATAAAACGCCGGTATCGATGCATCCGTTGGAATGCTGGTTAATCTGCCTGACATTATACGTTCCGGCCAGGCTGAATACATGTGAGAAAGAATCCACATTATTGATGACCGGGCTGCCGTCGCCCAGGTTCCAGCTGTTGGAGACAACAATGCCGTGAAGCGGGTTGGTTCTTGTCTGGACAATAAATGTATTGCCCCTTAGGCATTGAATGGTATCATTAAACTCGGTCAATACTACCGGGGATTCGCGTATACTGACCTTTTCGGAGATTGAGTCCTTGCAGCCCAGGTTGCTTACAACTGTAAGTTTCGGATAATAATATGGGTAGAAATACTTGAACTTGTGGGAAATGGTATTGGTAGTCAACGTATCCATTTTGCTGCCGTCATCCCAGTTCCAGACATAGCTGTCAATGGTACCGCCGCTTACGCTGGCAGTAGCTGTAAAATAATACCTGCTCCATTTATAGCACTGGCTGTCATTCGGGAAGGTATAAGAAACAGTAGGTTTTGGATATACGGTCAATGAGGCGGCTGAAATAAAACAGGTATAGGCAGGATTGGAAGTGCTGATCCTTACCTTGTAACCGGTTCCCGCAGGAAGCAGTTTCGGGATCTCGCCAAGCATGGTATCAGGTATGGTATCGTTAAGGGTTCCCAGAAGCAAAGGGGAGGCGAAACTCCCTGAAGCATCAGATAATTCGGCTGTGAACTGGTTACCAGAACTAAAGTACAAGCCATTCCTTTCGAGAATGATGTTGAGCTTTTCTCCAGGACAGATATTGAGGGGGGACAGTGAAATCGTCAGGCCCTGTTTGTTCTCGGTATTAATGGTTGACCCTAACTCCGTGGCGGCATATTTTCTTACCCGGGCCCAGTCAATGCTCATGGATCCAAGGCTGGTGCACAGCAGACCCAACGCAGCCCTTTGCGTACCGCCCATTGCCGGCGTTGTGCCAACGGTCTGGGTTCCGCCCGGGAAATAAGAATTTGCAGAGTTGGTTCCGGCCCAGGCCAATCCCCAGACCCCGTTTCCCCTTGCAACAGTAGATGAATTTGCATTGGCGGCATAACTTGCACATGAGGCAGTGGTGCTGCTGAGGTGAAACTCATCATTAAATGCGAAATCGGCAGTGAAAAGGGTAACACCGGTAAATGCCGCAGCATTAATGATGGCGATACTAGGGGATGAACCTGCATTTGACAGTACTTTTGATTCGATTCTCAGCGGTCCGGTAAAACTGTTGACAGAGACAATATCGTTATCGGAATAATTGGTCGTACTAAGGGTAAGAGCCCCTGCACCTACTGCAACACTGCAGAATCCGGGCGTCTGCTGATTGACACTCCATTTTGCCGAGTTCAGTGAACCGCCGGTAAAATCGTCAAAAAGCACAAATGTGCTGTCTCCATTCTGGGCGGGGGTGGCACATGAGTTGCCGTAATACATGTAAATGGTCTTGGATGTGCTCGCGCCAATGGAATTCAGCTTCACCCATATGACTGTTGTTGTCGTATTGATATTGCTGTCTATCCAGTAATGAAGATTGGCGCAGCTGGCATCCGTAAAACGTATATCATCACCATTTGCCTTCATTTTACCCGCAGAAATAAGGGCCTGGGTATTCACAATAAGCTTTACCTGGAAATTGGTATAGGCGGCTGCATTTGAATTGGTAACCGTAATCGACCTGTTATACTGCCACCCTGGGAGGCATAAGGCTGATGCGGTATTCCGGAAGCAAATGAAAAGGAGGAAAATAGTTAGTAATCTTTTTATCATAGTCGATCTCTTCTCTGTTGATGTTTAATCTACGAAAATAAGCAAAAAAACCGAATTCAAAAAACGGGAAAGACTTACCACAGAACGGCATTGTCGAAACTCCCGGAACTCATAAGTAGTAAGACATGTCCATTGCCTGAAACGTTGCTTTTAAAATCTGTAATTTTTGAAATTAATTTTTCAGTTTCGTTGACCGCAAGTACATGTTTGCCAAAATTATTTTTAATATCTTCTGAATCAATCATTTGCATGTTTTTTTGCTCAAAAACATGTTTATTAAAATAAACTATGGCTTCATCGGCGGCATCCATCGCATGTTGATATTGTGGTAAAAAATTTTTATTCAGGCTGCTGAAAGTATGCAGTTCGAAGACGGCCATGATCTTCCTGTCGCCAAATTGATTCCTTACAGCATCGATACTGGCTTTTAATTTGCTTGGTGAATGGGCAAAGTCTCTGAAAATCAATAAATTATCATTTTCATAGACCTTTTCCAGTCTTTTCGCAGTACCCTTGAAACTTTGAAGGGCAGCGTAAAACCTTTCCGGTCCTATACCCAGACATTGGCATAACAGCCGCGCACCTTCAGCGTTTTGGAGGTTGTGTTCACCGAAGATTTCAAGGGGATAGTCGTGCCCATGATGGTTGACAATGGTTTTTCCGTTATCAATATGGTAAGAAGGCGTATCATATCCTTCCGACCTGACGCGGGCTTTTTCCGCCAGCGATTTCAGCACGGCATCACCGCTGAAATAGACCAGTTCCCCATTCTGTTCAATTGATTCAATGAACAAGGCGAATTGCCGCACATACCCTTCAAACGTCGGAAAGACATTGATATGATCCCAGGCAATGCCGGTTATAAGCGCATAATGCGGATGGTATTTGAGGAATTTAGGGACAGGGTCAAGGGCGGAAGTCAGGTATTCATCACCCTCGATCACCATGACCGGTGCGTCACTGAATTTCACCATGGTGTCAAAACCTTCAAGCTGTGAACCCACCAGGTAATCAAAATCCATGTCCAGGGATTTCAGTACATGCATGATCATGGCTGTTGTAGTGGTTTTTCCATGGCTGCCGCCGACCACCACGCGCGTCTTATTCCTGGCATGTTCAAAAACATATTCAGGAAAACTATATATCCTTAATCCCAGCGATTTTGCCTTTTCCAGTTCCGGGTTGCCGTCTTTTGCATGCATGCCCAGGATGATAAAGTCAAGGTCAGCAGTGATTTTGTCAGGAAACCATCCAAACGCGTCGGGGCATATGCCATATTGCCTGAGTCGTGAAAGGGCAGGTTCGAATATCTCGTCATCGCTTCCGCTTATTTTGTGGCCAAGCTTGTGTAACGCAATGGCTATATTATGCATAACGGCGCCTCCGCACGCCAGGATGTGAATTTTCATAAAGCCGCGAAGATAATTCACTTAAAGGATAATTGATAACGGAGTATTCAGAATAAGACCTGTAATCCCAACTTGCGTACAGCCTACGCTACTTTAACGAAATACGTGATATACCCAACCCATTCCTTGATAAGCAGTTCGCAATTGAGCAGGGCTTTTGGAGACGGCACAAGAAGATTCACAGGCGAATAATCCCTTTTTTTATCGGAAATGTAATTGGTGGCAAAAAAGTCGACCTTTTTCCCTTTCGTGCAAAGCCTTACCCTTGGAATATGCCATGCACTTGTAATGATCAGCGTTTTCCCTGTAAGCTTCATGGAGTCGAGTTTGCTGAAACTGTTCCTGATATTCTCGAGCGTATTCCTGCTCTCATTTTCAATGATCACGGCCGAATCGGGGATATGAATGCTTTTCAGGTAATCCCTGACAGCGTCTCCTTCCTTGATTTTTTCACCTATTACGGCCGCGCTTCCACTGCTGATCATTATCCGTTTGATCCGCCCTTCGTGATACAGTTTCAATGCCTGCATCAGGCGGTCGTTCGCTTCGAAAAAAACGGTCCTGCCGAGTGACTTGTCCCTGTTTGAAAAGCCACCCAGGACAATACCGGTTTCATAAGTGGAGTCGGGTTCAGGGCTGCCGGAGTCTTCATAAAGAAGGAACACTTCATTAACCAGGAAATTGTTGGAAAACAGGAATAACAGTATGGTAGCAATAAGAAGCCTTCTTTTTCTTTTCACCTCATTCTTGGTCAACAGCGCGCCAAACAGCAGCACGAATATCCAAACCATCGGCTTGATGATGAACAACAATATTTTTGACAGGTAGAAAAACATATTTTGTCTGCAAATATGACAAAATTACTTAACTTTTTTTGAGGTATGTTATTTGAAAGCCTTAATGCAAGAATATTATACAGTTATGAGTAAAACCGGTTCTATTTCAGTCAATACGGAAAATATTTTTCCGATTATCAAGAAATTCCTTTACAGCGATCATGAAATATTCCTGAGGGAACTGATTTCCAATGCCACCGATGCATGCCAGAAACTGAAGACTCTTGCCAGTGTCGGCGAATTCAAAGGTGAAACAGGCGACTTTAAAATTACCGTCACCCTTGACGATAAGGAAAAAACCCTTACAATAAGTGATAATGGTATCGGAATGACCGAGGAAGAAATTGAAAAGTATATCAACCAGCTCGCTTTTTCAGGAGCGGAGGAGTTTGTCCAGAAGTACAAGGATAAGGCAGACGCCAATGTGATAGGCCATTTCGGACTTGGGTTTTATTCCTCTTTTATGGTGGCTTCAAAGGTGGAGATCAATACCCTGTCATATAAGGAAGGCGCCAAACCTGCCAGATGGGAATGCGATGGCAGCACCCAATTCAAGATAACCAGGGGAAAGAGGAAGGAAAGGGGAACTGATGTCATCCTGCACCTTGCCGAAGACAGCCTGGAATTCAACGACAAATACAAAATATCGCAGCTCCTGACAAAATATTGCAAGTTCCTGCCGGTGCCCATTGAATTCGATGGCAGGATCATTAATGAGGAAAAGCCGCTCTGGCTCAGCAAACCGGCCGATCTCAAGGATGAAGACTACACGAAGTTCTACCAGACACTTTATCCTTTTGCGCCAGCACCACTGTTCTGGATTCACCTGAATGTCGATTTTCCTTTTAATCTTACAGGTATTTTGTATTTCCCGAAGATCGAGAGCGCTATTGAGGCTGAAAAGCACAAGGTACAGCTATACAGCAATCAGGTGTTTGTGACTGACAATGTAAAGGACGTGCTGCCTGAGTTCCTGATGCTTCTCCATGGCGTCATCGATTCTCCTGATATCCCCCTCAACGTATCAAGGAGCAGTCTGCAGAGCGATGGCAATGTCAAGAAGATCACCACGCATATAAGCAAGAAAGTAGCCGATAAATTATCCGAGCTTTTCAGGCAGAACAGGGAAGATTATGAAGCAAAATGGCCGAGCATCGACCTTTTTGTAAAATATGGCATGCTCAGTGACGACAAGTTTGCTGAAAAAGGCAAGGATTTCTGCCTGCTGGAGAGCACCAAAGGCGGATATAAGACCATCAATGACTATATTGAAAGTATAAAGCCTGCCCAGACAGACAAGGATGGCCATACAGTGTTGTTGTACACCAGCCATGCAGATGAGCAGCACGGGTATATCAGCGCTGCCAATCAGAAAGGATACGATGTTGTAAAATTCGAAGGTCCTCTCGACAACCATTTTACGGGGTATCTTGAAAGACAGAATGACAAACTGGAGTGCAAGCGCGTGGATGCCGATGCGCTCGACAAACTGATTCCGCGTGAATCTTCGAACATCGCATTACTCAATGAAGAAGAGTCGAAAAAACTCCTGGGTGTTTTTGAAGCAGCCAACCGGAATCCGGATATCAAATTCGCTACAGAAGCGCTGTCGCCCGGCGATTCCCTGATCACCGTAACTGAAAGCGAACAGGACAGGAGAATGAGGGATATGAGCAGGATGAACGGTTTTAATATGTTCGGTAACCTCCCGCAAACATATACCACAGTGCTCAATACCAATCATCCCAAGGCAAAAAAACTGGTGGAAACTTCTGAGGATGAGGCAAAAGCGGTAGCGGAAAAGGCTTTAAACCTCGCCATGTTGTCGAAAGGGCTTCTGAAAGGGGAAAGACTCACAGCGTTTATTCAGTCGGAATTTGAAAAATTATAAACATGCGTTTATCCTATAACTTAATCAGTAAAATTGATGTTGAGTATTAGGTTGTGGATTATAAATTTGCAGTATAATTTTATTAAGTATTTTTTTTGAACAAAAATTATAATAACGAAATATAATGGCAAAACAATTCACAGATTCAAGTTGGGACCAGGAAGTATTGGGTTCAGACAAACCGGTTTTAGTAGATTTTTGGGCGGAGTGGTGCGGTCCCTGCCGTATGATTGGGCCTCTTGTCGAAGAATTATCATCAGAATATGAGGGAAAGGCTATCGTCGGTAAGCTCAATGTAGACGACAATCAGGCGGTAGCGACAAAGTATGGCATCAGAAGCATTCCAACCCTGCTCATATTCAAGGGCGGTGAAGTAGTGGACAAGATCGTTGGGGCGGTGCCCAAATCCATGCTGGCTCAGAAACTTGAAGCACAATTGAAATAATTTTTTCAGATTTCAACATATCAGAGTGGGATGATGAACAGATCATCCCATTTTTTATGGATATGCTTCTGATGTTCGTTCTATTGACCGTAAAGACTATTTACGCCGGTAGATGTAATATTGCTCATCCGTAAAGGAACTGGTCCTGAAGGAATCGGCGATCAGGTAACGCTTGTTCAGATCGGTCAGTGCAGCTGAGTCAATACGGAATTCTTTTCCATAGGTATAGCGAAAGACTGAATCACCCGGGTCCAGCTGCTCTTTGATCACCAGGAAGGTCTGCCTGCCTGAATTCAGAAAGCTGTCCGTTATATGCACTAACTTTTTAAGGGAAAGAAAGGAATCGTTTGCTTTCGTAAAATGTACATAACTGTTAAACCTGTTTTCACGGGGAAGATAAAATTTCATGTAACGGTAATACATGACAGGTTCCATGATGTAGTCCGGCTCAGAAATGATCACATCACCGGTCTTTGCATGCTTGTTGAACCATGCTCCCGCGCCTTTGCTGTCGCTCAAAGGGTTTAAGAGGTCGAAACCATACGACTGCCTGGCCCTGAACAAACCCGAGCCCATGATACAGACAAATGCGGCCAGACCAATATATACAGGATACCTGCCCAGCCTGCGCGACCTGGTATATGCCAAAATGTCCTTGTAATGAATACAGAGCATGGCAATGTAAAAATAGATCCACATCCCCTGATGCTGAATATAATTGAATCTTAGACAAAGGGAAAAGAAGGCCATGACTACAGCGGCCATATATACAAGGATCAGGGTCACGGGTCTGGGAATGAAAACCATCAGGCTAAGGATGATCATGGCAGTTATGAAGCCATACGAGTAGTCAAACCAGGTATAGAACAGGTCGCCGAAACCATATCCCACATTCCAAATTTCCCCT
Organism: uncultured Bacteroidota bacterium; assembly: GCA_937867025.1. Classification (GTDB taxonomy): domain Bacteria; phylum Bacteroidota; class Bacteroidia; order NS11-12g; family UBA955; genus JABMMZ01. The sequence continues at coordinate 68,679 of CALMKH010000049.1, read as the reverse complement.
ATATTCTCCATTCTCTGAAGTTGTTTGTCCAACACAAGTGAATCATTATCGGGATACGTGACATATGCCACTGCCAGGCACGATAACGCAAACAGGAGAAACCCGGATACAGCCTTCCTGCTTATCCTTTCTTTCCCCGGGGCATTGATCATTATCCACGCACAGGCAAACATAGACATGATCGTCGCATACACATTGGCCTGAGCGGCCAGTGCCAGAAAGATAAAATGCCGTAAGTAGGCCGAGGGCCGCCTGGCGTATGAATCCGCAAATAGAAGGAAAAAGAACGCCGCAATACCATAGTTCCTGCAATTAATCCCATATTCATACAGGCACCATGAACCGAATATTATGGGAATGCAGATGACAAACGGGAGATTTGTCCGGAATAGCAGCATAAAAACAATGCCGGCTGCGAACAGAAAGCTCAGGACCGGTAAAACAGCTGTGGTATGGAATAGGTCATAGGCACATTTCAGTAAGACGTACCACAACAGCGGATGGCCTTCATTTTTGAGCGCTGAGGGAAGATCAGAATAGCCCTCTGCTTCTATGGCTATGGAAAGTGCCCGCATTTCATCACGCCAGATTTCGTGGTTAAGCATACCGTTCACGGCCATAGCCAGCCATACCATAAAAAGGGTTAAAGCCGGCATCAGGCGTCGGGTATGATACTCTGTCAGGTGCAGAAGGCAAAGATATGAATTTTAGGAATTGACCAGGTAGGCTATATTTGCGGGAATGATAAGGGAATACACGGATTCCGATTTTGAGGTTTTGAATGCCTGGATAACAGATTCAGAAACCCTGTTCCGGTTTTCAGGTCCGGACTGGGACTTTCCGCTAACCCGTGAGCAGTTGAATGCTTACATTTCCGCGCATCCGTTAAGGCAGTTTTATATGGGCCTGCAAAACGGAGAAGCATTCGCTTTCGGAGAAATTATAACAGGAGACGAGTTTTCGCCAAGGCTGGGCAGATTGATAGTAGACCGGAACAAAAGAAGCCGGGGATTGGGACAGACATTTGTAAACGCCCTCATCAGTGAATGTATAAAACGTCATGCGTCATCCAGGATTTTTCTCTTTGTGCTGGAAGACAATAAGGAAGCCATTGCCTGTTATCAGAAATGCGGATTTGAGTTCAGTCCCGGTGGTCATCTGCGCATGGACATGCAAGGAAGGCCGGTAGAGGTGTTGAAAATGCAGCACATATGTAAGTGACCTTTCTTTTTAAGAAATAGTTTTAAGATTTTAAGGAATGAATACCTGGGCTAATCTAACCCAGTTATTGCTTGATTATACCAGATGCTAAATGCTTGTTGTGAAAACTTGGTTTTGCGAATTGTTTTATCAAGTTTTGCATCACATTTAAAAAATTGTATGAAAAAAGTATTAGAAAAAAAATCTGTAATGATGCTTATTGTCATGTTGCTTGCAGGTATCAATGTCTGCAAATCCCAATCTTATGAACCGGAAGAAAATGAAGGGATCTCGATACCTGCGGGTTACAAGGTAAAGGTGTACGGCAAATATGAGAAGGGGAGCGGTGGTAATGGCAATATGCCGATTTGTAACTATGACCCGAATTATGCCTGTGTTATAGTAAAGGCTGAAACAAGTACTTCGTACTGGAACCCTGGTGCGATAGTACGTGCTACCATAGAGGTGCCTGACAGAAATCCCGGATATGAAATATCCATCAGTGCTATTTCAAAAGTAGCAGTGCCGGGCGGAGGGTTTGAGATTCTATACACTCAGGGCACAACCTGGACCGGTCCATTTAATATCCCGTCATCCGATTATACAGTTACACCTATCCCGTAATAAGTCAATAAAAAAGTACTTTCTATAATGAGACAAATCGTTTTGGCAATATTGATCTTATTGCCTTTCATAGTTGCCGCACAGAAAAGTTGCGAGATCGCCATGAATCCCAATGATTGCCAGATATGCCTCAACTCCTACAGGATGGTTGGTAAAATTGATAGAAGCTTTAAGCCGGTTGTCATACTGGATCAAATGGATTCGAACCTTGCAGATTATTTCATCCATGAGTACCTGAAATTAAAGGATATACCTTACGAAATTAACCCGGAAAAGTACAGGGTCCTGCAGGACAGCTTCGGGCAGACACTTCTGCAATTCAAAGATGGGGAAACTATAAAAAGCGAGTTTATTGTCAAGCATTTGCCTGAAAAACTTGTTGACCTGAATGCATTAGCCAATCCTTCTGCAAAATCACCTGTGGATTTCAGAAAGGTTGTCAAATCCTTAAACGATTCGGCCAGCAAGAGGTTTTACGGCAGAAAGACGGTGAACGTATACAGGGAATGGTATTCCCTGTATACGCCATTGTCCAATACCTTGTTGACAGCCAACCTGATAACAGGGGAGATTAAAACCTGCCGGTTAAGCGATTCGATCATGTACAACCTGATCACGGATTATGCCCATGCAGACCTGATTTCCAAAAATAAGCGGAAATTTTACCAGGAGGAAGTCGGCGGAATCGATGAATTTATACTAATGGACCATACGTATGATGGCGGACGCCTGGTTCTTTATGTTTATGTTACGGATTATTCTGAGATGCTGAGCAAGATAGAACTGGAATCGGTCAGCAACGAAGTGTGGCCCAAAGCCGAATATTATCTGCTTGAGTGTATGATTGAAAACGGCAAGCTGATTATTTTATCACAAAAAGAGGTAAAAACTGCCAAAAAATATGCGAAAAATGGAATAGGCAAGGAAGCTCATCATGCTTTTATCCAGATGGACAACAGGCCAGTCATATTCTACACAGACAATCATGATTATGAAACTTCTCCCAGAGAACACTGCCTTCCAAAGTTTTACAGGCTTGAAGACAGTAGCTGGAATAATGATTATGTCTATAAAAGACCTGATCTGGTGTATCAACATTTTGATGGAAATACAGTATATAATCAATACATTTATAACCGGCTTACCAATGTTCTGGTAGATAATAACCTGAACAAGGCATTCAGATTGTCCCCCTACGGGTATGATACAATGATGTATGAGAATATACGGCCTATTGGCAAAAACGTGTACATTACTCTTACCGATACAAGAATACAGAAATTGATTGTGTTCAAAATTGATCCCGTGAACGATAAGCATTCGGTTATAAGAGAATATGAAAACATTGGATATCCCCTTGGTAAGTACTTTATGTTTTCCTATTATGAAACAGCAGCTAAAAAGTTGCACCTTGTAGCAATAAAAGAACCATTTGAGTTCTATATTATTGATTCCATTCCGATTGAATGACATAACCAATAAAAAAGCCGTCCCTGAGGACGGCTTTTTTTAACCCCAAAAATTGTTGATTTTCCTATTTGATCAGTACCAGTTTTTCTATAAGGAGTTCATTGGATGAAGTAGTAGCTTCAATGAAGTAGGATCCGTTGGCGAGTTTGGAAAGGTCGATGGTGCTGCCATCCCTGACCTTTGCTGTAAATGCGGTCTTGCCGCTCAGATCTTTCACTCTTACATCCACGTCATCAATACCACCACAGTCAATGATAAACTGTCCGTTTGAAGGGTTTGGATACAGTTTCATCACCCTTCTGATATCTTTAATTCCTCCAATCTGTGTCTGGTCGAAACCGATTTTAATTTCAGTGCAGAACACATTCCTGCATTTACCGTCCCTGTCTATGGCAGTCAGGCACACCTTGTAGATACCGGCCTTGCGGTAAATATGCCTCACATGTTCCTGGTCGGAGCTGCCCCCGTCACCGAAATCCCATTTATAGGAGGCGGCATTTTCGGATATGTTTTTGAAATCCACAATGGCATAACGCGATTTGGTATTCATGTCAAAGTCATAATGAACCTCATGCCTGAATCCTGCTTTTACGTCACAGTCGCTGCAATCGATAAGGATCTTCATGGCAGCAGATTCCTTGCATCTTTCATTGGCATCTTTCACCGTAAGCGTAACCAGGTATATGCCATCCCTGCTGTATGTATGTTTGGTTTCGGCTCCTGTGGCGCTGCTGCCATCACCGAACGACCAGTAGTAAAGACTGCCGTTATTGCTGCTGCCCTTCAGGTAGATCGTCCTTGAGCTGCAATCGAGGCGGTAGCCGAATTGCGGATCAAGATCGCAAGGATCGCAGTCAACCTTTACACGCTTGCATGTTTGCTCTTTGCATTGACCTTTCCTGTCTACCACAGTCAGGCAAACGAGGTAAACGCCATCTTCCTTATACTGGTGTTTCATTTCAGCTCCCCGGGCATGACTGCCGTCACCAAAACTCCAGTAGTATGTATATCCGTTGGCGGATGTGCCATTCACGCGTATTATCCTGTCAGGGCATGATACGTTGTACCTGAATTCGGGGTTGAGTCCGCAAGGATCACAATCAATCACTACCTTGCGGCAGACTGTTTCCACGCACCTTTCATCTTTATCGTACACCTTCAGGCATACTTCATATGTACCGTCTTCACTGTATGGATGTTTTGTTTCCCTGCCCCTTGCGGAAGTGCCGTCGCCAAAGCTCCAGACATAATGTTCACCGCCATTGGATGTGGCCTTGAAGTAAGTAACTCCCAGCTGGCAATCGGTGCGGAAACCGAATTCCGGTTGAAGATCGCATGGATCGCATTCCATCTTTATACGTTCGCATATCTGTTCCTTGCAACGTCCTTCTTTATCCTTTACAGTGAGGCAAACCAGGTATACGCCATTATGTCTGAAGTTGTGCCTTAATTCCATTCCTTCACCATGACTGCCATCCCCGAAACTCCAGTAGTAATACTCTCCGCCATTGCTCGCTGCCCGGAATTTAACAGCCTTATCCTCACAATCGATGCGGTATTCGAACTTAGGGTTCAATTCACAGGTGTCACAATCTATAACCACTTTTTTGCAAATTCTTTTTGTACAGTTGCCGTCTTTATCTGCAACCTTGAGACATACCTCATATACACCATCACCCCTGTACTGGTGGCGCACAAAGTCGCCGTCTGCGCTGCTGCCGTCACCGAAATCCCATCCGAAACGCTCGGCGCCGTTTGCTGAAGCTGAAAAATAAACTACATTCTGGCTGCAATCCACCCTGAATTTAAAGTCAGGACGCAGGTCGCATGGTTCGGAAGGACATTTGCAGACAGTGATGGAGAAGCAGTAATGACCTGAACACCTTCTGTTGGCATCATGCGCTTCCACACACACCTGGTAAATCCCTGGTTTAAACTCTGCGGTGGGGTTAGGGCCTGTAGCACTTGTGCCATTGCTGAATTTCCAGTTGAATACAAGGCTATTGTTGCTGATGGTGTGAGCTATGAACTGGACTTTTCCGCTTGAGCAGTCAATCCTGTATGAAGCATCTACTTTTAATGTGCACACGGGTTTTTTAACCTCTACTTTTTTACAGACCGATGTACTGCAACGTCCGTCTTCGGAATATGCTTTAATACAGACTGCATACACACCGGCTTTGCTGAAATAATGAGAAACGGTTTCACCTGCAGAAGAGTTCCCGTCACCAAAATCCCATACAATTTTAGCAGTTTCGCTGGCTTTAGCACGTGCCTTGAATCCAAGCCCGTCGGTGCTGAATTCAAAATCGGCTGCCAGGGCACAAGGTTTTCTGATCACCACTTTTTTGCAGGCAGATGTGCTGCAGCGTCCGTCAGCTGAAAATGCCTTGATACACACCACATATACGCCGGCTTGTTTGTAGTAATGTCCCGCTGACTCGCCTGAAGTCCTGGTCCCGTCTCCGAGATCCCAGAGGATTTGTGCTTTCTCGCTGGTGTTGGCACGTGCCTTGAAACCGAGGCCATCGGTGCTGAATTCAAAATCCGCCCTGAGTGTGCAAGGTTTTTTGACGATCACTTTTGTGCATACCTTTACAGAATAGTTCCTGTATTTGTTGTAGGTAGTCAGACACACAGGGTAAGAGCCTTCATTCGCAAATGTATGGCTCTGGTGTTCTCCAAGGGCCGTGGTGTTATCACCGAAGTCCCAGCTGTAATATTCCCCGTTTGAAGTTCCGGCAAATTTTACATGAAGGCCGTCAACCGAGAAGCTGAAACTTGACCACAAGGCACATTGGGTATTCCTGGCGGTATCTGTGTGTTGCGCGTTGATATTGCCTGAGATAAAGGCAATAAGACATAATACCACCGGTAATATGCCGCGAAATAATTTGTGTAAGGTCTTGTTTTCCATAATAACTGAGTATTTGTGTTTTAACTTATAAAATGTTTTTGATAAGTTGGTCTGTCGCTTTTTTAAAAGGTTGCATAGAAACATGTTTTGAATTATGGATTTTATTGCGTATATTACTGGTTATTAGTTATTTGAATATTGGGTAAATAGTTTAAAATGACCGTTTGATGAACTTCAGGGATCAGAGTATTTTGCTGTTTTTATAAAAAATTTATAACAGGTCCGGTAAATTTGTAGATTGAACGTGTTATCGGATATAAAACTCAACAAGCTCTCATTACCGGGCCAGCTTGTAATAAGCCTCACGTCGGTCGCAGCCGTATCGTGCCTGTGCTTTATAATCTCTGATTTTATCGGTGGTTATAAGACTGTGGCTTTTATTCTGCTCATGGTGGTGTCAATACTGGCCATGGTATTTGATATATTGCCGGTCCTCATCACTTCGTTTTTAACCGCGCTTATATGGAACTACTTTTTTATCCCTCCCATATTGACGTTCAATATCCGCAATACCGAGGACTTGTTGTTCCTGTTTATGTACCTCATTATTGCCTCCGTGAATGCCGCGCTGACATACAAGATACGCAAAGCTGAAAAGAAGGCATCCATCAGGGAAGAGAAACAACATACGATTAAGCTGTACAACACGCTGCTTAACTCACTTTCCCACGAGCTCCGCACGCCGCTGGCCACAATCGTTGGCGGGCTCGATACGCTGAAAGAGCAGAAAAACCTGACGGAAAAGCAGAAGTCCGAATTGTTCGCCACGCTTGATGCGGCATCGATGAGACTGAACAGGCAAGTGGAAAACCTGCTCAATATGAACCGCCTCGAATCTGGCCTGCTGAGGCTGAAACTCGACTGGTGCGATATGAATGAGCTGGTTTTCGGTATGGTGAAGAAATATTTCAGCACCCAGGGCAGGGAAATCGTCATCAATACCAGTGAAGGATTACCGTTTTTCAGGCTGGACCAGGGGTTAGTGGAAACCGCCTTGCTGAATATCATTCACAACGCAGTGCAATACACGCCGGAACATTCAAAAATCATTGTCAGCCTTGAACAGTCGGGCAACCGGTGTATCATCAGGATTGAAGATCATGGGAAAGGGTTTCCCGAACATGAAGTGAACAGCGTCTTTGAAAAATTCTACAGGCTCCCCGGCGCAGGCACGGGAGGCACCGGTCTGGGCCTGTCCATTGCCAAAGGGTGCATAGAGGCGCATAATGGAAGCATTGTCCTGGAAAACAAAAAAAACGGAGGGGCTGTATTCACACTGATTATACCGGCGCAGACATCCTTCATTAACCATATGAAAAATGAGTAAAGCCGAAATACTGGTTATTGATGATGAGGCGCATATCCGCAAATTGCTGGAAATTGCCCTTGAAAGCAATGGATACAAGGTGTGGCAGGCTGCATCGGGAAGGGACGGTGTGATACTGGCGGCCAATCATCCTCCCGACCTCGTCATTCTTGACCTGGGCCTGCCTGACAAAAGCGGTCATGAAGTCCTGAAAGAGCTCAGGACATGGTATGCCAAACCAGTTATTATACTATCAGTGCAAAACCTGGAGGAAGATATAATCAACGCGCTTGACCATGGGGCTACGGATTATCTTACAAAACCGTTCAGGCCAGGCGAACTGATGGCCCGCATCAGGTCTCTGCTAAGACGGGACTCCGAACCTTCAAACGGGGCTCAGAGGAAATTTGGAAATATCCACATCGATTTTATTGCGCGGCTGGTTAAAAAGAATGATGAACAGGTGAAACTTACATCAACCGAATACCAGCTGCTTATATTATTTGCAAAGAATGAAGGCAATGTGCTGACTCATCATTATATTCTCAAAGAGATTTGGGGACCTTCTTACCTCGAGGAAACACAATACCTTCGGGTATTTGTCGGCCAGCTCCGTAAAAAAATAGAAGAAGATCCCCACAATCCGCAGCATATTATCACGGAAAGCGGAGTGGGTTACAGGTTCGTATAGAATATTCCGTAAAATTCATAGGAAAAGCCTTTCAGGCAGTTTTAATAAAAAAGCAAATCATAATTTAATTGCCGATTAAGCATTCTTGATTCTCAATTATTCTCTATTTTTGCCTTTCGTATATGTCGACTAAAATAGATATAGAGTTCAACAAGAACGAGGATCATAACAAACAACTGGTTTACGAGTTGAAAAGCAAACACAAGAAAGTGTGTCTTGGGGGAGGCGAAAAGGCTGCCGTCAAACAGAAGGAAAAAGGGAAGCTTCTGGCGCGCGAACGTATCGATTATCTCCGGGATAAAGACACTCCTTTCACGGAAGTGGGGGCCTTTGCAGGGGACGGCATGTATCCTGAATACGGTGGCTGTCCCGGTGGCGGCGTGGTTTGCGGCATAGGTTATGTCAGCGGCAGGCAGTGCATGATTGTGGCAAATGATGCGACTGTAAAGGCCGGTGCCTGGTTCCCTATTACAGGAAAGAAAAACCTGAGGGCACAGGAAATAGCTATGGAAAACCGGCTGCCTATCATATACCTGGTCGACAGTGCCGGTGTGTTTCTCCCCATGCAGGACGAGATATTCCCGGACAAAGAACATTTCGGGCGGATCTTCAGGAACAATGCCATCATGAGCAGCATGGGAATCACCCAGATAGCGGCAGTAATGGGCAGTTGCGTGGCGGGCGGGGCGTATCTCCCCATTATGAGCGACGAGGCGCTGATAGTGGATAAGACAGGATCCATATTCCTGGCGGGAAGTTATCTTGTCAAGGCTGCAATAGGTGAGGATATTGATAACGAAACACTCGGCGGAAGCATTTCACAGAGCGAGATTTCAGGGGTCATTGATGACAGGTTTCCGGATGATAAATCCTGCCTCGACCGTATAAAATACATCATGGATAAAATAGGCAGGTTTGAAGAGGCAGGTTTTGACCGTGCAGAACCCAAAATGCCGGCTAAGGACATGAAAGAGATATTCGGTCTGTTGCCTGTGGACAGGGCCAAGCCATATGACACCAAAAACCTGATTGAGCATCTGGTTGACAAGAGCGAATTTGAGGAATACAAAGAAGGTTATGGAAAAACCATTTTGTGCGGATATGCAAGGATCGACGGGTGGGCAGTAGGCATCGTTGCCAATAACAGACTGCTGAGCAAGAATAAAAAGGGCGAAATGCAGTTTGGCGGTGTTATTTATAATGACAGCGCCGATAAGGCGGCCCGGTTCATTATGAATTGCAACCAGAAAAAGATACCGCTTGTATTTTTACAGGATGTCACCGGTTTCATGGTTGGGAGCAGGAGCGAACACGCGGGAATTATAAAGGACGGGGCTAAAATGGTGAATGCCATGAGCAACAGTACTGTGCCGAAGTTCACCATTATCATCGGCAACAGTTATGGAGCCGGGAACTACGCTATGTGCGGCAAGGCGTACGATCCGAGGCTGATATATGCGTGGCCGAGCGCCAGGATAGCGGTAATGGGGGGCGAACAGGCAGGGAAGGTGCTGTTGCAGATTGAAAAGGCCAGCCTTGAGGCCAAAGGCGAGAAAATCACTCCCGAAGCCGAGAAGGCTTTGCTGGACAAGATCATGGCCCGGTATGAAAATCAGCTGTCACCGTATTATGCAGCGGCGAGGTTATGGGTCGACGGCATCATTGATCCCATGGAGACCAGGAAAGTGCTCAGCGAAGGTATTGCCATGGCGAATCATGCACCTGTAAAACCTTTTAATGTAGGCGTTCTTCAGACGTAAGCACGTATTTCCTTTTCAGGACAATAAGAATTCTCTGTGTTCAGGGCTACTTGACTTCCCTTTTGGGTTAATTGTTAAAAGGAGGAAAAATATCTTTTAAAACGTTGAAAAATCTGATAGGTTTGTAGCGTTAAAATAATTTTTGTTATGAGTTCACTTAACCCGTAATTTGTTTTAGACAAAAACGGAAAGAAGGTTTCCGTTATACTCCCTATAAAGGAGTTTGAAGCTTTGATGGCTTCGCTTGAAGAACTTCAGGATATTCAGTCATATGATAAGGTTAAAGCGGCCAATGAGCCCTTGGTTCCTTATGGGAAGGCTTTTAAATCCATTGAGAGCAAGCGTCGCACCAGAAAAAAATAATGAGGTACACCGTCCGGTTAAGCAAGTCTGCGGTAAAGTCCCTTGAATCCATTTACGATCCGGTATATTCCAGAATAAAACAGGCGATTGATAATCTGGCGGATAATCCACGGCCACAGGGATGCAAGAAATTGAGAGGTCGCGATGCTTATAGAATAAGAGTTTCAGATTATCGTATTATTTACGAAGTTATTGATTTGTCATTATATGTGGATATCGTCGCAATAGGGCATAGGAAAAACATATACTGAAAATTATTCTTGACAGTAAGTTTACATTTCTTATATTTGTTCAAATAATATCATGAAAAGCTTAGCTGTCACGTCAATGATTATTCTCAATTATTTTGCCATCCAGGCTCAGAGATACTCTCATGGGATCGGGGGGCAGTATGCTTCATATAGCGGAGCGTTTGGTAATTGGGAGATGCTGTCGGTTATGTATACGCCCAGGATGGTGTATGATGCCCGGAAAACATCTCTTGCACTTGTGGCACCGATAACTATAGGTAAGTATGTTTCATCAGCCAGGTCAAGCAGCCCCATCATGGTGGAAATCCCTGTGGCCGTTGAATATGGTTTTACACTGAACCGGCTGCCTGAATCAAGAAGGGAATACTCACTCTTCATCGGTGCTGGTGGATCGGGGATGAATAACAGCAGGTTTGACAGACGCTATACATACTACACGAATTATTATGCCGGAGCCAGGTGGATGATAGGAGGGCAGCCCCTTGAATTCAGGTTTAACTATGGACGATCTGTGACTCCGGTTTCATGGGCAAGGTTACATAAGGTGGGTTTCGGAATTCTGTATATTGTCCGGTGACCGCGATCATTGTGGGACAAACAGGTTCCTGATCTTGCTGATAAGCTTGTAAAATTTCAACGCATTAAGGTTGAGAAAAACGCCTGCCAATACAACGGTCATGCCACTTAATACCGATAAGGGATATGTGTCGTCAAACAGGAATTTTCCTGCAAGGACAGCCCAGATAATGCCGATATAACTGACACTGCTTATACGCGCCGCTGTATCCATCTGGTATGCTCTGGTCACGTAGTATTGACCAATCTGTGTAAACACTCCGGTCCCGATCAGGAATAACCATTCCATTCCCTGAGGCATGACAGGCGGAACAGGAAATATAAGGAAATACATCAGCATGACGGGAAATGCGACTAAAGGCTGGTAAAAGATGATGACATCTGCATCCTCACGGTCTTTCATGTTTCTTATGGCATTGTAGGCGAGTCCTGTAAAAAACGCGCCGGCAACTCCCATCATAAAATCGAACATATTGACATTTGCAAATCCTTTTACAAGTATCACTCCTGTAAACGACACGCCGAAAGCCAGCAGCTGTATCAGCCTGATCCTCTCTTTTAAAAACACCAGGGCAATGAGGGTTGTAAATATGGGACTTAGATAATGTATGACTATGGCGTTGGCCATGTGCATATGTTGAAGCGTGTAAAAGTAGCAGATAAGCCCGCATGCGCCGAAAAAACCGCGGGCGATAAGAAACCGGTGATGCACGCCCCAGGGATTGACCTTTTTCCTTCTTAATATGAAATAACTCAATATCAGCGTAATTCCTGCCCTGAAAAGTATAACCTCAAAAATGGGGATGCGACCAATGTACTTCACACAGATATTCATCCATGCAAAGGAAATGCTGGCTATCAGCATCAGCTTGACTCCCGGTGAAAAAATGTTTTTGAGTTTGATGGAGCAAAGTTAAGGTTAAATCCCCATTGACAACTTCAGTATAAAACAATGCGGCTTATTCCTTTATCCGGATAGGTATCCATATGTCTTCTTCCGCATCCGGGGAATCGGCTCTGTAAGTTTCCCCGAGAGTTTCGAAATGGGGTCGTGAATCCAGCTCATACGGGGAAGCAGGCAGCCATGAGCCGAAAATATAGCCGAAAACCTTTGGTCCGTCACTCGCCGGACCTTTATGGTGAAATACGGCATACAAGCCGCCCGGCAATATAAATGATTCCATCCCTTCTGGCATTTGGTCAAAATTGCTGACTTCGACAGCCGCCCATTTTTCGAACATTGCTTCAGGATCAAACCGGATAAAGCTGTAAGATGTATCAAATACCTGCATGGAATAAAAAACGTCAGGCATTTTATTGTCAAGTTCATGCCTCCTGGGCATAAAGCTTCTCCAGAGTTCAGGCGTGCGGTTGTTCACCAGGTTCATCGAAAGACGCATGCCGGCCAGTTTTTTTTCAGAAATGGTTTTGATAATAGGTCGCATGTATACTTTTAGGTTAGGTTTGAAGAGCGTATCAGTTGGCGGAATGTGTAACATTCCGGTTTGGGGTTTTTCAGCTGCATTTGCCATAGGGCCTCAGGCAGCCACAGACAGGGAGATAAAAGAGCAGAACAAACTATAAATTAGAGTTCAGTTCTCAGTTTTTCTCAGTGTAAGCCTTAAAGTTGTTGAGTATCGCCTGCCAGCCCTGTTTTTGCATTTCTGCAGGGTTTTCATTCTCTGCATCAAATACGGTTGTTACCCTGGTGGTATTTCCCTGCGCTTCAAAGGTGGTTTTTACCTTTCGGCCATCGCTCATTGTATATGAGATGAGTTCATGTTTTTTTACCTCGTCGTAAATACCGCCGAAGTCAAACCCGAAGCTTCCATCTTTTGCTTCCATGCGGTAAGTGAATGCACCTCCGGTCCTGAGATCGTTTTCGGCTTTAGGGGTGTGCCAATCTTCGCTGGCATTATTCCATTGTGTTACATGTTCGGGCTGGTTCCAGTAGTTCCAAACCTTGTCGACAGGGGCATTCACCAGGGCCTCTATCCGGATACTTGTTTTGCTGTTTGCTTCCATAGCTTTATTTGTTTGTTTATTTTAGGTTTCCGTTTTGGATCCATGCCTGGTTCGACGCATACCGTTCAAGCTGGGTGTAGTGATGTTTTCCATGCCAGGCATATAAGCCAAGTACGTCAAATAATTTATATTCCCTGTTATATTCCGGGTGGATATATGACTTTTCGAAATCTGCAGAAGTAAGACTTTCCAAAAGAACGCACCAGCGTGCATGCAGAGCCTTCAGCAATTGAACCGATATGCCGGGGTTCGTGGATGTCGAATCCTTCGTGCCGGCCCAGAGGTCCTGAATATAGGGCTTGATGGTAGGCTTCTCCTCCGTAAGTGCAAGCTTAAAACGCGTATACGCCTGCATATGGCTGTCAGCCAGGTGGTGAATGACCTGCCTGAAAGTCCAGCCACCGTCGCGGTACGAAACATCATAGTGTTCAGGTTTCAGCTGGCTGACGAATGTTTCGAGAACAGAGGGGAAGCCCTGTATCTCTTTTATGCAGTCCCTGATAAAGGCTGGATCAGCCTGCTGGACGGATTTGTACGGGCCATGAGCCCTTATTATCTCTTCCTGTGAATACATATTATCCGAAATTGATTTCGGCGCTGTCGCCAAGGTTTAAACTGTGCATCGTTCCCTGCAATGAAGCATCGTTGCCAATGAGTGAATTGGTGAGGACGGCATAATTCAGCTCTGCAAAGGGCCCTATGATCGACTCCTTGATAATGGACGATTCCACATGCACATTCTCCCCGATGCTGACGTTAGGACCTACAATGCTGTTGGATATCTTGCACCCTTTGCCGATAAATACCGGCGGTATGATAATCGAATTGTGAACGGCTTCCTTGTCAATCGTGTTAAAATTGCCACGCCTCAGCAGAAGCTGATTGGTCTGAAGCAATATTTCCTTTTTGCCGCAATCGAACCATGAGGTGACATTATAGGTATAGAACTCCGTGCCCAATGCCACCATGCACATCATGGCATCGGTCAGGTGAAATTCATTCAGGGTTTTCAGGTTGTTTTCAATATTGCTGGTCAGGCAGGTCATCAGTTCTTTCGTCTCAAGAATTTTGTAGATGCCGACCAACGCAAGGTTGGATTTGGGGATTGACGGTTTCTCAACCAGCCGGAATATCTTTCCGTCTTTATCCACTTCAGCCACGCCGAATTGCCTCGGATCATCCACTTTCTTCACACCCAGGATGGATGTTTTTGAATTAATGATTTCCTTCCAGTCAACCTCGCATATCGTATCGCCGAATACAACCAGTATCGGTTCGTTCCCTATAGCATCCTTGGCCAGCCATATGGCATGTCCTGTTCCTTTACCTGTGGTCTGCATGACAAAAGAGGTTTTGATCGATGGATAAGTCTTTGATATATATTCTTCTATCTTATCTCCAAGATAACCGATGATAAAAACAAAATCATCAATGCCCGCCTCGACAAGCTGGTCGACTATATGGGCCAGAATCGGCTTACCTGCGACAGGTATGAGAGACTTCGGTTGCGTATGAGTATGTGGCCTGAGCCGGGTGCCAATACCAGCTACAGGAATGACTGCTTTCATGGGAGTGCACTTTTTAAGGACGTCAAAATTAGCAATATTATCATGAAAAAAAAATTTAAGGACAAATAATGGCAGGCTACGCACCGTAAATACGCAAATTTTTGTAAGTTTGCCACTCGTAAAATGGAAAAAGTAGTAAGCGGTATAAGGCCTACAGGCAAATTGCACCTTGGCAACTATTTCGGCGCGGTTAAGAATTTTATCCGTATGCAGGAAGATTATGACACATTCTTTTTTATAGCCGATTACCACTCGCTGACAACGCATCCCACACCCAAAGACCTCCATGGTTCTGTTAAACGGGTTCTGGCGGAATATGTGGCTCTCGGACTCGACCCAGATAAATGCACGCTTTATCTCCAGAGTGACTTGCCGCAGACAGCTGAGCTTTACCTTTTTCTGAATATGAACGCATATAAAGGCGAACTTGAAAGGGTAAGCTCTTTTAAAGAAAAAGCGAGAAGCCATCCGGATAATGTGAATGCAGGTCTGTTAACCTATCCGGTGCTTATGGCAGCAGACATCCTTTTGCACAAGGGAGAGAAGGTGCCGGTTGGAAAAGACCAGGAACAGCACCTGGAAATGGCGCGTACTTTCGGTAACAGGTTCAACCGCTTATACCATGCAGAATATTTTCCTGAACCTCAGGCCTTTAATTTCAACCAGGCTTTGGTGAAAGTTCCGGGACTTACAGGACTCGGCAAAATGAGCAAAAGCGCCGGGGAAGCCGATACGATTTATATGTCGGAGGAGGCAGATTCTCTAAGGAAAAAGATAATGAAGGCTGTTACTGCCAGCGTTGACGGTCCCAGTGAACCGGGCACGGAAAAACCTTTGCCCATACAAAACCTGTTTACGCTGATGGAGCTCGTGAGCAGGGAGGATGTTGTCGCCCAGTTCGACAAGGCATATTACGACGGAACCATCAGGTTCGGAGATATGAAAACACAGCTCGCCAACGATATGGAAACATTCATCGCGCCTTTCAGGGAACGTATAAATGATGTTTTGAACGATGATGCAAGTTTGAGCAGGATCGCCAGGCAGGGCGCTGAAAAGGCCGGTGAAAGCGCTGATAAGACCATACGTGAGGTAAGGGAACTCATCGGGTTTAGAAAATTCTATTGAAGAAAGGAAATCTTCAGGCCGTATCAAATACTTTTATGTTTAAGAAAAGACTACATGAAATTAAGGTCCTGAGGAAAGCCCATCCTTCATTTTTTCTCTTTGCTGCTATTATATTGATCCTGTATTTTGCGCAGTTCGCCGCCAGGACGGAAATTACACCACTGGGATATTTCGCACTTTACAGCGATCCGATGAAAGCCCAGGAAACATACAAACAGATATTGCCCGCATGCCCTGCAGGATCAGCTACAGGCATTGCAAATATTTACAAGGCCAGGGGGCAGGGTTTCCTGATGCTGGAAATACTGCCGACAAGGTATGATATATTATTGAAATCCGATCATTGCAACCAGATGAACCACAGGCTTCAAAGGCTCGGATTTCACGATACCAATAAAACCGATTGCGATGAACTTACAAGGTTCAGGGAATGGTTTAATGTTTATATGGACAGGATAGGCATTGATTCCGAGTCATGCGAACCTGTAGAATTCGGTTTCAGGGACGGGGAAGTAAAAACATTCCGCTTATTGAACAGTACGTCAGAGAATGAATTACCGAAGTAATATATTCTTCTGGAAACGCCTAGTGCTTTCGGTCATAGCCCTGGCACTTATGTATTTCTGGTATTCGGGCATGATGCTGCATCATATTTTCGATTCACCGTTCTATTACAAGGGTGCCGATGTCACATACTGGTTAATGCATTGGTCAGGTCTTCCGAAACTGGTTCTGCACAACCAGTTTAATGCCATGGCCTTCGACGTATTGCTCATATTTTCCTTTATCGTCAGTATAGCGTTCATTGATAAGAGGGGTTTTACTGTATTGTCAGGCATACTGCTGCTCTTTTACCAGTTGCAGTTCAATTACAAGCTGGGGTATCATACCCATCATTTATTCGGCTTTCATTTTGCCCTACTGCCTTTTTATTTCAAGGATACTGTATTTCCGCACGCTGTCAGATTGGCCGGTATGCTCACATGTCTTTCTTACGCCTTTGCGGGTTTCTCCAAATTATTCCATGGCGCCTGGATGGTATGGGATAGCTTCACCAATGTGTTGCAGAACCAACATGCCGCTTACCTGTATTTTGAACCGGATACATTCCGCAGTCAGACGGTCATGTGGCTTATAGGGCATCCGTGGGCGGGGTATGGTTTTTTCCTGTGCGGTATGTTACTTCAGATTAGCTTTGTGACCGGGCTGCTGACAACAAGGTTTCATAAGTGGCTTGCATGTTTTATCGTATTGTTCCATTTGATGGACTGGTGGCTTATGAATTTAGGTGTATTCATGGGTATGGTTACATTGGTATGGCTCTTCGTTTATAAGCCCCTGAAAGAGGCTGCTTAATAAATTTCCACAATTTCAAGATTTGACTGATATATTAGAATTATTTCAATATGTTTGCACCAAATGAGTAAGACAAAGAATAAGGTCATGCATATCGCTGTAGCGGGTAATATAGGCAGCGGCAAAACCACGCTTACCAACATGCTTGCAAAACATTACGGATGGGAGGTCCAATTGGAGGACATGGATGATAATCCTTATATCAGCGACTTTTATGAAGACATGCAGCGCTGGAGTTTTAACCTGCAGGTTTATTTTTTGAACGTACGCTACAACAACATCAGAAAGATCCGCGAAAACCAGAAACCTATTATACAGGACAGGACGATTTATGAAGATGCCAATATCTTCGCGCCGAATCTTCATGCCATGGGTCTTATGAGTACAAGGGATTATGAGAATTATGTCGCATTGTTCAACTCCTTGAATGCCATGATACAGCCGCCCGACCTGCTTATCTACCTCAGGGGTACGATACCTACCCTGGTGAGACAGATACAGCAAAGGGGCAGGGATTATGAAGACAGTATACGCCTGGATTACCTCAAGCGCCTGAATGAACGTTATGAGGCATGGATATCCACTTACAAGCTTGGAAAAATGGTCGTGCTCAATATTGATGAGCTCGACTTTGAGAATGATCCGAATGATGCCAATTTTGTGATCAATAAGATAGAAGCCGAGCTCAACGGCTTGTTCTAGTGTGGAGCAGCTCACCCGTCAGCTGTCAACCGGTCTGACTTTAAACTTTGGCAGGGATAAGTTGAATTTCACAGCCGCATACCTGATACCGAAGATCAGTGAAGCTGAAAAAAAATAATTATAGTTTTTATCTGCATCGAAATAATCCAGGCAGAGGTATAATGCGGCGCCAGCAAGACAGGCAGAGGCATACACTTCTTTTCTGAACAATACCGGTATTTCGTTGGTGAGTACGTCGCGGATGACGCCGCCCATAATGGCCGACAACATACCCATGATCGCTGCAATGACAGGATTCACACCGAGGTCAAGCGCTTTCTCTGTTCCAAGAATGGTAAACAGGGCTATCCCCAGCGTGTCGAATATAAAACGTTCCTTGCTGCGTTTCATGATCTGCCGGTAGAATAACCTCGTCATCAGAATACCTGCAAAAATAGCGTACAGGAAGTACACGTTCTCCACCCAGGCCAGGGGATATGAGCCAAGCAGCATGTCGCGTAAACTTCCACCGCCGATGGCAGTTATAAATCCAATAAAGGTAACGCCGAACCAGTCCTGTTCCGACTTCCTTGTTGCCACCAGCGCTCCCGAAACCGCGAAGAAACAAGTGCCAGCCAGCTCAAGTATGTATTGAATATTCATAAGGATTTATAGCGATGCGAAAATAAGATATCTCTCTTATTTCATTCTCAACTATCCATTATCCATTCTCAACTCTCCATTCTCAACTGCACCTCTTCCGGGGAATACACGATCTTCTCATGCGTTTTCCTTAAATACGTACACAATATCTGCTGGATATCCCTGTTATGGGCATACGGCCTGATACAGGCCCGCAGTTCAGCCGTGCCAGGGGCTCCCGCTGACACATCGATGTATCCGAAACCTTTATACCGGCCCTGCTCCACGCATACGACCGACCGTTCATGCGCATGGCGGCCTTTATCCATTATCATAAAATGTTCATTCTGAAAACCGTGTTTCCTGATGGCCCGCATGGCGCGCTCATTATAAGATTCACAGTCTTCCTTCTCTACACATGCTCCTTTGCATTTATGCAGATGATGATCGAAGCATGCCCCGGACTGGTGGTGTAAATGGCATTTGCTCTGGCAAAGCTGGAAATTCTCAACCAGCCTGTAAAGGAGTTTCCGGGCCTCATGCTGATTGTCTGAAGTAATGAAAGGCTCATGACCATCCTTTAGCTTTTCCATCTGGAAATTGATATAGCCCGAAGCATCATAAGATGTGAAAATACCGTAATAGGGAGTAGCTCTTACCTTTTTCAGTGCCACATTGTATATCGGTTTCTGTTTTTTAATCTCGTCGGACTCCAGAAGCAATGCAAGCAACTCACTTCCTGTTTCCTGATAACTGATGTCGGCTATTTCGTGCTTGAGCTGTCTCGCCCTTTTCCCATCCTTCGCAGTAATGGCAAAATGCTGAAGCATCCTTTTCCTGATATCCGTGCTTTTACCTATATAAATCACATGCCCACCGTCATTATGAAAATAATATACGCCCGTAATGCCTGCAGGTATGGCTTCAAAAACAGATTCCTTAAGCAAAGGAGGAATCGAGGTTTTGCGGCTTTCCCTTGTAAGCCAGGATTCCCATTCGTTTGTCTCCTTTTCTTCCAGGATCTTTCCCAGAAGTATGGCTGTGGCTTCGGCGTCTCCCAAAGCCCTGTGGCGGTTCTCGATCTGAATGTCAAGGCTTTTGCAGAGTTTTCCGAGACTATAGGACGTAAGTCCCGGGAAAACCGTTCTGCTTAACCTTACTGTGCAAAGGGGTTTCCTGGTATACGTATACCCAAGGTCTTTAAACGCGGCTTTGATGAAACCATAGTCAAAACGTACATTATGTGCTACAAAAACGGCATTTTCCGTAAGTTCTATGATGTCCCTCGCTATCTCATGGAACATGGGGGCCTTCTCCACCATTTCATTGGTGATGCCGGTTAACTGTATGATGGGAGAGGGGATGCGGCAGCGGGGATTCACCAATGTGCTGAAACGTCTTACCACTTCTTTTCCGTCATGAAGGATAATGGCGATTTCGGTGATTTTATCCGACTCAGGTTTTCCACCGGTGGTCTCTATATCGATAACAGCAAACACGCTTTATTTCAAAGCTGAAATTTACGATAAAGCAATATTGACTTGTTGTGAGGTTATTAAGATTTTATCCCCTCACGCTGATATTGTGGACAATGGAAATTAACCCCTTGTGAACCAAATATTAAACTGTCCGCTTATTCCGTAATAAATTTCCTGCAGGCTGTTTTTCCACCGGATTCGGCCTGAAGTAAATAGTAACCGGGAGTCATGCCGTTGATGTCAATTATATGAGAGGTTCCCGGAAGAAAGGATACTGATTGTGTATAATCCTGAACAGGATCATGCATCGCCTGTCAGCGTAGTAAAGGGTCATGAATACGTCACGGGAGCGTTAAATCTTTTTTTTCAAGGTTCCTTATCACCTTTTCAACCCGTTTCCGTTTGCTTTCTTTTTCCATATCGTCCAGTCTTGATCTGAGAACGGTCATAAAGGCTGTGGCATGATGTGTTGCGATGAATGGGAGGATATTCTCGGCATACATAGGCAGCTGGTTGGCAGGACAGCGCATTAGCTGTTCGATAAACAACGGAAATACATCATTCTGATAATGGGGCTTTCCATACAGACTTGTCAGTATCTTCATGGCATAGTCGCGGGTGATGACCGAGCCGCTTTCTGCCGCGCTGATAATATCGGGAAGGGAAGAATATATACCCTGCGGATTTTCATCCACCAGGCTGGCCAGGGCAGTCATGCCTCCCCACTGCAGGCGGTTGTTCCTGTGCTTCAGCAGGGAAAGGAACACTTTCAAATGCCTGGTGATTAGTCCGGGTTTTCTCTCTCCGATCTCATACAGCACCTTGATTGCATCATGTTGTATATCCTTGCTTTTATGACCCAGCAATTCTATCAGTTCGTCTACCGCCGACGAATTCCCGCTTTTGGCAATCTTTTCAGCCAGTAACTGGTTAGGTACCTCATCCCGGCGTTTTAATGTGGTAGCCAGGTTTTCTATAATATTCATCGATAATTATATATTATTGGTTAAAAAGTGTAAGAATCATTTTTTGCACTTCTTAATATTAAACCCCAGATTTAATTCTTCATCCTTTTCACTTCCTGTATGGCCTTTTCAAGCACTTCATCCCGTCCTTCCTTTATCCCGTCAATGGTGGGTTTGACTACAATATCGGGAATAATGCCGATGCGTTGTGTTTCACGACCATCCGGATAGTAAACGCCTATGCCGCTGATATATGTAACAATGCCTCCCGGCAGATTGATCTTTGACACATTGCCATCGGCTCCGGCCGTAGTGCTGCCCATAACAATAACACCGGGCACAGTCCTCAGGGCCATGACATGGTACTCGGCAGAGCTTTGGGTGATTTCATTGACAAGAATAATTACCTGGCCTTTATAAGCTTCAGCATTGATTGCACCCGTTTCCAGGTGGTCCTGTAATGTAAAAAGACCGGGATGCATGACACTTCCCGTGGAGAATTTAACAAACGGGACCGGTTTGTCCAGCAGGTAAGATGGCAGTGTGAATACTGTAAAATCGGCGGGATAAGCCCTGAAATCCACGATCAGAGCATCTGTCTTCAGTATCTCGGGCATTAACTCCGGAATGTGGCTGTTCATAAAACTTCCCATGTACAGGTATGCAATGCCGGTGTCCACCATTCTGAAACATGTGTCAGGTCTTTCAAACCGCACGTAAGTGTTGATGTAATTTTCCCGGTATGTTTTAAGTTTTGTGGAGAATATAGCCCCTTCGCGCCTGTAAACGATGGGCAACAGGTCGTTGTTCGACCTTAAAAGGCTTTCGGCGATACCTCTCATTTTAGCTTCTGTGTTCGAACCTTTTGTAATGGGCACTCTTTCTGCTATAATTTCCTCGACAGGCCTTCCATTCACGCTGTCAATGATATCACCCGGTTTCAGGCCTGTTTTGCGGCCATAGAACGTGTCATAAAAACCGGTGACAACCATTTTCCCTTCCACAAAACTCAGCATCACAGCGGAAATATTGGCGCCCAGGTAGCCTTTCATTGCGCGGTTGTTGCTGAGACCCGCATGCGTGTCGTCGACCCTGCATATGAGTTCCATTACCGTAAGGGTATAGGACCTTGTTGTCGGATGCCCGACAAAACGCGGAATGAACTCTAGCAACACCTGATCCCAGTCGCTTGTGGTAAGATGGCGGTTAGGATTAAAATACCGCATGGCATTCCAGTAACGGAAAAGGCATAATAAGCTGAAACCGTCGTCGGGCAAGCTGTTTTCTTTATATAAAGCCTCGTGTTTGAACTCCGGATTTCCCACCGGCTGGTTAATGCCGATATAATAATGGTGTTCGCTCCGCTTTGAATTCCTGATCCTGTTTAACATCGCATCCAGTTCTGTCCCCAGATTACCGGGGTTAATCCAGTCGAGATCGGGACTGAGCTTAACGTTTTTTGATTTAGGGAGCTTATTTCCCCCTTTTTTTACTGTTCCCAAACCCTTTACCCATTCGGCAAGTACCTGGTTTCTTTCGGAAGAATGCCTGACCGACACGATTTTCGGAAGTATTCTCAGCAGCTCATAATCCCAGTTATATTCGCCCCTCGCAACAGCAGGATGGTAATATTTCAGGAACCCCCAAACCTTTGCAAGGACTGCAAGATTATCCACCTGAGCCGGCAGCAGGTTCCCTATGACAAGACCTGATCCCTTATCAAACGCGTGATCTTTTTCGGCCTTGTAATAAGGCGTTTTGGAAGGCAATGTACCGAGAATGCTTTCGCCGTCAACCAGCAAGGTAAAATCATCCACCCAGACAGTGCCGGTGCCGGTAAGCAGCGCACCAAAAGAAATACGGACCGCGCTGGAAGGCAAGTGCAGCTTGATGCTGTATTCGGTCCAGTCGATATCTCCGTCGAGTGAATGGTTCTCCATGTTGTCGTAAGACAAGGTTCCGGATTCGCCATCGATCCGCATCCAGAGTCCTGCGCGCCCGTTGGCGACATGCCGTGTTTTAAGAAATCCCCGAAGTTCTATCTTTTTGCCCTCAAAGGCAGGTGAGAACTCAAACACACAGGCGCCGTACTGATTGGTAAAATGTTTATTGGATTTATCAATGCGAATGGAATATTTCCCCGAATGGCTCAATAAAGAATCAGAGTTAATGTCGTACCCTCTACCCATGACCTGCCACCCGTCGGGAAGGAAATCCCCATGCTCATGTTTCTCAAGGTCCATGTTAAAGACTACTGCACTGTCCTGGCTATGGCCATTCATCAGGCTTATGAAGGCCAGGCTCAGTATGATATATCTTAAACGCCTGGGCATGATTTATTTATACAATTTTAATATTTTTAAATTAAAATCACAATGAGGGTGGTCAATGTTTAAATGGATTTGATCGAAATGTCAATGTAGAATGCAGGTGTTCAGGTAGTCCGCAGAGGCATACAAGCTTTTCAGGCAAAGAGGCAGGATGTCCTAGTATTTTGAAAATTTCCTTACGACAAAAGTATTCACGCTGCTCACAGCCACTATCAGGTAAACTCCGCTCCTTAGCGTAGTGACATCGAACTGTATGGTCATCCTGTTAAAGTTATTGATAATCCGTTGTTCCCATACTTTACCATACATATCGATGATCTTGACATCGGCATTCCCCGTTTTGAATTCATCATAGGACAGATTGATGGTGAGGGGAGTGGAGGGGCCGACAGGGTTAGGGTAAAAGTCCATGTCCAGGCCGCTGCAGACTCCACTTCTCCAGGAGTTAACGCCGTGGTTGTTATAAGCATTGCACTGGTTGCGGTAGGTAACATTGTCGCAGCCGCACACCGGGTCGTAGAACTGTATATTGCACTGGAACGTAGGGTTAACCCTTCCTGAATCAATGCAGGGTAATTGTGCTTTCGCAGCGATGGCCGGCAGAATGAAAATGGTTATGAATAGGAGTTTTGGGTGCAAAAGGATTATATTTTTGAGAAACCGAGGTATGGATGCAGGCATTCGGGTAAATGAATGCCGTCTTCCGCCTGGTAATTTTCAAGGAGCGAAGCCACTATCCTGGGTAACGCAAGGGCACTGCCGTTTAGTGTATGGACGAGCTCATTTTTACCGTCTTTTGACTTAAAACGGCATTTCAGCCGGTTGGCCTGGAACGTTTCAAAGTTGGAGGTTGAGCTTACTTCCAGCCATTTTTGCTGAGCTCCGCTCCAGGCTTCGAAATCATATGTAAGAGCGCTGGCAAAACCCATATCACCCCCGCAAAGCCGCAGGATCCTGAACTTCAGGCCAAGTTTTTTCATCAGGCCTTTTACATGGTCTACCATGTCTTCAAGGATTTCATAACTTTTATCGGGGTGGGCTATCTGCACGATCTCCACTTTGTCAAACTGGTGCAGCCTGTTCAATCCCCTTACATGCGAACCGTAACTTCCCGCTTCTCTTCTGAAACAGGGCGTATAGCCAACGTTTTTAATGGGGAGGTCTTCTTCCTTTAAAATGACATCCCTGTACATATTGGTAATAGGTACTTCAGCTGTGGGAATGCAATACAGATTGTCAACGCCTATATGGTACATCTGGCCTTCCTTGTCAGGCAACTGGCCTGTACCGAACCCGCTTGCCTCGTTCACCAGAACAGGCGGCTGCACTTCATAATATCCCGCTCTCAGGGCTTCGTCCAGGAAAAAATTGATCAGGGCTCTCTGAAGCCGGGCTCCCTTGCCGGTATAGACAGGAAATCCTGCGCCTGCAATCTTGTTGCCAAGCTCGAAATCCACCAGTTGGTACTGGCTTGTAAGCTCCCAATGAGGTTTGGCGCCGGCTGGCAATTTTGGTTCTTCGCCCCATTCATACACCACCTCATTTTCTTCTGCGGAAGTTCCTTTCCTGACCTTTTCATGAGGCGTATTGGGAATTTCGTAAAGTTTCTGCAAAAGCTGCTGCTCAAGCTCTGAAACTTCCATTTCCAACTGCTTGGATTCCTCTTTCAACCGGACGGATTCTTCTTTTTTCCGGTCGGCTTCCTCTTTGTTCCCTGATTTGAACAATTCACCCACTTCCCTGGAGATAATATTGGCCTTGGCAAGGTTTTGCTCAAGCAATGTCTGTTTAGCCCTTTTGTTTTCATCGATGCTGATAACCTCGGCAATATCTTCAGAACGATCTGTTCCGCGTTTGGCAAGTCTTTCAATAGTCTCCTGGGTGTTGTTTCTTATGGCGTTAAGGGTAAGCATAGTATTATAACCACTGCAAAATAAGCGTGTATTTGCTAAACTTGATAATTATTTTTAGAGAATTTAACTTTTCATTAAAGGTTTTCATTTATTTTTTATTTGAAGTTTGAATAAATATGGTCTTATACCACTGTTATTGACCTTAAACCTGATTGCCTGTGTCAGAAAGGATAATTTTGCGAATGTGCCTCAACGGGTAGATGGGTTTAAGCCAATCTTCCTGGATACCACTAAGGACATACATGAGCTGGTGTTTTCGGGTGATACGCTGCCGCGAACCGGATCGGGCAGAAGAGAATTGACACTTAGTATGAAAATTGGCTACAGGCTTTTTTAACCCTGTTTTGGTGAATTGTCCCTGGGCGGTTTTGGCTTGTTCTGGTTAGGCCTTCCTTGGTTGTTATTAGGTTTTCCGGAAGGATTGGCGTTGTTCTGAGGCTGACCCGGTCTGGCGTTGCCCTGCGGCCCACCCCCCGATGGTTTTTTCTTTTTCTTCTTTTTCTTAGGGTTTTTCCTATCCAGCCTTGTAATATCTTCGTTTGCCAGGTCGGATGACGCGATCGGAAGATCATAATTCTCACTGTCTGATGAAGATGATTTAGGTTCTATAATCTCACCGATCAGTTCGGGCGCTTTTTCACCCCTGGCATTGAGTTCAAGATATTCATTCACTGTATCCAGCGGAAGGCATATCCAGCTGTGTTTTTCTTCGTAAGAGAACCAGGTAAGACGTTTGAGTATGTCCGTTTTTACCATGATGGCAGGTCCCATGACGGTTTCAAGCCTTACCGTTTTTGCTTTCGGGAATTCATCAAGCGCTTCCATATACGTATCCAGCTCGTAATTCAGACAGCATTTTAGTTTGCCGCATTGTCCCGAGAGTTTCAGCATATTGATGGAAAGATTCTGGTAACGCGCGGCAGATGTGTTGACAAGCTTGTAATCGGTGAGCCATGTGCTGCAGCAAAGTTCCCTGCCGCAACTGCCTATGCCTCCAAGCCTCGAAGCTTCTTCCCTGTAGCCTATCTGGCGCATTTCTATTCTCAGCTTGAACTCCTCTGCGAAGCGTTTGATAAGCTCCCTGAAATCCACCCGGCTTTCCGCCGTATAAAAGAATATGACTTTTTTATTATCGCCCTGTATCTCGATATCGCTGAGTTTCATCTCAAGCCTCATATTAAGGGCTATTGTCCTGGCTCTTTCCAGCACCTTGGCTTCCCTGGCCTTGGCCTCCTCGTATCTTTCAATATCCTTATCCGTGGCGCGGCGCTGGATATTTTTAATCATATCCGAGTTTTCGCTGATGCCTCTTTTCTTCAGTTGCAGCCTCACGAGTTCACCGCTGATGGACACGTGCCCGACATCGTATCCCATATCCGCATCCAGCACCACGGCATCGCCTGTGTACAGGTCTAACCCGTTCTTGTTCCTGAAAAACTCTTTCCTGCTCCCCTTGAAACGTATTTCGACAATGTCAAAAGGTTGGTAATTATCGGGCATCGCCGTATCGCTAAGCCAATTATATACATTCAATTTATTGCAGCCACCGGTTGCGCATGAGCCGTTGCTTTTACAGCCGGCCGGCGCGCATCCCCCTGTAGTTCCGCAGCTTCCGCATCCCATTTTATCCGTATTGATTAAATTATAGTTTATGCAGTCTGTAAATTGCCTTTAGGTCTCAGACTGTATTTAAGCTTCAAAGATAAGTTAATTAAGATTAATTTTATACTTCCGTTCCGGTCTATCTCAAAAATAGCCTGGTTGAGCGCTTCGTATATGTCCCTCGCATTCTCAAGATGTATCAGCCTGGCCAGTTTGCCGACAAACTCAATTTCTCCCGCCGTGAGCTTGTTTTCCATCGATTGATGCTGTATCAGTAAGGCCGAACGCACCATCTGTATGCCGTACATCAGGAACATCTTCAGGCCTTCCTTGCCTTTTTCGGAATACTGGTCGGCTTCCGAAATGATCTTGCCAAGATTGCCCGAATAACAATCCAGCAGCCATTGCCTGAAACTTTCAAACTGCGTGTCCTCCATTTCTCCTGAAAGCCTTATAGCTTTGCTCAGGTTGCCTTCCGCCATCAGGGCGATGTTCCTTGCCACATCCGGGACTGAAAGTTCCTTTCCAACCAGATATGCCTCTATCTCCTGGTACGAGTAAACCGGAACCTTGATAAACTGTGTCCTCGAGATGATGGTCGTCAGTATCTGATCCTGGTTCTCCGTAACGAGGAGGAATAATGTATTATGGGGAGGCTCTTCCAACAGCTTCAGCAGCACATTGCCTTCCTTGCCCAGGTATTCGGGCAGCCACATGATCAGCACCTTGAAATCGCTTTCATAAGGTCTGAGCGAGAGCTTTTTTATAATATTCCTGCATTCCCTGATATTGATGTTAGGCCTTTTGTTTTCCCCGCCTATGCTTCTCAGCCAGTCATTCAGCGTCAGCATATGGTTGGAAAGGAAAGCTTCCCTGAAGGCCTGTATAAAATCATCGCAGGTCTCAGAGGATCCGAAAATGGGGAATGAAAGATGCAGGTCGGGATGTATCAACTGGGCATATTTTACACACGAAGCGCATGTGCCGCAGCTGTCGTCCCCTGCTTTGTTGGTGCAGCTTGTATATTGAGCGTATGCCAGGGCAAGAGGCAATGCGCCTGAGCCTTCGCGGGCAATCACCATTTGTGCGTGCGGTATCCGACCCTGCCTTATAACGGAAGCGAGATTGAGTTTTAACTCCTGGTGCCCGTGAATTTCTGAAAATTTCAAGTGACGCAAAAATAGGAAAATAGTTGATCAGTTATTCGTTATCTGCTGACGGTTTTTATTCACATGCCGGATATGAGCAGGGCATCTCCATGAACTTACCCGGGGGGCAGGGGGGTAAATGAAAAAAACCGGCCTTGAAGAAAGCCGGTTTTCTATAAGGAAATTTTTTAAACTTCTATTTCTTAATGCTGTCCATTTTCAGCGTGAAAATAAGGGTTTCATACCCTTCAATTCCGCCTTCCCTGGAATAAGGATTCTGCATTCCCTCCTTGCCGTAAGCCAGTTCATAAGGAATGATCACTTTAGCCTCAGAGCCTTCTGTCATAAGGGTTAGGGCTTCCATGAAACCCGGCATCATCCTGGTGCTGTTCATCGGTACTTTCATGGGTTGGCGATCCATATTGGAGTCGAAAATCTTGCCATCGGTCAGTTCACCCTTGTAAAATACCAGCACTGTGTCGGTGATAGTGGGTTTAACCCCTGTCCCCGGTTTCAATTCCTTGAATAGGATTCCCGACGGCCTTTCAGTATATCCTTCACCTTTATGTTTTTTTATGTATTCTTCACCTTCTTTTTTATTAGGGCCGTACTTGATCTCAAGCTGGTAGTTTGTGGCATACATGCCCAGGGCCTGTATATCCATCAACAGATTCTTGTTGCCGTTTTTCATGCCTTCTTCCATAGCCGACCTGAACACGTCCCAGTTGATATCGGTGATCTTTTCCTCATTAAAGTTTACACCGAAAATAGCCCCCATGGCATAAGAAAATGTATCCTTAGGCGACTTCAGCGGCAATTTTTTGGCGCTTGATTTTTTGTCCCCGCATGAAGCCAGAACAACGGCTGTACATGCGATAAATAATAAACGTTTCATTTTGATAGGCTGCAAAAGTAATATATATTTCAAATAATAAACGGAATTTTTTATGCAGCCTAAACAAAAGCCGGCCGGTTCAGCTTTTCCTTACCTTCTCGATAAACTCAAGGATCTCTTCACGGCCGCTCTTTTCGGTTGCCGATGTGACGAATATCCCCGGCAGTTCCACCCATGTTTCCAGCAGTTTGTTCTTGTATTGTTCAATGTTTCTTTCAGCCTCGGATGCTTTCAGTTTGTCGGTTTTTGTAAAAGCAATGCAGAACGGGATCTGCGATTCGCCCAGCCATTCCATAAATTCGAGATCGATTTTCTGAGGTTCGAGACGGCTGTCAATCAGCACGAATACACAATACATGTTATTCCTTTCCAGCAGGTAATCCTGTATCAGGGCTCCGAACAGGGTTCTCGATTCCTTAGAAACCTTGGCATATCCATATCCCGGCAAATCCACCAGGTACCATTTCCCATCGACAAGGAAACGCACGATATGCTGGGTTTTACCGGGTTTGGATGACGTTTTCGCCAGGTCTTTCTGATTGCACAGCATATTGATAAGCGAGCTTTTCCCTACATTGCTCCTGCCGATGAATGCAAATTCAGGCAAATCACCCTTCGGCAATACTTTGATGGATGGATACGAACCTTTAAATTCTGCTCTCATTTTCTGGTGTTTAAATATGAATTAGTGCTTATCTTTGCAAACGGTTTTACCGGCAAAAATAAGTTTAATTTATCCATTGACAACTATCAAACCAATACAAACGTCTGGCGCAAGCAAGAAACAGCAGGTGGAAGAGATGTTTGACAGCATATCCGGGAGGTATGATTTTCTGAACCATTTTCTTTCCATGGGCATCGACAGGAGCTGGAGAAAGAAAGCCATCAGCGAATTGAAAGATCTCAGGCCGGCACTGATTCTGGACATGGCCACAGGCACCGGGGATCTCGCATTTGAAGCCCTTAGCCTGAAGCCGGATAAAGTAATAGGGATTGATCTCAGCGAGGGCATGCTGGAAGTAGGCAGGAAAAAGATACATGCAGCCGGTAAATCCGGTGTGATAGAACTGTATAAGGGCGACAGCGAGGCACTCAGTTTTGCCGATAATACATTCGATGCCTGTACAGTGGGGTTCGGAGTGAGGAATTTCGAGAATCTTGATAAGGGCCTGAGCGAGATATACAGGGTGCTTAAGCCCGGCGCCAAATTTGTGGTGCTGGAATTCAGCAAGCCCAGAATATTTCCTGTCAGACAGCTCTATAATTTTTATTTTAATACAATATTACCGTTCTGGGGCCGTTATATCTCAAAAAACCGATCTGCGTATACCTATCTTCCTGAATCTGTAAAACATTTTCCTGATGGTGAAGCGTTTATCAAACATTTGAAAGATATAGGTTTCAAACATACTACCTCCAGGGCTTTAACTTTTGGTATATGCAGTATTTACACAGGTGTAAAATAAGTGTTGTTTGCCTGATTATGATGGCTTGCAGTGCCTTGCAGGCGCAGGAGCACAGGCCGAATTACGATCTTGAAAAATGGCATTTCGGCATATCGCTGGTCCCGAACTACGCAAAAGCCAAAGTTATACTGGCCAACGACTTTTATTCGCGCGATTCGGTCAAAAGCATTACGACCCAGGGCTTTGCCGGACTCTGTTTCGGAGGTATAATCGATTACAGGATTGGCAGGCTGTGGACGACGCGTTATCTCGCGCAGCTTGAATTTTCCCAGAGAAATTTTACATTCAGGTTCGCCGACCGGGAACAAACGGCAAAAACAGAATCCGTATCGCTGAATCAATGCCTTTTGCTCAAACACCATTCCATCAGGCATAAAAACCACCGTTTCTATGTGATTGGCGGTTTGCGGTACAGCCACGATTTCCAAAGCAATGAATCGACCATCAGGACGCCGAACAGACCGCTTGTAGCCTTTAAAGCCAATTCATTTTATTATGAATACGGCTTCGGGTATGATCATTTCGGCATATGGTCCCTTATTTCCACAGAAATTAAAATGAGCAACAGCCTGGGAAATATTCTCAGCCCGGATCCATATATCTATGCGAGTTCGTTTAGCCGGATACAAGCCAGGCTTTTCCAAATTTCATTCCACTTCCACAATTGATCTTCAACCTTCAACATACCGACCCCTCAGGCAAGGCTAGGGCAGGGGAGATCATTACCGATCATGGAGCGATACAGACGCCCATCTTCATGCCAGTGGGAACCATCGGCAGCGTGAAAGCCATCAATCAGCAGCAGTTGCTCGATACGATCAAAGCCCAGATAATCCTTGGCAATACCTATCACCTGTACCTCAGACCAGGGACAGACATACTGAAACAGGCCGGCGGATTGCATAAGTTTATCGGATGGGATAAGCCTATCCTTACGGATAGCGGCGGTTATCAGGTTTACTCCCTGGCCGAACGAAGGAAATTAACAGAAGAAGGTGCCAGGTTCCAGTCGCATATCGACGGCAGCCGTCACATGTTCACCCCTGAAAATGTGATGGACATCCAAAGGGTGATAGGAGCAGATATTATCATGGCTTTTGATGAATGCCCTCCATATCCTTCGACGTACCAATATGCTGAAAACAGCATGAAACTCACTCACAGGTGGCTCGACAGGTGCATCCGGAGATTCAGTGAAACAGAAGGACTTTACGGTTATTCACAGGCGCTTTTCCCTATCCTTCAGGGAAGCACATACCGCGATCTGAGGGTAAAAAGCGCTGAATATATCGCTTCTAAAGACTGTTTGGGCAATGCCATAGGCGGTTTGAGCGTTGGCGAGCCCCACGACGTTATGTATGAATTGACGGAAGCGGTATGCGATATTTTGCCCAAAGACAAGCCCCGTTACCTGATGGGCGTGGGCACTCCCGAAAATATACTGGAATGTATAGCACTCGGTGTGGACATGTTCGATTGTGTCATGCCGACCCGCAATGGCAGGAACGGTATGTTGTTCACCGCGGAAGGCATCATCAATATAAAGAACAAGAAGTGGGAAAACGATTTTTCACCGTTCGATGAACTCCATTTGCCGCAATACTCAAAGGCATACCTAAGGCATCTGTTCATGGCCGGTGAGATGCTAGGTCCGCAATTGGCAAGCCTTCATAACCTGGGGTTTTATCTCTGGCTGGTTTCCGAGGCCAGGAAAAGGATACAGGAAGGCACATTTACCTCGTGGAAGGCCATTATGGTACAGAAATTGAAACAAAGATTGTAAATTCAGGATGTTAAAGAAGTTCGACTGGTATATTATCCGTAAATTTATTACCACGTTTGCTGTTACGTTAAGCCTCTTCATTATCATCATTATCGTATTCGACATTTCCGAAAAACTGGATGATTTCCTGAAAAAGGACGCTCCGGTTTCAGAGATCATTTTTAAATACTACCTGAATTACGTTCCTTTCTTCCTGAACCTGTTCAGTCCCGTATTTATTTTTATAGCGGTCATCTTCTTTACTTCCAAGCTTGCCTCAAGAAGCGAGATTGTAGCCACACTTGCCGCCGGTGTTAGTTATAACCGCTTTTTAAGGCCATACCTTTTTACAGCCCTGTTGCTTGCTGTTCTCTCTTTTTTTCTGAATGGTTACATCATACCGCATTCCGACAAGATCAGGCTGCAGTTTGAAAATAAATATATCAGGAACACCAATGACGACTATACCAATAATGTGCATACGCAGTTAAAGCCGGGCATATTGTTCTATATGGAATATTTCGGGCATGGCGACAGCATGGGCGGAGGAGTTTCGCTGGAACAATATGAGGGGAAAAAACTGAAAAGCAAATTATACGGCAAGAGGATCTCATGGAACAGGAAGGCGAATAAGTGGAGACTGGAAGATTACGTGATACGTGACTACAAGGACTCCGGTGAAAATGTTTTGACCCGCGGAAAATTCCTGGATACGATGATACCGTTCGTGCCCGCTGATTTTTTCAGGCATAGCGATGATGTGCAGTCGTTCGATATCAATGAACTGAACGATTTTATAGAGAAAGAAAAGATAAAGGGTACCGAAAACCTCGATTTTTATATCACCGAGAAGTACAGGCGTTATGCTTCGCCGTTCTCAACATTTATTCTCACGGTCATCGGTGTCTGTGTCTCCAGCAAAAAAAGCAGGGGAGGCGTTGGTTTGAATCTCGGCATAGGCATATTCCTGAGCTTTATCTATCTGTTTGTCATACAATTCTTCAATACATACGGCGCCACCGGACTTTTACCTCCGATGATAGCTGTTTGGATACCCAATTTTATTTTTGCGGGTGTTGCGTATTACCTGTATAGAAAGGTGCAGAAATAATAGAATTGGGGGAATGGCAGGGCCGGGTCTATGCTTCCATTATCAATTCTCAATTCTGCTGCTCGTTTCAATAATTCCCTGCATGATGTTGTCCCAACTGAATTTCTTTTTGAATTCATTCGCATTACGGGAAAAAATGTCTTCTTTCCGGTTGGCATAAAAATCCTTCAACGCTTCTGCAATAGCTGCTTCATCTTTCGGGGTTACATAACCAACTTCTCCATGCGGCACTGTTTCGGCAAGCCCTCCCACATCGGTTACAAGCATGGGTTTGTTGAAATGATAGGCTATCTGGGTAACTCCGCTCTGCGTGGCCGAATGATAGGTTTGAACCACCATGTCGCAGGCTGAAAAATATTTGGCTACATCCGGGTTGGGTATAAAATCATTGCGTTCAATCACCGCATCCTTCAGGTGCAGGTCCGCAATAAGTTGTTTGTAGGGACCTGAATCTTCATAATATTCACCTGCGATGACGAGCTTCACTTTCCGGTCTTTCAAACCGCTTGCAGCAAACGATTTGAGCAGCAGGTCGAGCCCCTTGTAAGCCCTTATAAACCCGAAGAATAAAAGGTAGGAGTATTCTTCATCAAGCCCCAGCATGCGTTTGGCGGTATTCTTGTCAATTACTTCCCCAAAATTGTCGTACATGGGATGCGGAACATACCTGGAGGGCTTTGCGGAAGCAAGCTTTTTGAGATCTTCCAGAACGGATTTGCTCATGGTAATAAATCCATGCATGCTGTTTACAAAATAATTTGTGCAGATCCCGTCATAGAAATGTTTTTCGTGCGGATAAATATTGTCCGCTATGGCCACAAGCCTCGTTCGTTTATTCTTTCCTGCCATGCGCGCTATGGTGCCTAGGGAGGGCGCCATAAAAGGCATCCAGTACCTGAAAACCATGATATCAGGGGATATTTTCCTGTAACGGGCTCCCACTATCAGCCAGTTAAAGGGATTGACGGAATTAATCGCAGTGTCTATTTCAAGCGATTCCGGAGCAGGATCCGAGCTGTATTGTGTTTTACCGGGAAACAGGAATGAAGGATACTGAAGCTTGAAGCTCAGTATCGAAGCATGATGGCCTGCATCGTTAAAGGCTTTACAAAGTCTTTCATCATAGGTGCTCAGTCCCCCCCGCAACGGCCATGCAGGACCAACTATAACAATTCTCAATGGTCGTTTATGTGCGTTCATCTCAGGTTAACGGAGGTTTCAGAGATTGATCTTTTCGGCTACGGAGTACGTATTTCTTTCACCGCTGCTGCGGCTTATCAGTTCTCCGAGGAACCCTGCAAGAAAAAGCTGCGTGCCGATGATCATGGAGACAAGCCCGAGGTAAAACAATGGGGAGTCGGCAACCAGCGGAGCCTTTTCATGATTCATCAGGCTTATCATCTTGCTGATGAGCAGGTACAGGGCAATAAAGAAACCTATGATAAAACAGAGCAAGCCATAAATGCCAAAAAAGTGCATGGGTTTTTTTCCGAACTTACCCATGAAGAAAATGGTAAGTAGATCGAGAAAACCATTTACGAACCTGTTAAGCCCGAATTTCGTCGTTCCGTATTTTCTGGCCCGGTGTTCCACTACCTGTTCGCCTATTTTCTTGAATCCAGCCGATTTCGCTATGACGGGAATATAGCGGTGCATTTCGCCATAGACCTCAATATTTTTCACCACTTCACTCCTGTAGGCTTTTAATCCGCAGTTGAAATCGTGCAGATATATGCCGCTCATTCGCCTGGTGGCCCAGTTAAAGAGTTTTGTGGGGATGGTTTTGGTGACCGGATCATAACGTTTTTTCTTCCAGCCGGAAATGATGTCGTATCCTTCTTCCGTGATGTGACGGAACAGTTCGGGTATCTCGTCAGGGCTGTCCTGCAGATCTGCATCCATGGTGATCACCACATCGCCTTTCGCTTCGCTGAAACCTATGTTAAGGGCAGCCGATTTGCCGTAATTGCGCCTGAAGCGGATGCCGCGCACATGGCTGTTTCTTTCAGTGAGCGATTTGATCAGTTCCCAGCTTCCATCCGTACTGCCGTCATCAATGAACAGTATTTCATAACTGAATGAATTGGTCTCCATCACCCGCACAATCCATGCTTCCAGTTCGGGAAGAGATTCATGTTCATTGAGCAGGGGAATGACTATTGATATATCCGGCATGTTTTAATAATATTTAGCTGTGCGGTCTGTCTTTCTTGACAAAGATGGCTGTGATCAATGTTGCTACCACTTGGAATATAATGCTTGCTACCGCTACGATGGCCAGTGAAAACCCTTGCGAGGAAAAAAAGGCAGGGGTCTTTGACATGGCATTCTGTATTTCTGAATCAGACATGCCGCGTTTTTTCATCTCCTGGATACCCTTATCCATTTGTTCCGACATGTATGTGTCGAAATCGATGATAAAATTGTAGAAGATAACCATAAAGACCAGGGTGAACAGCGTCCAGAACAAACTTGTGATAAACCCTGCCTGGAATGCTTTTCCGTAGGTAATGTAACCGCCTTGTTCCTTATCCCTGAATTCCTTCATGGACATAAAGAGGACAAAGAACAGTATTATGAAGCCTATGGCCATGCTGCCAATGCCATCACCCCGCGGGTCATACTTGCCGTCATTCAGGTACATGCCGGCAAAGGTTTGTATAATGCCAAGCAAGGTGCCGACCAGTGCCCATTTGACTGCAGTGCCGGCGGGCGACTTTTTAGGGGTTGTCCCGGAATCTAAAATTGAATTTGTATCCATGGTTCGAATTTAGTTTTAATTGATTGCCTGGTATCAGCTTTTATTCAAAAGACAGTTTTTACCGATAAAAGTTGCTTCTATAAAATATGGAAGAGGCTTTTCCATATAATAGCTGTTATACGAAAGGGAAAAGTTATTCCTTGAGCTTAATATGGTTTGTTTATGCGGATTGATAACAGTGAATTCCGCACGTTCGCCCGTATTGGTTTTTGAATTGGTCAATCCGAGTATTTTTGCCGGTCCGGAGTTGAATTTGGAAATAAGGACGGAATCATCAAGACCGGGACAAAACCTGTTCCTGCCTTCAACGGCAAGACTGAATGCTATCTGAATGCTGATGGCCCCGTAAGAGGCATATTCAAATTCCACATCCTTATGTTCTATTTCCTGGGGATGATGATCGCTGCAAATGGCGTCTATCGTCCCATCCATAAGACCCTCCCACAGGGCCTTCACATCATTGGCCTGCCTGAGCGGCGGCGTGAGCTTGAGGTTACTGTCAAAATCCATAAGGGTCTCATCGGTGAGCACGAGATTCATGACAGCCACGTCACACGTAACCTTTATGCCCTGTAGCTTGGCCTGTCTTATAAGCTCCACTGAGCGTTCGGTACTTATTTTGGAAATATGTATTCTCGACTGGTGATAGTCTGCCAGTTCAATATCCCTTTGTACCTGCAGGTATTCCGCCATCTGCGGTATGCCTTTCAGCCCAAGGCTTACAGCAACGGTTCCTTCTGCCACATAGGCTCCTTTTGATAATTCAGGCTGGTGACAGAAACTGTAGATCAGCCCGTCAAAGCTCCTGGTATATTGAAGTGCCCTGCTCATCGTGCCGATATTCTCAACCGGATTGTTGGCATTTGAGAATGCAACGGCGCCATGGTTTTTCATATCATACATTTCAGCCAGTTCATCCGTTTTAAGGTCTTTTGTAATGGCGCCCATCGGCAGGAATTTGACGGGCATATCCTTTACCTGGTTGATAAGAAATGCAATGTCCGACCTGGTTTGTCGCGGAGGATTGCAGTTGGGAAGCAAAGCCACATGGGAATATCCGCCCGCAAATGCCGCATGGTTCAGGGATCGTATGGTTTCCCTGTGTTCATAACCCGGCTCGCTGCTGTTGCATCGCGTATCCGTAAAAGCCGGGGTAACAATACAACCAGTAAAATCTATGATCTTGCCGTATCCGGATTCGTCTGCCTTTTCGCCAAAATCTGTGATCTGGCCGTCTTTAATTCCCAAATCACCTGTCTGCCCGTTAAACGGGGACTCGGGATCATATATCTGGATATTTTTAAGCAGGTAGCTTTGCATGTGTTCTAAAAAACCGGATCAAAAGTATTTCAATAAGCAGGAAAATCAAAACAAAAATAATACACCATTTCCACAATGGAGTGCCTTTCTGCAGTTTGGTGAATTCTGAAGCGAGCTTTTCCGCACTGCCTTCGAAAGTCTCTATATGAAAATCGGAGGCTGTCTTTTCCAGTTCATCGTCCGACAGTGTCCGCGTGTCGCTTTCACTGCGGTTGATATTGAACGAAAGGTTCACAAGCGTTGAATCGGATTTTCTGTTCCTTAGTTCGTAATGTCCCGGCTCCTGAATTTCCCCGTTTGTATTGATGAACATCTCGCCATCCATGTTAATAACTTCGGGTATAAAGGTGTTTTTCCCCTTGGCAAGGTATAACCCGCTTTCCGATTCATATGGGAGGCCGGTATAAATCGGCTGGTTCTGACCACAATCGAAATACAACTGCTTCCTGTAGTTGGATAACATGGCCGATTTAAGTAATACAGGTACAAATAGCGCATGGTTCTGAAAATTGGTGTATTCCGGCAGTAAGGGAGAGGCACATATCAGCAGGTGTCCTTTTCCGACGGGAATATCATTCATGAATGTGTGGTTGTTCGCCAGTCTCATAAGGGATTGCCCCGAAGAAGCCTGTATATGAAAATATTTTGAAACGGAAGGTAGGTCCGGGTTTTTGGGGTTCTTGACGAAAATATGTTTAAATACCGGATGCTCAAGATCCAGTGAGCTGACTTTCAGTGGATTGATAAGCGGCTGTTCGGAAAGCTGGAAACCAAAAGCGGAAGCCGTTTGCTGAAGCCCGCCGTATGGAATGTTAGCTGCAGGGAAAGCCACAATCGTGCCGCCGTTATTTGCAAATTTCCTGAGTTCCCCCACAAAGCCGGAATTAAGGTTACTGACACCCTGAAGGATGATAAGCGAGGTATTCCTGAATTCGCTGAAATTTACGTTGCCCGACAATTCTTTCCTGTATGAGTAACCGGGATTGTCAAAAAACACAGCCTCAACATAGGGCTCTTCCTTGTCGCTGATATTGGTGACATGATAATGCCCCGTGACATTGAGGGAAAAGAACAATTGGTCGTCAATGGCAATATTGTCGCCAGCCAGCCGTAGTTCGCATGCATGGTTGCCGCCATTTTCCAGGGTGAAATTGATGGTTTGCCTTTCACTGCTGAAGGGTTTGATGGAATAGGAAGCGATGCCTTTAGGTTTGCCGTCGATAACCAGTTCAAGTGTAGTGCCTTCTATGTCATTGGCTGTATAGTTGCTGACCTGGATTACCAGGGAAATGTTTTGCCCTGGTTGCAAAATCGGCGAGATCAGGAAACAGGTGTCGATGCTCAGGTTGTCATGACCCGCTTCTGGGATCTTGATCCATGTCTGGCGGATGCCTGTGTCCAGCGGATTGCGTCGAATGACAGAATTATTCTTCTGGAAATCGGAAATGCAGAAAGCCATTTTTTGACCTTCAGCAACTTGCAGGAGGCGGTTTTGTAGTTCCAGCAGGTCGGCGAGTTGTTTGCTGGCTGAACTGACCTTGATCTTGTCTATGTTTTCCAGGGTGGCCTGTTTTCCGGCAAAATGAAGCAACGGGGCATGCATGTCGGATGTAACAAGGTTAAAACGATCATTATTGCCGGAAGCATTCACAATGGCCCTGGCCCTGTTCTTGGCGGCTTCGAGCAGTTGTCCCTCGCTACCGGTCAGGTTCATGCTATAACTGTTATCGATAATGATACTTATGGATTTTCTGCCGCTTTCAAGGGTCTGGTCCTTTCGGAGCAGCATCGGTTGGGCAAAGGCAAATACAAGGAAGGAAAAGGCCAGCATCCTGCACATCAGAATAAGGAATTTCTTGAGCTGGTTGCCGCTTTTTGTCTGTTGTGTTACCTGTTTCAGGAAGCGGATATCCGAAAAAATGATCTTCTTGAATCTCCTGAAATTAAAAAGGTGTATGGCCACAGGGATTGCCAGGGCCGTTAACGCCCACAGAAAGGAGGGATATAGCCATACCATATGTGAAAGGCAAACATACGGAAAAAAAGAGATTGTATAAAATTTGTTTGACAGGAAGAATGTATGTTCCCCTCAAGGTTTTTTCTCTTTTTTTAGCGTATTTTAGCCATAATGGTTAAATTTGCCGTCCAATTTCAATTAAATCATGAACAAGACCACCGCAACAGAATTCAGGATAGAACACGATACCATGGGGGAGGTGAAAGTACCTGCAGATGTGTATTGGGGAGCGCAGACCCAGCGATCATTACAGAATTTCAGGATTGGCAACCAGAAGATGCCGATCGAGATTATCAGGGCGTTCGCCGTCCTGAAAAAAGCAGCTGCCATAACCAATAATAAACTTGGCGTCCTTTCGCTCACCAAATGCGACCTGATATGCTCTGTCTGCGACGAGATTCTTGAAGGTATGCACGATGACCAGTTTCCGCTGGTGATCTGGCAAACCGGCAGTGGAACGCAAAGCAACATGAATGTGAATGAGGTAATTGCCAACCGGGCGCATGTCATGCAGGGAGGTAAGCTGACGGATGAGCATAAAGTGCTTCATCCGAATGATGATGTTAATAAATCCCAAAGCAGCAATGATACCTTCCCGACTGCCATGAGCATAGCTGCATACAAGCAGGTAGTCGACTATACCATTCCCGGCATACAGGCGCTAAAAACAACCTTAAAACATAAAGCGAGGGAGTTCAGGGATATTATCAAGATAGGCCGCACACATTTCATGGACGCCACACCTATAACGCTTGGCCAGGAATTCTCGGGTTATGTGCAGCAGTTGAGAAAAGGTATTGATTGCATCAATTCCAGCCTGGTATCAGCTTCTGAAATAGCGTTGGGAGGAACGGCAGTCGGAACCGGTATCAACACCCCCAAAGGATATGCTGAACTGGTGGCAAAAACTATTGCAGAGCTTTCAGGCCTGCCAATAGTCACTGCAGAAAATAAATTTGAAGCTCTTGCCGCGCATGATGCCATGGTTGAGCTGCACGGCGCCCTTAAACGCGTGGCCGTCAGCCTGATGAAGATCGGCAATGATATCAGGATGCTGAGCAGTGGTCCGCGCAGCGGCATTGGAGAGATATTCATTCCTGATAATGAACCGGGAAGCAGCATCATGCCCGGAAAGGTGAACCCTACCCAATGCGAGGCGCTGACAATGGTATGTGCCCAGGTCATGGGAAATGACGTGGCTGTGACGATTGGCGGGTCCAATGGTCATTTCGAACTGAACGTATTCAAGCCGATGATAGCGGCCAATGTTCTGCAGTCGGCCAGGTTGCTGGGGGAGGCCGCCCTGAGCTTTGACATCAATTGTGCTGCCGGTATCGAGCCGAACCTGCCGGAGATAAAGCATAAGCTGGAAAATTCCCTGATGCTTGTTACGGCCCTGAATCCGCACATAGGGTACGAAAATGCCGCCAAAATTGCCAAAAAGGCACATAAGGAAAACACAAGCCTGCGCAAAGCAGCCCTTGATCTGGGTCTGCTGACCAATGAGCAGTTTGACGAGTGGGTAAGACCTGAGAATATGATAGGTAACCCCGACGTGGGATAAAAATTCTCACTGGGGGATGCAACAACAGGCACGAAAAAATCGTCTGATATAAAAAGAATGTATCTCCGGCTCTTGACATATTGCCTGCTTTTTTCAGTCCTGCAAGCTGAAGCCCAGCCCAGATACAACAATAACTGGTATTTCGGGCAAAAAGCCGCTCTTGACTTTAGTACGGATCCCCCGACTGTCAAAACTGACAGCAAGATGAATTTTTATGGCAATGGAGCCTCCGTAAGCGATGAACTTACCGGTGAGCTGTTGTTCTATACAAATGGCACCGGTTTCTGGAACCGTCATGGTGAGCTTATCGATTCGCCGCTGGTAACAAGCGGGGCCAGGGACATGGTCATTATTCCACTGAAAAAGTTCAAAAACCGTTTTATCGTTTTTAATTTCAGCACCTATTACATCATTGATATGGAGGCCAATGGTGGCAGGGGAAAGTTGATCCGGAAACAGGCTTTCCCTCTCAGGTCAAGCATTAACCGGATGACAGCTGTCAGACATTGCATTGGCGAATCATATTGGCTAATAACCCTCGATGGGTATTTTTTCTGCGCCTACCTCGTTCATCCAGACGGCACGATAGACCAACCCGTGGTTTCTGCCAATCATTTTGTTACAACGACAACCTATATGGGTGATTTTGTGTCATCAAACAATGGGGAAAAGCTGGCTCTTACAACCTACGCGGAAATTCAGGATGATTTTCTCGAACCCCAGATATTTAGTTTTGACAAGCTTTGTGGAAAGGTGGGTTCGGGCAGGGAATTGCTGCCTGTTAAAGAGGGTTGGGACAGAACACACGGTATCGCATTTTCACCGGATGACAAGCTGATTTATGTTACATTCGGGTATGCCGAAAGCCAGCTTGTGCAATATGATGCAAACAATGTGAACGATTTTACCCTGATCGCAACAAGTCCTGAGAACTTTAACCAGATCGCCTGCGGGCCTGACGGTAAATTATATATTACCACGCATATTAACAGTATTCCGTCAAACAAGATTGACGTGGTTCTGAATCCGGATATCAAGGGTGCAGGCTGCAATTACCGTGAGAATTACCTGCGCCTTGCAGGCATAGCCTATTTTGAAGTGCCGAACCTGGTTATCAATCATACCGGCACCTGCAGGGAAAATAAAGGATTCACGCTGGAAGTGGATGAAGTTATCTGTAATGTCCGGGCAGTCAACTTCAGGTTTGAAGGCGACAGTTCTGCCATTGACAGTATGCGCTGGTTCTATAATGACACACTGAAGAAGGGATTGAGCAGTGCTGATTTTACAACGAATCATCTGTACCAGCCTGGTTATTATGAACCTTTTGCGGTAATCTATTCCTGTAACAGCCGGGATACGTTTTATTTTGCGGTGAACGTTAGTGATACCAGGCGTTTCCCGCTTGGAAACGACAGTACATTATGTGCAGGCGATTCATTAAGGGTAGGGTACACGGTTCCCAACGCGCTTTATACATGGAATACCGGCGAGAGTACAGCGGCCATTTATGTCAGGACCGCCGGAATATACATCAGGGAAGTGAACAGGCTTGGATGCAAAACTTACGATTCAATCCGGATAGGATTTTATCCCACCCTTGAATTGCTGCTCGGCGACAATTATTACATCTGCGAGGAGGAAAAAGAACTTGTGAAGCTCGACGCAGGCAAAGGACATAAGACGTATCTGTGGTATCCCACAAACGATACGACCCATTGGATAGAGGTTGACCGGAAAGGGAATTATTATGTGGTAGTGAAGGATTACCGCGGTTGTAAAGGGAATGACAGAACCATTGTTGAATCCCGTTGCGATCTTAGGGTCTTTCTGCCGAATGCATTCAGTCCCAATGGCGACGGAGTAAATGATGTACTTAACGTAACAGCCGGCAATCATACGGCAATATCCATCCGGGTATTCAATGTCTGGGGCGAACTGGTATATGAGGGTGAGCCTTCCTGGGACGGACAATATAAAGGCAGAACTGTTCCGCCAGGAGTATATATGCTTAAAGCAGAAGCGCAAGGCTTCATCAATAAACGCCCTGTTCAGAGATCATACTCAACCGCATGTCATGTGCTGTATTGATTTCACTGAAGTTTTCTGTTACTAAAATGAATTCCTGCAGGATGCCCTGCATGTCAGTCAAACTCCTGCTGCATCATGCAGTTGAAATGTCCCAGTGGGCATTTTTCAAAGCCTATCTTGCTGCAGGGCCTGCAATCAAGACCCACAACTTCTTTTATTACCCCTGATTTTTTTGGAAAATCAGACGGATAATACGGAGTCATTCCGAATTCGGGAATGGTATTGCCCCAGATGGAAACAACAGGTTTTTTTAAAGCCGCCGCAATGTGCATCATGCCTGTGTCATGAGAGTATATCCTTTCAGCACCTTGCATGAGCAGCGCGCTTTGATGTATGCTGAGTTTCCCGCAAAAATTCAAGACATTTGCCGAAACGGCTGAGAGTTTCTCGCCTTGCCCTGCATCTTCTTTTCCTCCGATCAGCATAACCGGCATGGGAATTTTAGACAGCAGTTCCACCTGCTTTTCAAACGGCAGTTTTTTGGTGTTGTGCTGTCCCCCGATGGCATAAACGCTGTACCTTTCAGGAATGGAAAGATGACTGATTGTTTCGTTGGGGTCTATAAAGAAGTCAAGCCCTTTTCCGTCATTGTCCACGCCCAGGTGCCTGGCTGTTTCCATGTACCTGTCGACAATGTGTACGTATGGAAGGATATTGATCTTGAATCGCACCATCAGCCATTTTTCCCAGTTGAGCTTATCCACCGAATGGCGCCTGATTCTTAAGCTGCTCCAGATGGAGAGGGTTCTAAGGTTGTGATGAAGGTCGAGTATCACGTCGAATTTCTCATCTTTCAGCTCTTTGCAAAAGTCGCTCAGGCTTCCTTCCAGCAAATGGAGTTTGTCCACATAAGGATTATACTTCAGGAGGGATGCGAACTGTTTCTTTGTGGCAAAATGAACGGTATAATGAGGGAAGCGTGTTTTGATGCAGCGCATGACCGGGCTGGTGAGGACGATGTCGCCGATGGAACTGAAACGCAATATCAGTATTTTCATACTCTTGAACGTCTTTTTGCTTCAAGCCAGGCGCTGAATTCATCCCGGGTTTTGGCATTGAGGCACTGTGAAGGGGTAAGGAAGCCTTTCCGGGCTACATTTACTCCGTATTTCATGTCCGCCAATGCGTCTTTCTGGTGGGCATCGGGATTTATGCTGATCCAACCTCCCTTTTCCAGTGCGTAATCTATCCAACGCCAGTCCAGGTCGAGCCTGTAAGGGTGTGAATTCAGTTCTATGGCAACGCCGTTGGCGATACATGCATCAATAATATACCTGTGATCGATGGGGTAACCCGAACGCATCAGCAGTTGCCTTCCGGTCGGATGACCCAGTATGCAGGTAAAAGGATTTTCTATGGCTGTCTTCAGCCTTGTGTTCGCTTTTTCCATATCCATACCCAGGTTGCTGTGGATGCTTGCCACAATAAAATCAAACATGCCAAGCATATCGGGAGCATAATCGAGACTGCCGTCATTCAATATGTCACTCTCTATACCCTTGAAGATTCTGAAAGGAGTCATTTTTGCATTAAGCGCATCTATTTCCTTCATTTGTTCAATCACTCTCTCAGGCTTCAAACCGTTGGCATAAAATGCAGTCTGGGAATGGTCGCATATGCCGAGATATTCCAGTCCCATGTCTTTCGAGTGCCTGGCCATTTCTTCCAGAGTGTGCAGCCCG
The DNA here is from genome assembly GCA_937867025.1 of uncultured Bacteroidota bacterium. Classification (GTDB taxonomy): domain Bacteria; phylum Bacteroidota; class Bacteroidia; order NS11-12g; family UBA955; genus JABMMZ01. Next base: position 24,016 of record CALMKH010000049.1, on the reverse strand, counting down.
TCGCTATAGGTGCTGTGGTTATGCAGAACCCCTTTAAGATCCTTAAACGTGATAAGCTTATCCTGTTTGTCCAGCCGGTCGAGTTCATTTAATCCTTCCCTGAGTTCGGGTAACACGTAGGGAAGGTTCAGCGATTTGTAAATACTTTCCTCGTCCTCGAAGTCTCCCCCAAGGCTTGGATAATTGATAAGCGCCAGATGTTCCGGGGCGGCTGTTTTTTCCAGTAAGTCATTGCCCCAGCGCCCGTAAGACGAACTGTACAGGTTGACTGTCATGACTTCGGCGTACTTCAAAATATACTTTGAGTCGTCGCAATCGAGCAATTCGAATCCTGAGGCGGACAGTTCATCACAAACGGCCTGGAGATTATCGCTTACCACGAGTACGTCAAGGCTTTCCACGATCTCGTTTAAACGCCTGTAATCCCCGGCAAACTCATATTGTCCGACATCAGAAGATTCTTTTAGAAGCTTTTCCAGCAACACGGCAACCGGTTGCACCCTGGCCCAGTGAAATTTACCCTCACTGCTGAATTTAAATTCAATATCGCTCAATATCTGTGCCTGTGTCTTGTAACCAAAACCTTTCGCTTCAACCAGGCGGTTTTCGCGGCAGGCGTCAAGAAGTTCGGGGATAGATGTAATCCCGGCAGTTTTCCATAAAAGTTCTACCTTTTTGGGGCCCAGGCCTTTGATACGAAGAATGTCCTGCACGCCTTTCGGAGTGATTTCAAGAAGTTTGTCAAGGTCGGCAAAAGTGCCCGTTTGTATGATATCATAAACTTTCGGGGCCAGGCTTTTTCCCAATTGCGGCACCTGCATAAGCTGCTCAAGGCTCATATCGGCGAGGCGTTCCCCAAGTTTTTTAATATTGAATGCAGCTGCGGATGTAGCTTTTACCTTAAACGGATTGCCATCGTGCAGTTCATACAGTTTTGCGTAATGTGAGAGTATTTCTGATATGTCCCGGTTGTCAAGCATGGATGTGTATTCAGAAGGTGTGTTAGTAGGTTAAATGATTTTTTTTGTCAGTTCCTGCATTACCCGTTTGGCAGGCCTGTGGTTATAGATGATATCATATACAGCATCCAGGATAGGGGTATCCGCTTTCACATCCTCGTTTACCTCCTTCATGGTTTTTGTCGCATAAAACCCTTCAGCGATCATGTTCATTTCCATCTGGGCGCTTTTAACCGTGTAACCCTTGCCCAGCATATTGCCGAAGGTCCTGTTACGGCTGAACTGCGAATATGCCGTTACAAGCAGGTCGCCTAAATATGCATTTTCCTTCACATCCCTGTGTGTCTGGTGACTTTCTTCAAGGAAGCGTTCCGTTTCTCTTGATGCCGCGGAAACCAGCACCGACTGGAAGTTATCTCCGTATCCCAGCCCATGGCAGATACCGCAGGCAATGGCATAGACATTTTTCAGCACCGCCGCGTATTCTATGCCGTAAATATCGGTCGTGGTCTTTGCAAAAATATACCTGCAATCAAGCATGGAAGCTATGGCGTCGGCAAATGTTTCATCAATGGATGCAACGGTGAGGTAACTCAGTTTTTCCATGGCCACTTCTTCGGCATGACACGGACCGCTTATGGCCGATATCATGGAAGGAGGCACATGCCAAACCATTTCAAAATAATGACTGATGATCTGGTGGGTTTCGGGGTTCACTCCCTTGACTGCGGAAATAAGGCTCTTCCCTTTAAAAATGGCCGCATCCAGGTTTTTAAGGACATCGTGCACAAAAGCTGAGGGTACGGCAATGAGCAGTATGTCGCTTTCGCGGATAGTTGCCTCCAGATCGTCGGTCAGCTTTATTTTTTCCAGGTCAATTTCCACGTCGGTCAGGTAACGCGGATTATGCCTGTAGGTGTTCATGAACTGCACATCATCAGGTTTGCGAAGCCACCACAGCAGGGATTTGTCGATTTCATTGTCGCACAATATCTTGACAAGGGCGGTTGCCCAGCTACCATTACCGATAATTCCAATTTTTCCTTTGCTCACCGCTCGCGAAATTAATGTATTTACGGACTCTGTAAAAAAAAAATTAATATTGCAGCAAGGCTGTGCCTTCCCGAATTATGCTTGAAATCCCGATGGTCACTCATAAAAGACTGCAAGGCAATATTGTTCTGCCAGCTTCCAAAAGTTTATCGAACCGTTACCTGATTATCAGAGCCATTGAGGGATCAGATACGCAGATCAAAAATTTGTCCGCCAGTCATGATACCATGATTCTGCAGCAGGCGCTGGAAGCGGAAAATGATGAGAGGAACTTTGAAGATGCGGGTACGCCGTTACGTCTTTACCTGGCCTATGCCTGCCTGAAAGATCTGCGCGTAAGCATAGACGGGTTTCCGGGGTTGAGGAAAAGGCCTTTGGCACCCTTGCTGAAAGCGTTGGAACAGTTGGGTGCTGAGTTCGGATATTTGCAGGAACCGTATAGTCTTCCGCTGGTGATTAAAAAAGGAATTGATATCAGCAGGAATGAAGTGGTTATCGATGCAGGCATGAGCAGCCAGTTCTTAAGCGCCTTACTGCTGATCGCGCCTGCTTTTGACAGAGGATTGACTATAATATCCTCAGGTAGAATAAGCTCAGAACCTTATATTGATCTGACAATGGATGCCATGAGAAAGGCAGGTGTTGAGGTCCGGGAAGGCAACGGCACATATAGTGTTCAGCCGGGGCCGTATGTGCTTGCAGATAGTCCGGAAATCGAGTCTGACTGGAGCGCTGCGACATTTATTTATGCCATGGCGGCAGTTTCTGATGAAGTGAATCTGTTGATTGATAATCTCGATATGCGATCACTACAGGGCGATGCACTGACAGCCAAGATATTTGAGAGTTTCGGGGTGTCCTCATCGATTGAGGGCAGAGGCATAAGGTTATCGAAAACAGGTGATGCAGTGAAAGAGTTTGAAGTAGATGTAACCCATATTCCTGACATGTTTCCTGCACTTTGTGCGGTATGTGCCGCACTGAGGATACCCGCCGGTTTTACCGGGATAAAAAACCTGCGGTTAAAGGAAAGTGACAGAGTGAATGCCATGCAGGTGAATCTCGAACAGGTGGCTGTGCATTTGCAGCATGAAGGTGATGATAAGGTACTCCTGGAATACGGCGTTGTTCCGGATATACGCCAATACCGTTTCAAATCCTTCGGTGACCATCGTATTGCCATGGCTTGCAGCATTTTTGCATTTTCAAAAGATACCGTTATTGACGATGAAGAGGTTGTCAGGAAATCTTTTCCCGGATATTGGGATTTGTTTTTTGAATTCACTCAGAATACGTGAAAAGGCGTATTTTGCTATAGTTTGGAGTAAAAAACTTTTTAAAGCCGAAAGAAAATTCTAGCTTTGAAGTATGAAAGTGGAAGAGCCTGTGAGTGATTATGGAAGCCTTGACCTGAACCGCACATATTCCTATGTGGATTATCTGCGCTGGCAGTTTAAGGAACGTGTAGAGCTGATCAGGGGCAAGGTGTTTAAAATGGCTCCTGCTCCCAGTACGAATCACCAGGCCATACTTTCCAACCTGGGCATGCATTTTCTGAATTTTTTCCGTGAGAAGCCCTGCAATGTTTTCCTGGCGCCTTTTGATGTCAGGTTGCCGATAGTCAAGCCGGGAAAAAACTATACGGTAGTGCAGCCTGATATTTCCATCATATGCGATGGCTCAAAGCTAGACAAGCTTGGCTGCAACGGTTCACCTGATCTTGTAGTAGAAATTATTTCTCCCGGTAATACGGCGCATGACACCGTCATAAAATATGAAATTTACGAAGAAGCTGCCATTAAGGAATACTGGATGATAGACCCCGATAAGCGCATGGTCCTGACATTCGCCTTACAGGACAGGAAATACGTTGGAATAAAACCCTATGTTGAAGGCCAGCTTATCAGATCCACGTTATTCCCGGGCCTCAAAATAAGAGTAAATGACATATTCCGCAAATTGGTATGATCCTAGCCCAGGAAATCCTTGAACAGGGGTAGCATCACATTGCGGTCTGTAAGTTCAGTCTCAAGCTTATGCTCTATGATGTAGTTGATCAATGCCTCATTTCTGAATCCCTGTCCAAGAGCGTATGAGTATGGCTTGGTGGAAAAAGTTACGAGGGAGTACTGGCTCTTGAACAATTCGGGGTATAACTCGGACAGATCGTGCTCAACATGCTTGAAATGCATGAAATCCTTTCGGCCGACCAGGTCGCGCATTTCAACGAAGTTTTTGCAGGCAAGATCTGCTATGGCATTGGCATTAATGATCCTCGCTTCCTGGTATTTTTCAAAGACGGCCTGCCAGTCAGGGTAATGTGCTCCGAGGATTTCGTCGAATTCCTTTACATCTTCAAAGCTGCAGTTCATCCCTTGCCCGTAAAATGGTATGACAGCATGCGCGGCATCACCCATCAGGACAAAATTCTTATAAACCCACGGATTGCAACGTATGGTCACAAGGTTACCGGTCGGGTTCGAAAAGAAGTCGTGCAGCAGGTTAGGCATTAATGGTACGGCATCCGGAAAATTGAGATTAAAGAATGCAGTCACTTCTTCTTCCGTTGTCAGTTTTTCAAAACTGTTCTCTCCTTCATGCGCAAGGAACAGGGTGCAGGTGAAGTTGCCGCCGGGATTTGGTAAGGCAATCATCATAAACTCACCCCTTGGCCAAATATGCAGGACATTCTTTTCGATCTGAAATTCCCCGTTCGGCCCCGCAACTATCTCGAGTTCCTTATATCCGTAATTTTCATAGGTCTGGGAATAATTAAACCTCAGGGTTTTCTGCATTTCGGTCCTGACGGCCGAAAAGGCCCCATCCGTACCAAACATAATGTCTGCCTTTACCTCGATCCGTTGATGCTTGTCATTTTCCACGATCGCAACATTGTTGTCAAGATCTGCATCGACGCAGCGGTGATTGAAGTAAAGAGTGACATTATCGTACGAATCGGCAAGTTCAAGGAGTTTTATGTTCAGATCGGACCGCGAGACAGAGTTGATATACTGTCCGTGTTTCCCGTAAGGCTGATAAGTGAGCTCCCCAAGTATATTGTGCATTTGACGGCCATTCATCGGAATAGCTTCACCGAGCATTTTTTCCGCAAGCCCTACCTTGTTGAGCGCCTCAATTCCACGGGTTGAAAGTGCCAGGTTAATGGAACGGCCTGCTTCAGCCTGGCCTTTCCGGATATCGCCCCGGCGTTCGTACAGGTCAATACTGAACCCTCTTTTTGCAAGGCAGATTGCCAGGAGTGAACCGCATAAGCCTCCGCCGATGATGGCTATTTTTTCTTTCATCATGAGGATGCAAACTTAAAATAAAAAAGATAAAATGAGAATGACTTCCGTTTTAATTTTTATGATTTTTAACATGCCGTTTGCGAGGGCATCGCCGCTCGGGGATAATGATTATCAATAGCTTGTTTTTTGATCACCCAGCTATAATTTATTGCTTCCTGTCCATTGCCAATTGTTCATAGTCCACTATCTTCGCCTCCGTGAAACATGTCCTTATTTTCGGAGCCGGACGTTCCAGCCTTTACCTGATTGAATATCTCGCGTCCTATTGCGTTGCCAATGACCTGCAACTGACCGTTTGCGACCGTGAAACAGAGTATGCCATGTCTAATGTGAAGGATACTAGCCATGTCGAATTTGTTCCGCTGGATATCTTTGATACGGCAAAAGTATCTTTCTTGATCCAGGACAGTACACTGGTCGTTTCGCTCCTGCCGGCAGATCTTCATATACATATCGCCAGGCTTTGCCTGTCTTACAAAAAGAATCTGGCGACAGCATCCTATATTTCGGAAGAGATGAAAGAACTGGATGCGGAAGTAAAGGGCAGCAACCTTGTTTTTCTGAACGAAATGGGCCTTGATCCGGGTATTGATCATCTAAGCGCCATGAAAATGATGGATCAGATACGTTCTGAAAGCGGTGAAATCATAAGTTTCGAAAGCTATTGCGGGGGGCTTGTGGCAGATGAAGACGACGGCGATAACCCTTGGAAATATAAATTCAGCTGGAACCCGAGGAATGTGGTGTTGGCAGGACAGGGACCTCCGGCGCAGTATCTCGATGAAGGGAAGCTCAAGCTGGTGCCGTATCATCATTTGTTCAGGTATGCCGAAAAATTTGAAATTGAAGGTTACGGGACGCTTGAAGGATACCCCAACAGGGATTCCCTGAAATATATGAGCGCCTATGGCCTGGACCATGTAACAAAGATGATCAGGGGAACTTTGCGCAAACCCGGTTATTGTTCAGCCTGGCAGGCATTGGTAAGCGCTGGCCTCACCGACAATACCACCATACTCGAATTCGAAGAGGGAACTTCCCTCAAGGATTGGGTTAACTCCTTTCTCCCGAAGAGCTCCCTCCCGCTCAGGGAAAATATCAGCCGCTATACGCAGTGTGGAGAGAAGGATGTTGCCAGGCTTGAATGGCTCGGCTTATTCAGCAATGAACCGCTGCCTTTGTTCAGGGGCACGTCAGCCCAGATACTCGAGGAACTGCTTAAAAAGAAATGGCAGCTGGAGGCCACAGATCATGATCTCGTGGTGATGCTGCACAGGATAAAATATGTTCGTGGCGGCAGTACGTTCAAATATATGGCAACCATGGTTAGGAAGGGCGAAAGCAACACGCATACTGCCATGGCCATGACCGTAGGGTTACCTCTTGCGATAGGCTGCAGGCTGATACTCGAGGATAAGGTAAAGGTCAGGGGGGTGGTAGCCCCGGTGACAAAGGATATCTATGAACCCGTCATGCAGGAGCTGGAAACATTCGGCATCAGGTTCATTGAAAAAATTTCAGCTATTTAGTGCCCGGGCATACGAAATTGCTCTACTATCCTGATAGCCTGCACGGCTTCTTTTACGTCATGCACCCTTAAAATATGCGCTCCTTTCAATAAAGCGACCGTATGAAGCACGGTTGATCCGTTAAGGGCGTCTTTCGGGTCCACTTTCAGCAATTTGCACACCATGCTTTTTCTGGAAACTCCTATTAGCAGAGGGTAATCCAGTTCATGAAACAGTTCCAGTTCACCCATAAGGGTGTAATTATGTGTAAGGGTTTTACCGAATCCAAATCCCGGATCGATAATAAGGTCCGTCAGCCCGTGAGATTGAAATAGTTTTATTTTATCCCTGAAATAGTCAAGGATAGTATGTGTGACATCTTCATACTGCGGGTTGATCTGCATGGTTTTAGGCTGCCCCTGTTTATGCATGGCGATGTATGGTACGCAGAGCTTCGCAACGGTATGCAACATCTCCGCGTCATCTTCTCCCGCACTGATATCATTGATGATGCCTGCTCCCGCTTCAATATTCGCTCGCGCTACCACGGCTCTGAACGTATCAATGCTGACAGGGGTGTCAGGGAATCTTTTTTTCACGGCCTCGACTACGGGAACAGTCCTTTTCAATTCCTCGTCAGGGCCGATCATATCTGCCCCGGGCCTGCTGCTCTGACCACCGATATCAATAATGTCCGCGCCTTCGTTTATCATGGTTTCAACGCGGTAAAGCGCTGAATCTATGGTATGGTATTTGCTCCCGTCATAAAAGGAATCATTCGTGGTGTTGAGGATGCCCATAACCCTGGGTCTGTCCAGCAGGAACAACTTGTCGTTAACTTTTATTGAATAAGATTTGAAATGTGACAACATTAAATATATTTGCAAATTAAACCAATATTAGGATATAGTGGATCATACGCTACAACAATATAATCAGGAAGTAAGCAGGTGCAGGCAGTTATTTGAAAACAAAAACACGGATTATGGGACATCCTGGCGCATTCTAAGGCCCCGCAGCATTACTGACCAGATCATGATCAAAGCCCTTCGTATAAGAAGCATTGAAGAAAAAGGTGAAACAAAGGTAGGCGAGAGCATTGAGGATGAATTCATAGGCATTTATAATTACTGCATCATAGGCCTGATACAGCTGAAATACTGGGGTTCGGGGAGGGAGTTCACCACAACTGAAATCATGGCGCTTTATGATAAGGAACTTGAGAATGCAAGGGAACTTATGCTGAAAAAAAATCATGATTATGGCGAAGCATGGCGCGAAATGCGCATCAGCAGTTTCACCGATCTTATCCTTATGAAAATTAACCGCACAAAACAGATAGAGGACAATGCAGGTCATACAGTGGTCAGCGAAGGTATTGACGCCAATTATCAGGATATGATGAATTACTCTATATTTGCATTAATTACGCTCAATCACGCTTAACAACATATGAAATTATTAACTTCCATTGCAAGGATACTCGTTGGCTTGCTGTTCATCTTCTCGGGCACCATCAAGCTAAATGATCCGAAAGGAACCGCATATAAGCTTGAAGAATATTTTGAAGTTTTTGCAAAAGACTTTACCAGGCCGATGGATTCCATCTTCATTAAAGTAAGCGACAATTACGGAACGGATACCGCCTTTGCTTTCCAGGTGAACGAAAATAATCCCGGCAAAACGCTTCAGGTCAACCAGTCCGCAGTGATGAAGGAAGGGTTTGAAAATGAAGAGGGAGGCATTGATACGTTTACGGGTTCTTACCTGTATGTCGTGTATGACAATGCCAGGTTGTACGATGAGTTTTATGTGCTTGACGACCCGTCCGATCTGCCTAAGGTGACTGCCAGCGTGAGATCCGGAAAGGGAAAAGTATTGTTTGATAAGCAGCTCGCACTTTCAATGGAGTCCAAACATGAATTGAGCAAAGACCTGGAACTTGGTGAGTTTGTCGTAAAACAAAGTTTCCTGGTTGACTTTTTCAAGGGTCTGAAAGAATTTTCAATTTACTTTTCCATTATCATCTGCGTGCTCGAAGTGGCATTAGGGTTTGCCATACTCATAGGCTGGCAGATACGCATTGTCAGCTGGATTATTCTCCTGCTGATTATCTTTTTCACTTTTCTTACGGGTTACACCTATTATACAGGGTATTGCCCGAAGCCCGTATTTATGACCCTCGCGCTGCTGATACTGCTCCTGATTATCGTATCGGCTGTGTACATCGAACATAAAAAGGGCCGGTATCTTGGTTACTTTACATTGGGGTTGATTGTCGTGTTTTTCCTGCTCTGCAGGTTTACGGATTACTGTTTCGCCTGTGAATTTACGGAAGGAAAGATGCGCGTAAGCGATTGCGGCTGTTTCGGCGACTTCATCAAACTGAAGCCATGGACTTCCTTCTATAAAGATTTGATACTGCTTATCCTTATTCTCTTTATTTTTATAAGGAGAAAAAAGATAGTGCCGCTGTTCTCGCCTTTGTTCGGTCTTAATGCGGTATTGGTGGTGACAATCGGTGCGACCGTATTTGCGGTATATTGCAATACATTCCTGCCTGCCTGGGATTTCCTCCCTTACAAAGCCGGCAACAATATCCGCGAACTGATGACCCCGCCCAAAGGCGCCAGGCTGGTGGATCTCAACCGGTCCGTGCTGGTATATGAAAAGGATGGCAAACGCGATTCATTCACCATTGAGAATTATCCGAAGGATACCAACTGGAAATATGTTACCACCGTTACTACACTTATTGAACCTGCTTGGAAATCTGAGGTACACGGATTCCAGGTCGAACCTAGAAATGAGAATGACGTGAACGTCACCGATTCGCTGCTGCAAGGCAAGGGATATTATATTCTCGTGGTAAGCACCCACTATGAGGAAGGTCATAAGAGCGCATGGCAATACATAAAGTCATTAGGTGATGAGGCAAAAAAAGCCGGCGTCCCTGTGTATGGCGTCACTGCGTCACCGCTCAAAGAAGCTGATGTGTTTGCCGCTGAGAACCAGTTGCCGTTCAGATTCCACAATGCAGACGAGACATTCCTGAAGACCATTATCAGGTCAAATCCGGGCATTATGTTGTGGCATGATGGTGCCATTATCGACAAATGGAGCTGCAGAAGCATACCTTCCATGCAAAAGATAAAAAAACTGATGGAGAAAAAACGGGAAGGCAAATGAGGTACCTGTTGAATAAGATAGGATCGGGGTGCCTGGTATTGGCAGGCGTAATCATACTGATCTTTTCCTTATTCATCTTGTTTCCTTCAGCCGAAGAAATAGCTGTCGGACAAAGGGCGGACGAAAAGACCAGGGCTGCCATGCGCGCCGAAATGGGGCTGGATCTGCCTAAAGGACAACAGTTCGCATTATATCTTAAAGACCTTTCCCCGATTATTGTTACCAGGCAGGTCAACCCGGCCTACAGGGGTGTTACGCTGAATATTGGGGCGTACAAGCTGATGATGAAAGCACCCTACCTGCGCAAGAGTTATCAGTCGAAAAAATATGTCTACGATATACTGAAGGAAGCTTTTATCGGTTCGTTCGTTTTATCTGTATTTGCTATGGGCATCGCGCTTGTGCTTGGCGTGGTCTCAGGCGTGCTCTCGGCGCTGAAGCCGGGCAGTGTGCTCGATAAATCATGCTTGGCCCTGGCCACCTTCGGCATCTCACTTCCGTCATTTTTTGTAGCCGTGATCATTGCCTGGCTGTTTGGTTTTGTGTGGAGTGAATACACTGGCTTGTCCATGTCAGGCAGCTTGTTTGCCATCAATCCAGGGACGGGTGAGAACGAACTGGCGTTGCGGCATCTGATATTGCCCGGCATAGCCCTGGGCATCCGCCCGTATTCTATCATCATGCAACTGACGCGCAGCAACCTTATTGATGTGTTGCAGCAGGATTACATAAGAACAGCAAGAGCAAAGGGACTCAGTAATTTCAGGGTGATATGGAACCATGCTTTGAGAAATGCCTTGAACCCGGTTGTGACTGCAGCCAGCGGTTGGTTTGCAAGCCTGCTGGCTGGAGCATTTTTCGTGGAGTATGTGTTCAATTGGAAAGGTCTCGGAAAAGTAACCATTGATGCTTTGCAGCAAAGCGACCTGCCGGTGGTGATGGGTGCGGTGATGCTCGTGTCATTCATCTTTATATTGATCAATGTGCTCGTGGATGTTATATACGTTCTTCTGGATCCGAGAGTTAAATTAAGCGCTTAATGAAGATCTATATCATCGGGATGCCCGGTACGGGCAAGACGCATTTCGGCAGAATTCTGGCCCAGTCGATCGGCCTGCAGTTCTTCGATCTCGACGAAATGATCGAATCCAGTGAAGGGGATATGATCAGGAACATTATAAAGAATAAAGGAGAAGATCATTTCAGGAAAACCGAAAAGGACATGTTGTTATCCGCATCCAGGAGGAATAACTGCATTATATCTTGCGGCGGCGGAACCCCTGTGTTTTTTGATAATCTTGATGTGATGAAAAAGACAGGAATTGTGATTTGGCTGAACACGGATCTCGGCATAATTGCGAAGAGAATTGCGCAGAACAAGACGAGGAGGCCACTGTTTATGGGGCTTTCAGAGCATGAAATACGCGGAAAACTCAATGAAATCTATGAAAAAAGAAAAAAAAATTATGCAAAAGCCGATATTCTTATCGATAACATTCATTCTTCAAATATTTTATTAAGCCCTGTAATTCAGAAAATTATGAGATTTTCTAAAAGCAGGAATAAATAAATGTGAATTGTATGTTAATATTTTTTATCAAAAAAAATAGGGAACCCCTTGATTTTACTAAACTTTACAATACTTTTGACCTCACGAATCATTTAAAAACTTTAAACATTTATTAATTATTTAAATTATGAACAAATCAGATTTAATCAGCAAAATGGCAGGTGATGCCAAAGTTACTAAAGCTCAAGCTCAGGCTGCTTTGAACTCATTTATCGGTGCTACTACAAGCGCTTTGAAAAAAGGCGACAAATTGATCCTTGTAGGTTTCGGTACTTTCTCAGTTACTAAAAGGGCTGCCAGAACAGGTCGTAACCCACGTACCGGCAAAGAAATCAAGATAGCAGCTAAAAAAGTTGTTAAATTCAAAGCTGGTGCAGACCTTTCAGGTAAAGTAAAATAATTTACCCCAACAACTATTAACTTAAATCCTCAGGCTAAGGCTTGGGGATTTTTTTTATATTTGCATTATGCCCGACCGCTCGCTGAGAAACCTCTTCCTTCATCATGTGGCCCAGACATCCGATAGTCCGCTGGCCCTTGAAATCACACATGCTGAAGGGATGTACCTGTATGCGGAAGGCAAACAATATATTGATTGCATTTCGGGAATTGCGGTCAGCAATGTCGGCCATGCGAACCCCTATGTGAACCAGGCCGTAAAACAACATGTCGATAAGCATCTTCACCTGATGGTGTATGGTGAGATCATCCAGTCGAGCCAGGTGATGCTGGCGGAAAAATTAACGTCCCTGCTTCCGCCTTCACTTCACTCGGTGTATTTTGTCAATAGTGGCAGCGAAGCTGTAGAAGGAGCCATGAAACTTGCCAAACGGGTGACAGGAAGACACCGTTTTGTAGCCCAGGAGCAGGCTTACCACGGAAGCACCCATGGAGCCCTGAGCCTGATGAGCGAAGCATATTTCAGCCAGAGGTATGTGCCCTTGTTGCCGGGAGTTTCATTTATCAGGCAGGAAGATATAACACATATCGGGTCGGTTATAACAGATGAAACGGCGGCGGTTTTTATCGAGCCCCTGATGGGCGAAAAGGGGTATGTCAATAGCAGCAAGGAATATCTTCAGGCCATCAGAAAACGATGTGACGAAACCGGGGCGCTCCTCGTTTTTGACGAAATCCAGTCCGGATACGGAAGGACAGGTAAGCTTTTCGCTTTTGAACATGACGGGATCATTCCGGATATTCTTGTTCTTGCCAAGGGTTTCGGCGGAGGATTGCCCCTGGGAGCCTTTGTCGCCTCAAATGATGTGCTTAAGAGTTTAACCCATGATCCTGTCCTTGGGCATATTACGACATTCGGCGGGCACCCGCTGAGCTGTGCAGCCTCACTGGCCGCCCTTGAGTTTATACTGGACAAGGGCCTGATGGAAAGCATTCCTGAAAAAGAAGCCCTGTTCCGCAAACTGCTTGTACACCCGCGTATTAAAAATGTGAGCGGTAAAGGTTTGCTGCTGGCCGTGGATCTGGAAGATACGGATTTTTGCAGAAAAGTGATAGACGGATGCGTTAAAGATGGACTTTTAATCGACTGGTTCTTATATGCTGAGCATAAAATAAGGCTTGCGCCGCCTTTAATTGTTGAAAATGACCATATAAAAACCATTTGTGGCACAATTGTTGAAAATATTATAAAATGTGAAGCAACTACAGGCACTTTGTAGAGTTTAACCCGCATAATTTAACCACAATACATAATAATATGAACAGTAAAAAATCAAAATCGATCATCGGGATGATACTGGCGTCGACGCTGGTATTGATCTTCTCGGGATGTGCGAAAGAAAGGAAGAATGACACGGTTGAAACCATTACCTCAGCCGAAGATAATTCAACCATTGAATCAGAATTCACCTCCATGTTCGATGTAGCTGACGATTTCTCCAGCAATGATTCAAGGACAAGGGCAAGCAATACCATATTGCCGAGCGGTGCAGTGGTGACGTTCCAGGACAGCACCTACAATGACGGCGACGGCGTGGAATGCACCATTGATTTCGGTCCGCTGAAAACCAGCGTTCCAAAAGGCATACTCTGCCAGGACGGACGCTACAGATCTGGAAAGATCCACATTTCATCTACCAAAAGATACTCTGTAGACGGCGCTGTAGTGACTATCTCGGCCAATGACAACGACAGCTTCTTTGCAGGCCATGACGGCGTCAACCTGACCCGCCTGACCGGAACCATCACCCTTACAAGACTTACGCAAACAAGCCTCAAGATCGATGTAACCAATGCAAAGGCATTTAACAATAACGGCTCGGTGAGCTGGCAAAGCAGCAGGACCATCACCAAAACAGTCGATGCCGGTCCCGGCATTATCGGCGATCAGTTCGAAGTCACCGGGCAGGCAAGCGGCACAAACAGGAACGGCGAAAACTTCACGGTAACCATTGATGTTCCCTTGCTTAAGAAAGTGGAAATGGGTTGTGCAAGAACGTTCGTTGTCGGAAAAATCACCCTTACCAATGTCTCCACAGGCAAAACACTTAAGATCGATTACGATCCGTTCAACAATAAAGCGTGCGACCTTACTGCAAAGGCCACCATCAATAACAAGGAATTCTTCTATACCGTAAGGTAATTTTTTTCACGGTAACTATACAAAGGGTCCCGGAAAAGTCGTATTTTCCGGGACTTTTTTATGCAGCGTAACGGACTGATCATTTTCTTCATTCTTATATTTGCTTCATGTCAGGATAAACCTGGTAAAACGGCTCAAAAACCTCAGGCTACGGATAGTTTTTATGTGCTGAAGGACAAGCTTAAGCCATTCAGTAAAAAATTCAGGGACAGCATTGACGCCTATTTCAAGAATGATTTTAACGGAACCGTTTTGTTTTACAGGGACGGGCAACTTTACAAAAAAGCTTACGGATACCGCGATTATAAAAGGACCTCGGCCATGCAGACGGATGATATATTCCAGCTGGCTTCCGTCTCCAAGACCGTTACCGCAGTGGCCACGCTGCTGCTTGTGCAGGACGGCAAAATCAGCCTGGAGGATACGGTCTGCAGGTATCTCAGGGATTTCCCCTACAGGGATGTCACCGTCAGGCAACTCTTGAATCACAGGAGCGGTCTTGCCAATTATATGTATTATACCGATACATTCTGGAAGGATACTTCCTGTTGCATGAACACCGGTGATTTTTATGATTTTATGGTTACATGCCGGCCGAAACCTTATCTGGCACCGGAAGTGTCCTTCAGTTATTGCAATACGAATTTTGCCTTCCTGGCCGTTTTGATCCGGGAGGTGAGTGGTATGCCATTCTACCGTTTCGTTGAGGAACGCATTTTTAAGCCCTCTGGGATGCGCAATTCCTTTTACAAGGGGTATATGCCCCCCAGGATAAAAAACAGGGTTCTGGAAGGGCGTTATGAGAAAAAAGTGTATTCCGGTACATACTATCTGGATGGAGTGCTTGGGGATAAAAGTCTTTTCAGCTGTGTCGACGACCTTTTTATGTTTCATAAGGCATTGTCGGACGGCAGGTTGATAAACGACAGCCTCATGGAACAGATGCAGGCGCCTTCTTACAGGTACACTGTGTATGGAAAAAGTTACGGCCTTGGTTTCAGGCTTAGCAATACCCCGAACGGGAAGTGGGTATATCACAACGGCTGGTGGCGCGGGTTCTGGACATTTTTCTGGAACAGGTTCGATAAAAAAGCCTGTTTCATTGTACTCACCAACAACAAGAAAAGCAGTCATGTCGATGAGGCCCGGCTCGGTGAATGGCTGCTGTCCATACCCTGAATTTTTCGAAAAAAAAACACTTGCCTATATAAAAACTTATGGTTTATCTTTGTAGTCCTAAACGAAAGAACTCATAGCAAATCAGGATATATCTAACCATCATCCATTGAATTAACAATTCTCAATCTACAGCATACCCCTACAGCATACCATATAAATCGTTTAAGAACCCTACATTTTTTTAGTTAATGACAGATACAAACAAGCATTTGAATGACCCTAACGTTGACGATGCCAGCGAACATGTGTTAAATACCAAGATCGTACACCTGGAGAAGAAGGGTGATTCAGAAGAGCACGATGAATTTTCCGAGATTGAGGAGGAAAGGCGCGACCAGACGGATTATTCGTCCTTTTCCAAGGCCGACTTTGTATCCAAGGCTGAAGAACTGGTGTCGTTCCCCAATATCAAGGAAGCGCATGATATCTTTAAAAAGATCAGGGTGCTGTTTGACGATGTCATCAAGGCAGAGCGCACCCAGCTTGTCAAGGAATGGGCCGATGCAGGTCATGATGTCAGGGAGTTCAAACCTCCTTATGACGAAACGAAGGAAAAGTTTTATAAGATATATACCTCTTTCCTTGAAAAACGGGCAGAGGAGAAACGGCTTGCAGAAGAAGAAAAACAAAAGAATTACCAGGCCAAGAAAAAAATAATCGAACGCCTGAAAACCCTCGCATCAGAAGATGAGACCGAGTCGATTTTCCGCGAGGTGGGCGATCTTCAGAAACAGTGGAAACAGATCCGTACCGTTCCCAGGGAGCATATGCAGGAATTGTGGGAGAGTTACAGGTTTTATCTCGATAAATTCTACGATAACCACGCCATCAACAATGAACTGAAAGAAAAAGACAGGCAGAAAAACCTGGAAATAAAAATTGAGCTGATCAAGAAAGTGGCGGCCCTGAATGAAGAAAAATCCATCAAAAAGGCCCACATATTGCTTAACAAGTATCACGAGGAATTCAAGAACGCCGGGCCTGTACCGGGCAAGGACGTGGCCGAGGATATCTGGAAGCGTTTCAAGGAAGCTTCAGACCACGTGCTCAATGATAAGAGGGAACAGCTCGAACAGATCAAGGCCAAAAGGAATGAAAACCTCGAACTGAAAAAAGTGCTGTGCGAAAAAGTGGAGCAGATCAACCAGATACCTATCACCAGTCCGAAGGTCTGGAAAGAAAAGACGGAAGAAATAGCGAACATTTTTGCCGAATGGAAAACTATCGGGCCGGTGCCGGAAAGTTCGAATGACCAGATATGGAAACGTTTCAGGGAGGCACAGAATATCTTCAATCATCATAAAAAGGCCTTCTTTGATCAGCTGAACAGCGGCAAGGAGAAGAACCTTGAAATGAAAACGGCCTTATGCGTTGAGGCGGAAAAACTCGCAGAAAGCACCCAGTACGATGTCACGTCGAAACATCTGATAGCGCTTCAGGAGAAATGGAAATCCATAGGACCGGTTCCTGAAAGCAAGAATGAGCAAATATGGGCAAGGTTCCGGGCTGCATGCGACAAGTTCTTCAAACGCAAGGATGAATTTTATAAAGAGAAGAATGCCGGCGAAAAGGATAATCAGGCAGCTAAGGAAAAACTTTTAGCGGAAGTGGAAAAGCTGCTGGAATCGGAAGACAGCGGGCATGTGTTTGAGAAGCTGCGGAAAATTCAGCAGGAATGGCTGTCAATAGGGTTTGTTCCCATTAAAGCCAAGGCCGATCTCCAGGCGCGTTACAGCAAAGCCGTGGATGCCATTTACAAAAAGTTCAAGCAAAGCGCTGAGGAAAACAAGTCGCTGCGCATAAAGGAACATTACGAGATGCTGGCCTCTTCACCGAACGGCGAGGACAAAATGAAGCATGAAGAGCGCATTATCAATGATAAATTACGCATGCTGAGGGACGATGCCGAAACACTTAAGAACAACATTGAATTCTTCGCCAAATCCAAGAATGCAGATGCGCTCAGGAAACAGATCGAACAGAAAATAGAAACCACAAATAACCAGATCGCGAAATTACAGGAAGAACTTAAAGTGCTTAGATCATATAAAAAAGCGCCGACAAGGAATTAATCCTTTAATTTTGCCTGTGGTATGCTGCGCAAGATCCAGATCGCAATCGATTTTCTCTTTTATTTTTTTACAGCGGGAAATAAACATTCCGTGCATTCGCCGTTTGTGTTCGACTTTGTGACCAGGGTCCTGGAGGCGCGCAAGAACAAACCCACGTATCACGCGATCGAGCTGTTGAGAAGCAAAATGCTGAAAAGCAATTCGACCCTCGAAGTGCTGCCCCTTGGCGCTGCAAGCGGAAAAAAACCAAAGCGCGAGAAGTTGCGGAATGTGGTGAAGAGGACTTCCAAATCGGCCAAGTATGCTGAACTCCTTGAAAGGATATGCCATTATTACCAGCCGCAATATGCCGTTGAAATAGGAAGTTCCGTTGGTATAAGCACCCTTTACCAGGCCAGTGGCATAACCCAGGGTTACCTGTTCTCGCTGGAAGGAAATCCGGGCAGTGTGCGCATTGCGCGGCATAATGCCGAAAAGCTCGAATACCTGCATATCCAGTTTATCGAGGGCATGTTCGAGCAGACACTGCCTATGCTGCTGGAACAATTGCCAAGGGTCGATTACGTGTTTTTCGATGGGAATCATACGCTGGAAGCCACATTGCATTATTTTGAGGAATGCTTGCAAAAAGCCCATAGCGGAAGCATATTTGTATTCGATGACATCCGGTGGAGCGAAGGGATGCAGAGAGCCTGGCAGAAAATAAAGAACCACCCGCGGGTCAAAGTGACGATCGACCTGTACTTTATGGGAATAGTGTTTTTCAGGACGGAGCAGGATAAGGAGCATTTTATACTGAGGTTTTGACACAGAAAAAGAAAGATAACATACGATCGGTGTTCTGGAGGCTTGCTCCGGTAAGGCGCGTTGTGGCCTTCTTCGACCGCATTTATCCGCCGGGTTTCCAGGGCGCTTCGCTGTTTTCCGTGTGCCAGTTCTTTTTTAAAGGCATCATCAGTCCGAAGTTCAACCTGTATGCCGGTTCCCTGTCGTGGAACTTTTTCCTGGCCATTTTCCCATCCCTGCTTTTCCTGTTCACACTGATAGCCTATATACCGGGGCTGAATTTCGAAAAGCTGATCCTCGAAGTCGTCAACGACCTTTTGCCCAAAGATACCTATAAGATCATCAAGTCGACCATCAAGGACATTAACCTGAATAAGCGCTCAGGACTACTTTCCTTCGGTTTCCTGACCGCCCTGTACTTTGCCAGCAATGGCGTCTTTTCAATGATGCTGGCATTCGACAGCAATTTTCATGAAGATGAAAAGAAGAAACGGAACTTTTTTCAGAAACGCTGGAAATCCATACTTGTCACCCTGGTCATTACCACGCTTATATTGCTGGCCATGGCCGTGCTGATAGCCGGCAATGTGGTATCAGCTTACCTGATCAAAAAACACTGGATCAATAAAACCGTTCTGCTGTTCGTGGTAAATCTCGCCGAGTTTATCACCCTGTCGGCCCTTATCTTTTTTATCATGAGCTCGATCTACTATTTCGCACATTCGGCAAAAAAGAAATGGAAGTTCTTTTCGCCAGGTGCCATCGTGGCAACCGTGCTTTCCATTGTGGCCACCTACCTGTTTTCATCCTATGTGGACGGCTTCAACAGTTATAACAAGCTGTATGGCAGTATCGGGGCCATTATCGTGCTGATGCTGCTAATCTATTTCAATACGCTGTGTGTCCTCGTCGGTTTTGAATTGAATATGAGCATTAACTCGGTCGTAAAGATCACCCAGGAGAAACGCAAGCTTGAAAACCGGTTTTTTAATTGATTAGGGCGCCTGCCGCTTTTTTAAATCTACGTGTTTATCATGTGTATCGCCGGCGGCACCGGGCTGTCACTACTCGCTCTTTACCCTTGCTCAGGGTAAAGGAGCTCAGACAGGCCGTTCCATCCCTGGCGCATCCGCGACACGCTGGATGCGGGTGGTTTCTGAAACTGTGCATGAATCAATTGATTCAATCAGCCGTTAACATGATTGTTATCACTTTATTTCTTTATAGGCGTAGTTACATTTGTATTTCAGCATAAGTAATCTGATTTTAAAAACGCTCTTGCAAAGGCGATAGTTTTCAAGTTATAATATTTGCAACAAATAGTTCGCAAACATTTTAATTTAAAACGTATATGTGTTTTTCAGCCAGTGCAAGTTTCGGAGCGGGAGCTATACTTTCTGCAATAGGGGTAGCTTCAATAAAGCAGGTCAGATCATCCACTCAGCTTCCTTTCGCAACCATACCTTTGATTTTTGCGGTGCAGCAGCTTACAGAAGGTTTTTTGTGGTTAGCCTTGCGCGAGCCATCGGATATCATTATCCAAAGCATGACAGCGTACATATTTATTTTCTTTGCCCAGGTCGTATGGCCCACCTGGGTTCCCTTCTCAATTCTGAATATTGAACAAAATGAAAAAAGGAGGAAGGGATTAAAAGTACTGCTCGGAATCGGTCTCGCTGTATCCTTATACCTGGCGTATTGTTTATCGGCATACCATGTGCAGGCCAATATCGCCGGCAAGCATATTTCCTACATGCAGAACTACCCGCCGGCGCCGGGCATATTCGTTGGGATACTTTACATACTGGCAACTGTTTCTCCTCAATTCTTTTCAAGCGTAAAAAGAATGTGGATTCTAAGCTGGTCCATTCTTGTTTCCTATATCATGACATGGGTTTTTTATGAGGATTACATAGTGTCAGTCTGGTGTTTCTTTGCTTCAATAATAAGTATCTCGGTGTACTTCATAATGAGAGGCATGAATAAAAATGCGCATCCGGTCAATAATCCGGATGCGATCAATCACGCTTTCAGGTGAGTTCGCTCACAGGGTTCTATATATTGGCAGGGTACATTTGCTAGTCCTGATCGGTGCCTGAGGCATGATCACTGACCAGGGTGCCGGTAGAAACCGGAAAAAGAAAAATGGGAATATTATCTGTCAACAATAAACCAATAAAAAATAAAATTATGAAAGTAAAAGAAGTAATGACTGCGGGAACAATAAAATCCTGCAATTCGGAAACAAAGCTGGCAAATGCAGCTAAAATGATGAAGGATGATAACCTTGGAGCGCTTCCTGTGGTCGACAAGGAAAAAAAGGTAGTGGGGATTATCACCGATCGCGATATTTGTCTTTCCCTGGCTTCCAAAAATGGCAAAACATCTGAGGAAATAACCGTAAAGGAAATATTGTCCAAAGGTAAAATCCACACCATCAATGCAGAGGACGAGCTGGAAGATGTTTTGCGCGAAATGCGTATGAGCAGGATTGGCCGTTTACCCGTCACTGACAAGGATGGCAGGTTAAAAGGTATGATTTCAGTTAACAATTTGCTGTCAAGAGCTATCACGAAGAATGAGGCTATTGGCGAGTTAAACGCGAAAGATGAAAACCTTGCCAAAACCATTAAAGCCCTTTTTGACCGGAACAACACAAAAGCAAAAACGGGGGTATCAGCAACCGCTTAAAACAATGAACGCAATGAAAGGCAGGTGTATTCCTGCCTTTTTTTATGTATTTTTTGTTTTTGTACTGGCGTTTACATGACGTAATGCCACCTGTTTATTGTCCTTTGAATAGTTTTTTCATCCCTATCACTGACGTAGCCGGAAGAATTTAAACCGCGGCTTCCCTGTTATATTTTCCTTTATATTCGAGCGGCGACATGCCCGTGATTTTCCTGAATACTTCCCTGAAGGCCTTCACATCCGAGTAGCCAACATCGTACATCACCTCGTTTACCGTCTTCCGACTGCTTTCCAGCGCCTTTTTTGCCGATTCTATCTTCACCCGTTGTGAGTATTCAAGCGGCGTATTGCCAGTGGCTTTTATAAACCTCCTGTCAAAGTTCCTGCGCCCGATGGCGAATTTTGATGACAGGTCTTCGATGGATATCTTTTCATCAATATTGTTTTCTATGTATATCTGGGCCTGCTGGACGATTTTGTCGCCGTGCTGTTTTTGACCGGTGAATATGGCAAAGGCCGACTGGCTGTCCCTGTCCAGTTCTATCTGCAGCACCTTGGAACAATAGATCGCCGTTTGCCGGTCATAATACTTTTCAATGAGATAGACCACCAGGTTAAGGAACGAATAGGCCCCGCCGTTGGTGTAGATGCCTTTCTCGTCGGTAATCAGTTTGTCCGATTGCAGGTTCACGTTCGGATACTTGTCCCTGAATGTGTTGACGAGCGACCAGTGCGTTGAGCAGCTTCTGCCGTCAATAATCCCCGTGGATGCCAGGATAAAGGCGCCGGAGCACATGCTCGCTATCTCCGCCCCGGCCTTATATTGCCGGTTGATCCAGTCGAGCATCTGCCGGTACTCCGCTGTATCCTCTCCGGGCATGGCAGAAGGAATAATGATCAGGTCGGTCTTGCTGATCTCCGAAATAGAGGCGTCAGTCTTCAGGGCGACCAGGTTTTTAACGTATTCCTCTTTAGATGGGGAAGATACGCCGGCCACCACAAGCCGGTACTTTGGCTGGTGGCCCTGCTGTTTCCAGTAATCGTTGGCCCTGGCAAACGCTTCCACCGTGCCGACGATACAGGCAATGGTGCTGAGGTTGCGCTGTCCTTCGGGATATAGAAGGGTTATATGCTTCATAAAGATGATACGGATTTACAAAAGTATGGATTGGGCTTGTCCAAAACAACCCTCCGGAATGTCTATTTTCCCACCCCTGGATATTCTATTCGGACAATACTTTTGCCAGCACATTCAGGACGACAGCAGAAAACTATATTCAGAACATGTATCCTGATGTAATAAAAAAGATGAACCATTACAATATATTTTATCAGCAGCATTACATTTTTAAAACCAAATAAATAATATGGAAAATAAAGATTTTACAATCAGCATACTGGTGAAACAGTCACCGGCCGAAGTTTTTAACACCCTTCTGAACGTCCGCGCCTGGTGGTCGGGGTTGTATGGCGAAACCTTTGAGGGAAACTCTGAAAAAGTCGGCGATGAATTCAGTTTCCTTGCGGGTGAAGGCATGCATTACTCCGAACAGAGAATGGTGGAATTGATTCCAGGTAAAAAGGTGGTTTGGCTGGTAACGAAGAGCAACCTTACGTTTGTGGGCAAGACCGACGAATGGACAGGAACACGGATCAGCTTTGAGCTGTCAGGCGGGGAGGAGGGCACTCATATAGTTTTCAGGCATGCAGGCCTGGTACCGGCGTTTGAATGTTACGATTCATGTGCGCCGGCCTGGACACAATACGTGCAGGAACGGTTAACAATAGCTATCGGGGAACATGCAAAGGAAAAAATATGACCGTTTGCAATATTCCAAAAACCTTTCATACTACAATAACCTTAAAACCAAAATATCATGACAAATTCAGATTTCAAAACATCGTTTTCAGTCCGGCTGGCACCGCAGGAAATATTTGACGCCATTAATAATGTGCGTGGCTGGTGGTCAGAGAACGTCGAAGGAAACACCACCAGGCTGGGTGAGGAGTTCCTCTATTACTACAAGGATGTCCATATCGCTAAAATGAAGATTGTCGAGTTCGTGCCCGGTAAAAGGGTTGTCTGGCTGGTCTTGCAGAACCATTTCAATTTCACGGAGGATAAGACAGAATGGAATGGTACCAGGATCGTGTTTGATATCTCTGAAAAGGGCGGTCAGACCCGGCTGGATTTTACACATCTGGGCCTGGTGCCCGACTACGAATGTTACGATGTTTGCCACGATGCGTGGAACAGTTATATCCAGGGCAGCTTAAAGTCTTTGATCACTACCGGTAAAGGCAAGCCCAACCCCAGCGAAGGCGGCCTCAATGCGGAGCTGATAGAGAAATGGAAATTGCCGGTGAAATAAGGTGCATTAAGAAGGTAATAACTACTCCCTCCAGGTCCACAGGGGTAAGGGGTGGGTGCTGTGATTCAAGATTTATGATTTAGAAAGCATTCTCATACCCTGATAACTCAATAACTTAATAACTGATAACTCCCCGGGATTACTTTCAGTGATCCCGGGTGGGGGGGCCCAGCAACAAATCCAACATGGCTTGCGCCCCTGTGTTTTTATTTGCCGGCTATCCCGCTTCAAATACTATCGCATTTGGCAGGCTTGCGGCAAATAAAAAACCCCGCTAACGCGGGGTTGGATTTTGTTGCGGAGAGAGAGGGATTACTTTCAGTGATCCCGGGTGGGGTTGGCTTCAAATAAAACATAAATTGCTGTCGCAATCTTTATTCTTTTTCCCTTTGCCGTATCGCTCAAGCGCGGATACCGCCGCTTGGCTCTCCGTCCTTGGAAAAAAGAATACCCGCCTCTGTGCGGGTATGTTTTATTTGGCGGAGAGAGAGGGATTACTTTCAGTGATCCCGATGGAGGGGCACTGCAACAAATCCAACATGGCCCGCGCCCCTGTGTTTTTATTTGCCGGTCATCCCGCTTCAAACGCTATCGCATTTGGCAGGCTTGCGGGCAAATAAAAAACCCCGCTGACGCGGGGTTGGATTTTGTTGCGGAGAGAGAGGGATTCGAACCCCCGGACCTGTTACAGTCAACGGTTTTCAAGACCGCCGCATTCGACCGCTCT
>CALMKH010000048.1 GCA_937867025.1 uncultured Bacteroidota bacterium | reverse complement strand
ACAGGCTGTACATCCTTTGAGAAGGTCACCTCTTTCCGTTCACAGGAAACCAAGAGGCTACCTAGGCTCGATAAAACAACCCACAGCCTCTGTATGCCTGATCTGTATCTCTTCATTTCCGGACAGCGAAAATAATGCATTCTCCACATAATTAATACCGGGTGTGCGTCCCGATGCTCCCAAATTCCTGAACCGGTCGTCAATCCTGCCGCTGTAAACCTCTTTATCCCCTTTCAATACTATAACCTGGGGAGTCACACTGGCCTTAAAACGCCTCGCCATCGTGTAATGCCTGTCAGTAAAGATCATGGCAGGCGGAATGGAGTCGTAGTCACAGAAGGCCCTGACCTCCTTTTCATTCTGCACCCCACAAAATACAAAAGCAAAGGATACTTCCGGATGTCTGCTGACCATTGGCCTGAACGCTCCCTGGTATTTCTGGCAAACCGGGCATTCGGTATTCAGGAATATCAATACATTTACCGAATCCTCATGAAGGTTGAGCAAACGTCCGTCAAGCGATTTAAAATTGCCGGTTTTGGTGCCGCAGGACATAATACATATCATACTGCAGATAAAAAATTTGATTTGAGGATTAAACTTTTTCATCTTAAGTTCGTCAAAATTACGCATTGCAAAAGTATCAATCTTTTTCCAACGAGGAATTATTTAAAGCGTTTGTTGATCAGAACAAGCCTGAAGACCTGTTCAGGCAGATCATGGAACGCTTTAAACAAAAAGTGTACTGGCAGGTGCGAAGGATACTGGTATTGCACAGTGATGCCGACGAAGTGAGCCAGATTGTTTTCATTAAGCTGTGGCAGAATGCGGAAAGCTTTAAATTCAACAGCGCTTTAAGCAGCTTTATTTACCGCATAGCGTACAACGAAAGCATCAGTTTTCTTAAGCAGAAAAACCGGTTCAGTTCACTCGACGGACTGCTGGACGTGGACGGACATTACAGCAACAGCATTGACCACGGACATGAGCCGGATGGTGATGAGATAGCTGCAAGGCTTCAAAAGGCCCTGTTGAAATTGCCTGAAAAACAGCGCCTTGTATTCAATTACCGGTATTTTGATGAGTTATCTTATAAAGACATAAGCGATATTACCGGTACAAGCGAAGGTGCATTAAAGGCCAGCTACCATCACGCGACAGAAAAAATAAAAATATTTTTAGGTATTGATTAAACTTTTGTAACATTCAGACGTCAAAACGAAGTAAAAATGGAAGATTTGGATAAGAGGTATAGGAAAGGCGGTTTCAGGGTTCCGGAAGGATATTTTGAGGGCTTTGACGAAAAGGTGCTCGAACGGATCAGGTCGGGCCAAACGTCCCCGCCGGTTTTCGTCTCCGTTTGGAGAAAAAGCCGCACGTGGATGGTTGCCGCCAGTATGGCAGCTATATTGTCAATCGGGTATATAGCATTCAGGACTGCTCCGGTTGACACTCCTGACAAAATATCTTTTGATGATCTTGATTCTTCCGAGCTGCTTGCTTTTGAAGAAGAAGTGGAATTGAGCGAGGAGGAATTTGAAGAGATCATACCGGCCTATACCATTGATTCCCTTTATCAGGCTGAAATCATACCAGCCAGTTACCAGGATTTAAATCCTGAGGAACTCCGTGATCTTGAAGAAGAATTCTCAGCCCTTGATGAAGATATTACAGAGATATAACAATAACAGAATAAAAAATCGAACAAATATGATAAAACAAATTTCGGCCTTTCTTCTAAGCATGCTGGTTCTTTTCAGTTCGAGTCCGCTCATGGCTCAACCCGGTAAAGGCAAGAAAGGCAAAGAAGACAAAAAAGAAAAGATTCATGAGCTGAGGAAGAAGTATTTCAATGAAAAACTTTCGCTCTCCGATACGGAACAGAAAGGTTTCTGGCCGTTATACCAGGAATACAAGCAAAAGGAAAAAGCTTTGCGCGATACCTTCAGGAACCAATATAAGCCCAATGATGTCATTTTCATGGATGACAAGCAGGCTGAGGCCTTCCTGGACGCCACCATCAAGCTCAATGAGGACCAGAATGCCCTTTTCAAGGAGTATGTGGCTAAATTCAAGAAGGTGATCGCCGTTAAAAAAGTAGCCATGCTTCCTCTTGTTGAACGTGAGTTCAAAAAAGAAATCCTGAAAAAAGCCAGGGAACATCACAGGCCCGGGGGCAAAGGCCAGGGTCCCGACGACGATTAACATGTATCCTTATACTAATGGGAAAAGAGCCGCACACAGCGCCTTTTTTGTTTCCCGGGGCCGCCGGCTGGCACAATCCGGGAGATGAGGTCCCTTGGATTGTCTTTTTCTTAACCCAAATCATATAAAAAAAATCTGTTTTGATGTAAAACGCGGCAGCACGTATTTGCTGAAATTTGTATCATGAAAACGGGGGTATGTGTTGCAGGTGTGAAGATGTTCATAGCTGTAACACTGATGGGATGTTCCACAGCCATGGTGATGAATAAGCGTTTGCCGAGCGAGTGGAATATTTCGAATTATGAGGAAAGGATGGCGGATGGCAGTGCCAATTCAGTTCGTGATATCGGGTCCATACGCTTTGAGACGAACGGAACGGGCACCAAGTCGATCAACTTTAAGATCATCGAGCGGAATATAGAGGATTACCAGCCGTTTGAGTGGAAAGTCGCAGAGGACACTGTCTATATTTCAGGTACCTCGCACTTTTCGAGACCATGGACTATTGTTAACAATACGGCGGGAAACCAGGTCTGGAAGTCGAAAGACAATAAGCTTGGCATAACCTACACCATGGTGCTGAACAAGAACAGGCCTGAACAACGGATAAGCCAGAGAACAGGCAATGAATAAATGATAGTGAACATTGAAATAAATGTTTAAAAATGATATAGTGTAAGTTTAGTTAAGAATCCCCCGGCATGTACCGGGAAGAAGCCTTGCTTGTCCGATCGGGCAAGCGAGGCTTTTTTAACAGAGTCGGACAAAATATTGTATTTTTGTTAGATAAATTCAAAATATGTCATCCCAATCAACGCCTGATCATCTGATCAAAGAGGCCCAAACCATTCACCCGGTCATAGATCTGATCCGCAGACGCTGGAGTCCGCGCTCTTTTTCAGAAAGAATGCTCGATGAGGAAAGGCTTAACACCCTTTTCGAAGCCGCCAGCTGGGCCGCCAGCAGCGGAAATGAACAGCCGTGGCAATATGTATATGCCTTCAGGGGAACAGAAGGTTTTTCTAAACTCTGGCACTGCCTTGACGACGGGAACAGGCCATGGACCTTCAAGGCCTCAGTTCTTATTGCCTCAGTTAAGCGCACAATCATAGAACGAAACCAGAAAGTTAACGCCTGGGCTTCACATGATGTGGGTATGGCCAATGCGCATATGTTTCTTCAGGCTGTTTCCATGGGCTTTTATTGCCATCCGATGGCGGGATTTTATCCCGACAAACTAAGGGAAACCTTAGGTCTTGACGAATTCCAGGAACCTGTGTGCATGATAGCGGTTGGATACCTTGACGATCCGGACAAGCTGGATGAACCGAACCGCACCAAGGAAATAACACCGAGGACCCGCAAAGGGATTGATACCTTTGCCAGGAAGATCACTTAAATCGTCGTACCGCTCGCCGGATACTATCGTCAGAGACGGTAGTGACAATGCGAAGCAGATCTGTCAAACACATGTTATTTTTTATTCCTGTTTGTCCCTTACATTTGAAGCATGGAAGACGTAACCAAGAGCTATAGCAACGGCGATATCACCATTATCTGGAAACCGTCGTTATGCCAGCATTCCACGTTGTGCTGGAAGGGTGAATCAGGGCTGTTACCTGTATTCAATCCGTTTAAAAAACCATGGATAACCCCTTCAGGAGCCACGACCGGGGAGATCATTAAACGGGTAAGGAACTGTCCTTCGGGAGCACTAAGTTTTTATTACAATGAAGGGGCTGATAAAAAAGACTCCCAATAAAAAAACAGACGGAGTCCGCCTGTTTTTTCGGTTTGTGTTTTCATGTTTTTTGCATCTGCACCAAGGCTTTGCCTGTCGTTGGACAATTCTGCCATTTGACAGGCAAGCCGGTGTGATTTGAATTAGCGACGATTCTGGTTCGTCAATGGGTTTTGATGGTTTCTTTCATTGCTTCCCTGATTTGGGGTACCATCCTTTTTAACCAGTTCAGGTTTTGATGTCACCTGCTCTGTCAATTCGCTTACGAGACCGCTGGCGGATTCCAGCTGATCGGTCACCGCTGTTTTCAATTCATTGAAAGATTCCTTAACTCCATCCACAATATCGCGGCTTCTGCCGGCAATTTTCTTGCGGGTTTCGGAACCTTTGTCAGGGGCAAACAGAATGCCCACAATAGCTCCTGCGGCCATGCCTGCAAGAACTCCTAATGCTACTTTACTTGTTGTATTCATAATTTGTGAAATATATGGTTCAATGTTGTTAACCTTGCCTTAAAGCCGTTTATAAAAAGACTATTAAAACAACATTACAAAGTTGCGCGTAGACCAGGTAACAATCATTACAGAAATCGGGTAAAGACTTACACGATTCCCACATCGCGTATCTTAAGGATTACTGTTTCAAAGGCTAAATTCATATGTCGTTTGCCGACAACAATTAATTCATGAATTAATCACATTAAATACGCTTCGAAAAGAACGGCACAGATTAGATTTGCTGTGAACAATTTAATAAAATATTATGACAACTCAACAGGAATCAACACGCGAACTCCACATGACCACTCAACAGGTGGCCGACAGGTTTTATGAACTGGCTAAAGAAGGCCGCTGGGAAGACATCCAGTCTGAACTTTTCAGTGAGGATGCAAAAAGCATCGAGCCCCAGCATGCACCGCTTCCTTTGGCAGAAGGCCTTTCAGCCATACGGAAAAAAGCCGAGCAGTGGCAGGAAATGACAGAAGAAACACACGGCGGGTATTGCAATGAACCCATTGTTGCCGGTAATTTTTTCGCCTGTGCCATGGGTATGGATGTAACGCTTAAAGGCCAGGGAAGGTCGACCATGGACGAGATCGCCCTGTATGAAGTACGGGATGGCAAGATCGTCCAGGAACAATTTTTCTATTAATCGGGTCATTTATACATAAGCTGCGAAGGGGGACGGTTCTTGCCGTCCCTTTTTCATGTTATGACCTGTGTCATACATCAGAAAAGATGCAATTGATTACCTTCGCATGTTATTGGCCGGTCATGACCAGACAAAAAAAACAGATCCGCGATTTTTACGATCTCGCATTCCGCTCCGGCCGAAGTGCCAAGCTGATCAACCTTGTAACCATTTACAGGATCATTACCTTCCCCCTGTTAATCTACCTGGTATTAACCGAACAGTATGATATTTTCAAATGGTTGCTGGGAGTTAGTTTCTTCACAGATGCCATTGACGGGCACCTGGCGAGACGTTTCAAGGTTAACAGTATCCTCGGCGCAAAGCTCGATTCCATAGGGGACGATCTCACAGTTGCCGCAGGCATATTCGGCCTGGCATACGGCCGGTGGGAATTTTTTAAGGAGCACTTGCCCCTGATAGGCTCAGTTCTGCTGATATTTCTTATACAGTTTGTATATTCGCTTGTAAAATATGGCAAACCCACATCTTTTCACACATACCTGGCAAAAATAGCCGCAGTTCTGCAGGGCCTTTTCCTCTTATCCGTGTTCTTTTTTGAAGACATACAGTACTGGCTTTTTTATCCGGCAATGATTGTCACCGGCATTGAGCTGATAGAAGAAATAATCATGGTTGCTGTCCTGCCCAAATGGAAAAATGATGTGAAAGGCCTTTACTGGGCGTTAAAAAGCAGAAGGGAATAAAAACCGGGACTCCTGAACCGATTACTAAAAACACAGGGGGATTAGTGTCTTCGTAAATTCGATTTTTTCTTGTTCGCCGGTTCATTGGCCAGTAGCACTTTGGCGACATTCATGGCGACTATCATTCTTCCGCGCTGATCGTAGTGTTCGGTTGTCCAGGTCTTTTCACCGAAACTTTCACCAGGGACCGCTTCCAGGTTATTGATAACAATGGCTCCCATACGGGTATACCTCTCCTGCAGCAACTGCGCATTGGTCCTCATGAAATACACCAGTTCCCTGCCGACAAGGCTATCTGCCCAGGCCACATTTTCACTCAGGATATTAAAATACAGTTTAAGATTCTTTTGTTTGCATACCTTCACAATCTCATCAAAATCCTTAATCCTGACATTGGTATTTGTATCAATCTGGAAGGCATAAGCTTTGATATAATGATCGGCCAGCACCCTCTTCGGAAAATCCTCACCACCCCCTGGCAAAGGGAATTTTTCCTGTTCACACCAGCGTTTAACGGTATTGAAAGGCAAAGGAAAATTTACCTTCAGTGTATCGAATTCAAATGCATGGAGCATCTTTTTTTCCTGCTCTTCAGGATCAGGATTTTTATAAAACTGAAGTGCCGCAGCCATGCGGTTATATAAAGGATGATGATCCCCGTAAAAACACCTGGCGCGCATCAATGCATTTTCCTGGGTTGAATATATCCAAGGCTTGCCGAAGGATCTTAGGTTCATGGTTACGACTATGCCCCTTACCCTGCTGGTGGTATCAATGCGTTTTATAACAGGCAGGAACATCCCTGCATGGTAAGCCGGCACCTGCAATCCGCTAAGCCGCATGCCGGGAATGCTGTCATTGATCATATCGCTGATGGTACGCTTATCCGAATCTTCAGGCGCCACCCAATAATTGGAAGATTCGCCGAAATACAGGAGATCGTTATGCCACTGATATTCGGAAAGGTTGTATAACATCGGTCCCTGGTCCTTGAGCTCCGGGATCCAGTATATGCGTTTATAGACAAATGCACTCAGGCATATGGTGAAAACCATTGCAAGCGACTTGTAGATGATATGTCTGACCAGTATATTCAATTAAAACCTGAAATAAATAAAGGGGTAATATTGCGTCCCGCAAACTACGAGGATGCAAAATAAGATAAAAGAATACAAACTCCACCTCTGGAAACTGTTGAACCTGGCACAGAATGCATCAAAACGCTGTCCACCCCTGGCCAATTCCATGATCCAGAAGATCAGCAGCAGCAGAAAGATAAATGGCTGGGTGTCGAGCTGCCTCTTCCCCTCAAGCATGCCTGCCATGCCTTTAAACACATCCATGGCCTGTGCAACCGTGTCGGCCCTGAAGAATACCCAGGCAATTCCCACCCCCACGAATGTCAGCACGGCGCTCAGGTAATAATTCCTGATGACCACGGGAGAAAACCTCTGTACGAGGTAATACAGGCCATGCAGAGCGCCCCAGATAATGAATGTATAATTTGCACCGTGCCACAGCCCGCTGAGGAGGAATACCAGCATGATGTTCCGTACCCAGGCAGCTTTGCCCACCTTGTTGCCTCCCAAAGGAATATAGAGGTAATCCCTGAACCACGTACTGAGTGAAATATGCCAGCGTTTCCAGAAATCGGTGATGTTCCTCGCCATGTATGGCCTGTTGAAATTGTCCATCAGGTCCACTCCGAAGAGCTTGGCCACCCCCTGGGCGATCAATGAATACCCGAAAAAATCAGAATAAATCTGGAAAGCAAAGCAGAATACACCTATGATATCCCAATAAAAATACCATTTGCCAGGTTCATTGAACACGGAGGTCACCGTATATGACAGGTTATCCGCAATGACCATCTTGACAAAAAAGCCGTAAAGCATCAGCCGGAATCCTGCCTGCAGATTACTGTAAACAATGAAATGCCTTTGTTTGATCTGTTCATTCAGGTGCGTGAACCGCTCGATAGGTCCCGCCACCAACTGGGGGAAATAACTGACGAACGTGGCAAACTGCCTGAGGCTGCGTTCGGGAACGGCCCTGCCATAATATACATCCAGGGTATAGCTCATGGACTGAAATGTGTAAAACGAAATACCTACAGGCAAGGCCTTGCCGAGAAAATCCACCAGATCTTTCAGTTTCGGATACGGGTGAACAAACTGCTGTATGAAATCCGTGCTGCCAAAAAAGAAATAAAAATATTTAAAGAAAAAAAGTACGCTGAGGTTACTGCCAAGGCTGAGAATGAGCCAGCGCTTTTTGAGGCTGCCTTCAGAGTCCTGGATCTTCAGTGCGCAGAAATAATCTACAAGAGTGGTAAAGCCTAATATCAAAAGAAACTCCCACTGCCACCATCCGTAGAATACATAAGATGCGATGAGTAAAAAGAATCCCCTCCACTTATGCGGCAATAAAAAATAGCCTGTAAAAACCAGGGGCAGGAAAAGAAAAAATATCCAGGAGTTAAACAGCACGAATGATTAGCCAGGTAAAAAAAGGCAAATCTAATCTACTAAGGTATAAAAATACAATTTATCCTCAGAAATTTTCTGTCCAGAAAATATGGTTACCAGGTCGCGAAGCACCAAATCGGCCCTGAAAGCGCCTGTTTCCCAGAAATCATTACCGCCGTAAGCATTTTCTCTTTTATTGTTATTATATACCCTGTTGTCCCGGAACGGCTTGAAAAGCGCATACCTCGGGTTGGCTTTCAGCATGCGGTCTTTCGATTTAAACTGGTTGACATGTATCCATATATCCGCATCCCCGCTTTCCTTCAATACGCTTTCAAGGTTCAGGGGATACGTATGAAGACCTTTCCTATTACTGAAAATATAAGTGCCCCCGGCATCTTCTATAAGTCTGGCCGTGTAGCTGCTGCCACCCGGAATGCTCCACACCTCACTATACATGGCTTCTGTCATGACAAGTGGTTTTTGCCGGATGAATTTTGCCGAATCCCTGATCTGCAGATAGTTTTTTTCAACCATAGAAAACAGGCTGTCGGCCTGAACCGGGCGTCCGTATATAAAGCCAAAAACCTTGATCCATTCGGCCCTGGCCAGCGGATGTTGTTCCTTAAAATTATCACACATCAACACATGGACGTTCACTTGTTTCAGGCGATTTTTCAAGGTCGTATTGTTAAATCCGTGCGAACTGGCGATAAGTACGTCAGGCCGAAGAGTTACCAACTTTTCGGTCTGCATTTGTCCCTCCTCTCCTATTATGCCAACCTGGCCTTTGCCAATCCGCTCAAGCATCACCGGATCATTAAAATATTTGTCATTATCAACCCCAACAATGCTTTCCTGCAGACCAAGTGCCTCGATAAATCCGGCAAACACTGAAGATGTTACGGCTACACGCGGCATCCCTTTCGGAAGTTCAGTGCTTTTAAGGCTCCATAGTGTATCCCCGCCATCTAGATAGAACAACTGGTCGTAGGCTTCGAAATGCGCTATCCCGAACAGCTGTGAATATTTTATCTCATGAAAACTTTTGACCGGTCCTGTAAATTTCCGGGATGGATTGCCGCAACCCGTTATCAGGATAGCAGCAATCAAACCGGAGAATAGTGTTTTGCTAGTGTTAGTCCTTTGATATCTCAAACCTGTTATTTGTTGAATATGACTTTGCTCGGGGCTATGCCTGTAGAGAATTGTCTCACAAGGTCATCAGAGTTGTTGTAAATATACACTTTGCCTGCGCTGTTAAAATCCGTGGCATCGCAAATGTAACGATCGCCATTGGATCTATCAATGTTCAAACCATAGACCGAGCCTGAAGAAAGCGTTATGGACGGGCTGGCAGCAGGGGCTGTTGCAGTTGAAGCAATGCTGTAAACCTTACCGTCGCCGAAACTGTAGTACAGGTTGCCATTGTAATAATCCATCACACCGCTGTATGACCCACTGGTGAAATCGACCTTTCTCTCCACCTTTGCGGAATCCTTATTGATAAATGCGATCTTTCCATTTTCAACACTTGGAAGGCCGGAACATAGAACGGCGATCCTGTCGGAACTGATATTGACAATGTTGCTGACACCTTTTCCGACAATGATGGAATCTACCACTACATCCGTTGTATCATTGATCACATATATCCTGTCGCCAAAAGCCTTTCCGGCGTAAACCCTTCCGTTCATCACCGCCATGTTGTCGGTTGCAGACTTCACATCTATGTTTTTAGAAATCGTATTGGTATTGGTATTTAATACGGCTATGACCTGACTATTCATCTGGCTGATATAGGCTTTGCCGGATCCCACAGGCAGGACATAACGCGGCTGGGTAACGGTTATGGTGGTCACAGATTTGAAATCGCTCTTGTTCACCACCTCAATCTTGTTGCTGTTGTTCACCACTATATAGAATTTGTCATTGATCAGGGTAACGGATTGCACCACGTCGCCAAGAGGTCTTCCATTGGCTTTCCTGAATGCGTCAAAATAATCCCCAGTTCCCGGTTTAAACACCCCGACACTGCCATTTGACTTTCCGAAACCGCCTTCGTTCACAACGATCACACCTTCAAAATTCTCCGTTTCCACTTTCACATCTTCATCCGGCTTACAGGCAGAAAATACGGAAACAAAAAGGGCTGCAATCAGCCAGGACGCGCTTTTAATTTTTTTCATAATGAATATTTATTTTTAAAGTTACTTGATAATTTCTCATTGGCATAGGCCTGTTTTCGATGACCTGGTACGTGGTATTTCCAATGTTATTGACCAGGAATCCAAGCACAGCCTCGTGTTTTTTGTAGGCGTACATATAAGCTATGCCTGCGTTCATGATCCTGTAAGCAGGCATCATATAATCCCTATCGTTATCGGATGTGGTGAAACGGCTTCCCGTATAAACAGATCCCAGCCAGAACTGGAACCGTTTATAAGTGTACCGCAGCTGAACAAATCCTGTATGCACAGGCGTATAGAACAGCTGTTTGCCAAGGGCTGTACTATCCCTGTCATATACCTTCGTATTTATACTTTGAACAAACTGGTACCGGCCAAACACCTTGAATGAATGATGTTTTAATATGGTTTTGGCATACTCTGCGGCAAGCTCCAGTCCGCGGCTTTTTACCTGCCGGGCATTAACAGCCCTCCACAGGCTCGAACCCGTGTCCGGCATCCAGATAATCCAGTTGCTGACCTGCTGATAAAAAACTGTCGGGCTCACCTTTAATTCCTTATGCCTGAATTCCAGGCTCAACTCTGCTTTCCTGCCTTTCTCTGGCAAGAGGTTCGGGTTACCTCCTCCAATCCAGTACAGGTCATTGAATGTCGGAATCCTGAAACTGTATGCGGCATTTCCTTTCAACTTCAGTTTCTTCCCGACCTGGTATTCAAATCCAAAATCAGGACTTGAAGGCGCCATATGACGACCGGCAATCAGCTGACGATTCGCCAGGCTCAGCTTCAGTCTTTCATTCCGGCTTTTCCAGTCAATCCTTGTGCACTGCGACCATATGTGCCTTTGCCGCCCGTCTTTATATCCGTCGGCTACGGCTTGCTGCAAAGTGTAGTTGAGCGAGGCAGAGATAACCACTCTTTCCGCTGCACGGTATTTTAATTCACTTTCCGCAAATGTGGTCCTTGAATGGTTATATGCCGGAGCAAGGTTATCGTTAAAATAGTTGAGGCGTTCATCAATATAGGCGGCCTTATTTTTTACCGCGAGAGCGGCATTCACTTTCCATTCATGCTGCAACAATATCCTCTGGCTGTAGTCATCCTGCCTTTCATGAAAGAGCGCTGCTCCCATGACCGGCGGCAACTGCCTTTCGGTGGCCTGTCCCCAGGCGTTCAGGTAAAGCTGATGCCGCTTAGCGGGTCTGAACCATATTTCCTGCATGCCGCCATATTGCCTGAAGCGGCTGTGTTCAAGCTTTTCAAGCGGTTTCCCGGGTTTGAAATAATCAACATATTCAAAATCATTGGCTGATTCCTTATATAAAGCCCTGCTCCGGAATGTCCAGCGCCTGATATCATAAGTAACTCCCGCGGCATAACTCCTTGCCTGGAAACTGCCGGCCTGCAGCTCGGTGAAAACCGTATTGTTCCTTACAGGTTTGTTGTCGAGGTAAATAGCCCCGGCTATAGCACCGTTAGGGGATGATGTGGCATTGGCACCGGTATGAAGTTCGGCCTGATCAATAAAAAAACCCGGCAGAAGGTTAAAATCCATCACACCATTCATCGTACTTTGCAGATTGATGCCGTTCCATAGGACTGCCGTATGCTGGGCCCCCATGCCCCTCATCGACACCGTAGCCAGGCTTACCGGGCTATAGTATTTTACAAACAAAGCGCTGTACTGGTTAAGTATATCTGCAAGTGAATGACTGCTGCCGGAAGGCAGGTTGATCTTAACCGAACCTGTGCTCTCATTGCCCGGCTTTTGGGATATCAGTTCAAACTTTTTCAGCACGGTTGTGTCCTCCTTCCCTTCCTGGGCGGACAGGAAAAAAACACTGCATACGCAAAGCATTATGAGCACGAAGCTTTTCATTTTTCTACACTTGCAGCAACGGAAAAAAAATGGAATGACAGCTGAAAAATCAGTATATCCCAGGCTTTTTCTCCGAAAGCTTTGAAACGTCTGATAATGGCAGGTCTTCTGACTACTCCTATCCTTTTTGAACCTTCCCATACGCCTGAGCGTACAGTGGTATGAATTATCAAAAAACGCACCCAGGGTGCAGGAGATCACAGCATCGGGAAATGTCGGGGATTCGCACCCCGTTCCCTATTAATCCGGGCTTAAGAATTACTTAAGCGAGGAACCGTTATCGGGTGCAAATATAGGACTAAAATCCAATTAAAAAAGATTTTGTTTAAAAATAATTAAACAAATTGACAGGCAAGGAATTAGTTGGTTTGTCACGGGAGAATGGTTCGGAAAGTCAAATTTACCCTGGGTGTTCTGACTTTGGTCGATGGAGGCAGCCTGTGCCACCAGTGGGTCTGCGTTTCCCCTTTCATTAACAGCATGCTCCCGTGCTCCAGAATAAGGGAAACAAGTTGTTTGCTGTCCTTGTGCTTAAAGGCGAATTTCCGTTCCGCGCCAAAGCTCAGTGAAGCGATTCCTTTTCCCCTGGCCAGCTTTTTTTCATCATCACTGTGCCAGGCCATACCCTCTTCGCCTGTATGATACAGGTTCAGCAGGCACGAATTATAGGTAATGCCTGTGACCTTTTCTGACAGTTCTTTCAGTTCCAGAAGTTCACGCGTCCACGGCAACGCCCTTTTGGTCGTATTGGAATACGTATAATCAAAGGCTTCGTCACCATACCAGGCCGCCTTTCTTTTGGTGATAAAATGACGTCCGAAGATCACGGCTTCATCATGTTTCCACGCTATGGAATGCAGTAATGCTTGCAGATACGCGTCGGAGTCGCCAGGCGACAGCACTCTTCCATAATATATCGCCTCGCCATCATAGGGCAACAAGTTGGAAAGCGGGTTCTGTTTAAAAAGGTCCATAGAACGCCTGCAAAGATACAAACGTCCATAGAAGAGAAAATCCGGATCTTGCGGAATGAGGATTTATTTGAACTCAACAATGATATCCTTGTCTTCTCCCGGGTAATGTGTTTTAATCGAAAGTGTGGGTGAATGGAGATGCGCTATTTCGTCATACTTCACCACATGTGGAACTTCCGAGGGCTGCAGAAAACGCCTGTCTTCGGGAAAAATGCCTTCATTGAAGTTGCACCGGTATACGCCTGCGGGAACCTGGATATAAATATCCTTTCCTGCGGGAACCGGGATCGGCTCACCTAAATTATAAACGCCCGATATATTATTGACCTTTGCGATGTTTTGATCAACACTGGTGGTTATCCTCATACTGATACGGCAAACTTAGAAAGCAGCCTTAATTATTTCCAAATACTTTTAACAACTAACCCTGTTCTGTTTGTCCTACACACAAATCCGGCAGTATAGAAGATTCACTTACAGGCAATTATTATTTGTTCTAACATATATCAGTTTTTAGTGTCGTCGCAACAGATGAACGCATGATACAGTGCCAATTTCGCCGAAGGTATATATTTTTGCCGACCAATGTCCGGCCGTCCCGGCATTTTATCAACATGGTTTTCATTTCGGATCAAAATCATTTACTTTTGCAACCTTTATCTTACATCAGTTTTGGAGAATTTCATTGTATCTGCAAGAAAATACAGGCCATCAGTCTTTGATGACGTCGTGGGCCAGCAGCATATTACAGAAACTCTGCTGAATGAGATCAATAACAACCATCTCGCCCAGTCTTTCCTGTTTACCGGCCCCAGGGGTGTGGGAAAAACCACATGCGCCAGGATATTGGCCAAAGTGATAAACCAGAAGGAAAATGATAATC
Source organism: uncultured Bacteroidota bacterium (assembly GCA_937867025.1). Taxonomy (GTDB): domain Bacteria; phylum Bacteroidota; class Bacteroidia; order NS11-12g; family UBA955; genus JABMMZ01. The sequence goes on along the minus strand of CALMKH010000048.1, from coordinate 68,310 downwards.
CCGACCAGGATTACGCGTTTAATATTTTTGAGATGGATGCCGCCAGCAATAACTCGGTTGAAGATATACGCAACATGAACGAACAGGTGCGGATTCCACCGCAGGTAGGCAACTACAAAGTATATATCATCGACGAGGTTCACATGTTGTCGCAGGCTGCATTCAACGCATTCCTGAAAACCCTGGAGGAACCGCCTAAATATGCGATCTTTATTCTTGCGACCACTGAGAAACACAAGATACTTCCCACCATTCTTTCCCGTTGCCAGATATTTAATTTCAAGCGTATACAGGTAAAGGACATGGTTCAGCACCTGCGTAAAATCGCAGACAAGGAGCATGTGGAAGCCGACGAGGAAGCCCTGCACCTGATAGCGGAAAAGGCGGACGGCGGATTAAGGGATTGCCTTTCGCTGTTCGACCAGATGGTGAGTTATTGTAACGGGCGCATCACCTATGAAAAAGCGGTTGAAAACCTCAACATACTGGATAAGGATTATTATTTCAGGATCACTGAGAGTATCCTCAACCAGAATATCGGGGAAGTGCTGAACCTGTTTGATGAAGTACTGAATAAGGGATTTGACGGGCAATTGCTGCTGAACGGATTGAGCGAACACTTCAGGAACCTGATGGTGTGCAAGGATGCTTCCACAGTCAGGCTTCTTGATGTGGGGGAAAACCATAAGACCAAATACGAAGCGCAAAGCAAGCTGACAGATTTGTCATTCCTTCTCAATGCACTCAACATCAACAACCAGTTTGACGTGGAATATAAAAGCAGCAGGAATCCGCGCCTTCATATCGAGCTGGCATTAATGAAGCTCTGCCATATCCGCAGCATCCTGAATTCGGCCCTGACGCTGGAAGAACTAAAAAAAAAAGTGATGACTTCATAAAGAAACGCCTGGCGGAAAAGTCGGAAGCCAGGAAGGAAGCCATACTCCCCAAACACGCGATCAAACCGCCGGAATTGGCTGATAAATCTTTTGTCCTTCCCAAAATACCTTTAAAAAATAAAGCCTATCCGCCGGCCACACAATTGTCCATGGCAGAAATTGTGGAAGAGGCCGATGAAGAATACAAAAAACTTCAGGAACAGGAAGATGAGGAGACTCAGGCAACCCAGCCCATTTCACAAACAGGCCCCGACCTCAATTCCGAAAATACGCTTAAAGCATTTGCCCAGTTTGCGGGGACACAAAAAGTATCTGTCATTTCCCTTATCAAACTCCTTATACCCACTATTGAGGGGCAAACAGTTATTGTTACAATGACCCGCCAGCAGGAGGAATTCATCGGGGACATCAAGATCCAGTGGCAGGCGTTCCTCAGAGAATATTTTTGCGATCCGTCCATTGTCCTGCAAATACGTATCGACGAAAAGGCAGACACCAAAAGACAGGCTTATACCCCGTCAGAACAGTTCAAGGAAATGCTGGATACCAGCGAAACGTTCAGGCAGTTCGTAAACAGGTTGAAATTGAAACTGAAATCATGAGGATACCGGATTCCTTTAAAAAATTCCTGATCTTCTTTTTAGTCAACCTGGTTGTCCATTTACCTTTTCTTCAGCTTCCTCCCTGCGGGCAGCATGTATGGCGACAATGCAACACGCTGGGCATGTCGAGGAATTTCGCAGAAGGAAATATGAATATCCTGGAACCGCGCATTGACCGCAGCAACGAAACAGACGGCCTGACAGGTTCTCATTTCCCATTGTATGAGTGGGGATTTGCCGCCATTTCCAGACTAACGGGATTTTCCGAAACGGCTACCAGAATCTATAGCCTGCTGATCTTTACATTTGGCATGCTGTTCTTTTACAAGGCGTTGAGAAAACTGAACGTTCCGGCTTTTTCTTCTACCTGCGGGGCTTTGCTGCTATTGTCCGTTCCCCAGATGTATTACGACAGCATCAATGCAATGCCCGACATACTGGCATTATGCCTTGCCCTGGGATCACTTTATTTTTTCCTCGGATATTTTAAGGACAATAAATCTGGTTCCCTGGTAGCAGCCGTACTGATGGCCATGACAGCGGGACTTGTCAAGTTCCAGTTCCTGATCATCCCGTTTTCCTCAATAGCATTTTTACAATCAAACAAGAAGAACATATTAGTTTCCATTCTATCTGCAATGATTGTTGTCGTGCCTGTGGTGGCATGGTACCGCTATGCGCTCAGTCTTACAAAGCTGAACAATCTCCGGGAATTCGGATTGTGGATACAGCCTATAGGCACCGAAAAAAAACTGCTGACATTCTTTAACAACCTTGTTTCGGATCTGCCAGAAATACTTACAGGATGGCCCCTTTTCGCGGTGCTTGTCATCAGCCTTGTAGTTTTTTTACGATCGTTCAGCATGCGTCGCGAGAATATCTTTATCCTGTTGTGGCTCGCAGGATTTGCTTGCTTCTATATCATGGCGATCGAGCGGATGATGCACCACAGCTATTATTTTATGGCCCTGATACCGCTTTTTGTCATTGTCCTGTTGCGATGCTTAAGGACGTTTCCAAAAGTTAAACCTCTCCTCATTGCCCTTCTTGTGTGTAACTTTATCTGGGCATTTGTAAGGATTATACCCGACAGATGGTACAAGGTCAGCGGCATTCCACGTGAATTTGCCGATAAAAATATGCGCAAGGCATTGCAGGACTGCATACCCAAAGATGCGAAATCTGTTGTCGGGCCTGATGTATCGGGTTGCATCTTTTTTTACTTCCTGGATACCGAAGGTTATTCCTTTGAAAATCCGGCAGAGCTGCTCAGGATGACAAGGGACGGCAGGTATTTTGATGTCATGAAACAAAATGGCGTAAGGCACCTGGTCTTCCGCCGTGAGGCCGGCTTTCCCCCAGCCTTTGACCAGTTGGAAGGCCTGAGACTGTTAAAGCGTGTAGGGAATTTTTATGTATACGGTCTTGATTAACAGAACAATGGTGGGTTGTGGTACACCCGGCAGGCAAGGTGTTGTATAAATTTGATTCCTGTTTACAACCCTGCAATAAAATGTAAACATAAGTCGTTAATTTCGCAAACCATAATAAGCTGTATAACGTGTCAATAGTAGTTGAAAATCTAACCAAAACCTACGGAAAACAAAATGCTGTCGATCATATCTCCTTTAAGATAAACAGCGGCGAGATCGTAGGATTTCTTGGCCCTAACGGCGCGGGTAAAACCACGACCATGAAAATCCTAACATGTTACCTGCCGCCCACATCTGGCAAAGCCTTTGTGAATGATCTGGACGTGGAAGAAAAATCCATCGAAGTAAGGAGACAGATCGGCTACCTCCCTGAACACAATCCATTGTACACCGACATGTATGTCAAGGAGTACCTTATGTTTGCCGCATCGGTCTATCATTTGCCAAATAAAGTCCAAAGGGTGAATGAAATGATTGCACTGACAGGCCTTGAAGTGGAACAGAGAAAAAAGATCGGGCAGCTGTCGAAAGGGTACAGGCAACGGGTGGGGCTGGCCCAGGCCATGATACATGACCCTTCAGTGCTTATTCTCGATGAACCCACAAGCGGTCTCGACCCGAACCAGATAGTAGAGATCAGGAATCTTATCATCAATATCGGAAAACACAAAACCGTATTGCTTTCAACGCATATCATGCAGGAAGTGGAAGCCATGTGCAGCCACGTTATGATAGTCAACAAAGGACGTATCGTAGCAAATGGCAAGCCTTCCGAACTGAAGCAACAGTTTTCTGCCGGCGCTTCCCTGCAGGTAACATTCAATGCGGTCCTGAATGATTATCAGCTGCAGAAGCTCAGCGAATATGGAACTGTCACCCACATTGGCGGCAGCACGTATTCAATCATTTCGCAATCAGACGATGAAAAGCTCAAATCCTCAACATTCCAGTTTGCCGTGGACAACGGGCTTATGCTGACCGAAATGAAACTTATAGAGCATTCACTGGAAGACATCTTTAAAAATGTTACACAATAATAACGAGACATGTTCAGCATATTAAGAAAAGAAATACGAAGCTTCCTGAGTTCACTGATCGCCATCATTGTGATCGTAGTGTTCCTTGTTGCCAACGGATTATTCCTCTGGGTATTCAAGGAAACCAACATCCTGGATATGGGTTATGCCAATATCGACCCGCTCTTTGAATTGGCACCCATCATCTTCATATTCCTCATATCGGCCATTACAATGCGCTCCTTCAGCGAGGAAAAGAAGACAGGCACGTTTGAAACACTGACCACCAAGCCTATCACGGATCTTTCCATCATATTGGGAAAATATTTTGCAGGGCTTATCATCGTTATTTTTGCCATACTCCCTACCCTGATTTACTATTACACAGTCTCGCAACTTGCAGTTCCGAAAGGCAATGTGGATACCGGTGCCCTGTGGGGCAGCTACATGGGACTGATACTCCTCAGCGCCGGATATGTATCCATAGGGCTTTTTGCCAGCGTCATAACCGACAATCAGATCGTTTCATTCATTGTCAGCATGTTCCTCTGTTTCTTTTTCTATTCAACCTTCGATTACCTCGGATCATTTTCCCTGTTCAGGGACAGCGATTTTTTCATCGAATGGTTTGGCATTAATTATCACTACAGGAATATCAGCAGGGGTGTTATCGATACACGCGATGTGGTGTACTTTCTAAGCCTCATCGTACTTTTCATATGGCTTACAAAAATCATATTCAACAGCAGAAAATGGTAAAGAAAGTGAAAAACAAAAGAGGATACAGGCAACAGTCGCTTATCGAGCTGGTGCTGCTAATGGCTGTGATTGTCATAGTGAATGTGCTGGCGGGACAATACTACAAGAAGTTCGATCTGACAGAAGAGAAACGTTTCACCTTATCGGAAACTTCCAAACAGCTTGCACAAAAGGTGGATGACCGGATGTATTTCAAGGTGTACCTCGAGGGCGACAACCTGTCGTCGAGGTTCAAGCGCCTGAGGACTGCGACAATTGACATACTGAGGGAGTTCAGGGACCTGAGCGGCAACAAGATCGACTTTGAATTCGAGAATGTGTTCAAAGACAAAACCGACAAGGAAAAAGCCGAAATCATCAAACAGCTCAGCCAGAAAGGCGTCATGTATTTCAATGATGTGGAGATCGGCGCCGAACAGCAGAAACGCAACCTGATACTCCCTGCTGCAGAGGTGAGTTACGGAGCCAATAAGGAATATGTTGTCAACCTCCTGAGCACTGACTTCGGCAGAGCCGAGGAAACTTCCATTAATAAATCCATTGAAGGTCTTGAATACGAAATCGCCAATGTCATACGCAAATGCCTTAACAAGACCCCTAAAAAAATTGCCTTTCTCTTCGGGCACGGCGAGCCTGATGCCATGGCTATGGATGACCTTCTTGCATCCCTGAATGAAAATTACAATATCGACCGGGTGATGTTCGACCTCGGCGATACAAATTTCCTCAGACAGTTCACAGGTCTGACCACTGTCACCCAAAACCACGACACGCTCGGAAAACTTATCGTGCTCAAGACGCTTGACATATTGAGGCAATACGACGGCGTCGTGGTCATAAAACCCACTGAGCCATTGCAGAAAGAGGAAGCGTATATACTGGACCAGTTCATCATGCATGGCGGCAAGACTGTGTGGATGATAGATCCTCTGATGGCTGAACACGATAGCCTGAGGCTCAACCCTAAAGCGTTTTTTCCGGATTATAACAACGAAAACCTTAGAACCCTGCTCTTTAATTACGGGGTCAGGCTGAATTCCAACCTGCTGATGGACCTGGTATGCAATAATATCCGGCTGAATGATCCGCAACGACCAGGACAGCTTGTGCCTTTCCCATGGGTATATTATCCGCTGTTCGGTTTTAAGGGGAACGATCATCCCATAGTTAAAAACCTGGAGGTGGTTTGGGGGCGCTACAGCGGCACGCTGAAACCCATGTCCAGGAAAAACCTCCAGGTAACGAACCTGCTGCTGAGCTCCGACCGCACCAAGCTTCATGACGCGCCTGCCTATGTGCAGCTGGATATCATTAATAATCTGGGGAACAGGGATTATCTGAAATCCTTCAAATCGGGAACACAGGTAGCGGGAGTACTCCTGGAAGGCGAATTCAAATCCAATTTCCGAAGACCCGATAAGGTTTATGACATGCCGGTCAGGGAGAGTGTTAAGAAGAACAGCATGATCGTAATCGCAGACGGTGATATAGGATTGAATTTTGTCAAGCGCAACACCGGTGAGGTGTTTCCTCTGGGTTACGACAGGGAAACCGGAAGGCAGTTTGCCAATAAAAAATTCCTCCTGAATTGTTTTGACTACCTGTTCGATGAAAGCGGACTGATAGAAATACGAACCAAAGAGATTAACCTGCGCCTTCTGGACAGGGCAAGGATATCAGAACCGGCCGCCGAAGGAGAATGGTTAAGGGAAAAAACATTCTGGCAACTGATCAATACTGTAGTGCCGGTATTGGCGGTGATTTTATTCGGTATTCTCAACACCTTTTACAGGCGATGGAAATATGCAAGGTAGGATCAGATCAGTATGCGGAATACGGTTTAATAAGGATCCGCGTCTAAGGTTTTCCCTGCTGACTTTCATCAATCCTGCATTTGTGGTGCGCGTATTGTGATCTGTTATATGTGAAAAAGTATGCCGACCATAGCGGAACTTCCGGAATTGCGTTTTACAACATATCGGAGGGGCATATCGATATAAAGTTTAAGTCACAACCGTCTTGGTATCGCTATTCAATTAAATCCATCAGCAAACGGCATATCGAAACCATGAAAAAACTGGCATTGAAGGGTGAAGGTTTAAGCACATATATTTCCCAACATCCTGAAGTAAGGGATCATTTTGAAAAGCTGGAGCCCTGAACCAGTTCGGTAAGAAGCCGGTTATCTTCAGCATCGAAAAAAACTGATACCAATCAGTAAATTTTTTATCCGGCCACAGAAGTGCGGGCCATGCGTGAAATAGTTTCCACCAGCGAAGCAAAACCATCCGTAGTGGCAGGCTTGGTAATAAACTGTCCGGCGCCATGCTGCAAACAGTATTGTTTCTCTTCCGGCTGGGATGAAGTCGTGAGCACCAGAACAGGCACCAACCTTGTCTTGTAGTGCTGTTTGATATGCTTAAGCACTTCCCTGCCATGCATTTTGGGAAGGTTGAGATCCATCACAATAATATCGGGAATTGCCTTGGATTCCTCTAACCAGGAGATGATACGGTTGCCTTGCATCAGTATTTCGAATTCAGCATGTATCCCGTTCTCCTTAACGGCATCCATTAGCAGATCGATATCATCCTGGTCATCCTCAATTAATAATATTCTTATATTTGCAGACATGTCTTAGTTTCTAAGATTGGAAAACAAAGATAATACTATTTTGCAATGGCAACCAAACGCAGGTCCAAAAGTGATAAAGAACACAAATATCTTGTTGCAATAGGTGCTTCAGCCGGTGGCCTCGAAGCCATCAATGATCTATTTCATAACACACCGGTGGATACCGGTTTTTCATTTGTTGTCGTGCAGCATCTGTCGCCGGATCACAAGAGCCTGATGTCTGAACTGCTTTCCAAACACACGTCCATGAAGGTATATGAAGCGGAAGATCAGATCCCCCTGGTCAGCAATTGCATTTACCTTCTCCCGAACAAAAAACTGATGACTGTCAGAAATGGCAAACTGCTTTTACATGACAAAACCAAATCATCATTGCCCAACAACGCCATTGATACCTTTTTTCATTCCCTGGCAGAAGAATACGGAACCCATGCCGTAGGCATCATTTTATCGGGAACCGGTACGGATGGAACAAGCGGACTTGAATCGATCAAGAAACACGGGGGGATTGCCGTTGTCCAGGATCCTGTAACCGCCGCATTTGACGGCATGCCGGCCAATGCTATCGATGCCGGGGTGGCCGATCTTATCCTGCCGCCTGAAAACATTATTCATGACCTTATTGAGTTCATCAATGAACCTGAAGAAGTCAAGGCCTTTCATTACGATACCCACCGCGACGAACTGCTCATGCAGGACATCTTCCAGGTTATACAGAGGGAGACCGGAAACGACTTCAGTTATTATAAGCGTCCAACCCTGTTCCGGAGACTTGCCAAAAGGCTCATGGAACTGAATATACCTACCATACGTGAATACGTTGAGTATCTGAATTATCATCCCGAGGAAGTGGTCAACCTGAGTCAGGCTTTCCTTATCAATGTAACCTACTTTTTCAGGGATCCCGAAGCCTTCCACATCATTGAAACGCGCGTGATCCCCGATATCATGAAAGACAAAAAACCCGGGGATACCGTCAAAATATGGTCTGCTGCCTGCAGCAGCGGTGAAGAAGCTTACAGTCTTGCCATTTTATTCTATGAATATATTACAAAGAATAAACTGCATGACGTCCATATGAAAATATTCGCTACGGACATTGACCGGGAAGCGCTTGAAACGGCGTCAAGGGGCGTTTTCAGCAAGTCCTCGATCGAAAAAATGATGCCTTCCATGATTGAGAAATATTTCACTCCCGAGGGCAATCAGTATAAGGTTATACCCGAAATAAGGAAACAGATCGTGTTCTCCAATCACGACCTTTTAAAAGATCCGCCGTACAGTCGCATGGATATGGTGTTGTGCAGGAATATGCTGATCTATATCAATGCTTCTTCACAGAAAGATGTGATCCGCAAACTGCTTTTTTCGCTCAATGTAGGAGGTTATCTGTTCCTCGGGCCAAGCGAGTATACAGGCCGGCTCAGCGGCGCTCTTGATGAGATAGACAAGAAATGGCGTATATATAAAACTGCATCAAAAATCAGGCTTCAAAGCAGGGAAAGCATGTTTCTCCCGATCGAGAGAAAAATGAACCTGGAGTCGAGCGCCCCCAAGGTCAAGAACCCTCTAAACCATATCTCGGACCTGTTCAGGGAGACATTATTGGAGACCTATGAATTTGCCGGGATTTTCATTGATACTTCTCTTGAGGTGAAACAAACTGCAGGAAATTACAAGAAATATATTGAATTTCCCGAGTCCGGACTTCAGTTCAACCTGATGAAGCTGGTGCCTAACGATCTCGGCATCGCCCTTAACGTGGCAATACGCAAAGCGATGAAAAATGATGAGACCGTTATAATGCGCAAGGTCAACATCAAAGGCGGGAAGAACGGAAGGCTTATAAATATTACTGTAAAACCTTACCTGAAACATAAGGATTACCAGGAACCTTTCCTGTTCATCGTTCTCAATGAAGAACAGGGACCGGGGTCAGGAAAGGCTGAAGAGGCTGCCATTACCGACACGGCCGGGCTTCATAAAATTGAAGAGCTTGAAAAAGAGCTAAAGGAAACCCGTGAAAACCTGCAGGCGGTGATTGAGGAGATCGAAACGTCAAATGAGGAATTGCAGAGCGCCAATGAAGAGATGGTATCTACCAATGAAGAGCTGCAAAGTACGAATGAGGAATTGCAATCCCTGAACGAAGAACTTCATACGGTAAGCGCCGAACATCAGCAAAAAATAAAGGAACTGCTCGACCTGAACGATGACATGAACAATTACTTCAACAACTCGGACATCGGGCAGATACTGGTAGACAACAAGATGTTCATACGGAGGTTCAGTCCGGCGGTGACCAGGATGATCAACCTCATTCCAAGCGATATCAACCGCTCCATCATTGATATTACAACGCGTTTCAAACATTCCGATTTTGTCGGTGACATCAGGCAGGTGATCATTGAAGGAACCCCGTTGGAGAAAGAAGTCGTCATTGGCGAATCCTGTTTCCTGCTACGCATTCTGCCGTATGTGCGCCAGGATAAAACAACAGACGGGGTTGTTGTGAATTTCATTGATATAACGGAACAGAAAAAGCTTAACAATTTACTAGAAGCCATCCTCAATGTTTCACCAAGCAGTATCAGCGCACTCAACGCTATCCGCAACAGTGACGGCACTATTAAAGATTTCAGGTTTGTAATGGCCAACAGCCTTTTTGAAGCTGAGATGAACTCTTCAAACGGGCAGGTCATCGGCAGGAAGATGAGCAGTTTTCCGGAATATTTTGAAAAGTATTTTGATAATTTCTGCGAAGTGGTTCAAAACGGCAGGAATATCCATTTTGAGTCACATTCCATGTCCGGCAAATGGTATGATACACACATGGCCAGGCTTGGGGACGGTTTGGTAATCATGCTGACGGACATTACCGAGCAAAAAACGGCCTCGGATCTGGTGAGAAAAAGTTACGAGGAGCTGCAAATGGCTTCCGAACAATTGCAGTTTAGCAATGAAAAGCTGGAACAAACCAATTTCGACCTTATGCAGTTCGCCTCGGTGGCCTCTCACGATCTCAAAGAGCCCTTGAGGAAAATCCAGGCCTTTGGGAATATACTGATGAACAAGGTCAGGCATAAACTTGAAAGGGACGAGATCAACCATCTCGACAAAATTGTCAATTCCTCGCACAGGATGCAAAAACTGATAGAGGATGTTCTGACCCTGTCGAAACTTTCCAACCGCGACCAGGTTCTTGAGGTAGTTGATCTCAACGAGGTGATCCACCACATCATAGACGACCTTGAAATCACGATAAAAGAAAAGAACGCAGTCATCAAGGTTGACCAGTTACCCATTATCAATGCAGTGCCGGGGCAGATGCACCAGGTATTCCAGAATCTCATCAGCAATTCCATCAAATTTTCAGGGGAAAAACATCCTGAAATCATAATTTCCGAAAAACACCTTACAAATGAACAGGTCGAAAGACTCCATATCGATCCAAGGGAATATATTTGCATAAGTGTCAGGGATCATGGCATCGGCTTTGAAGAGGAATACAGGGACAAGATATTCGGAATTTTCCAAAGACTTCACGGGAACAATTTTGAAGGCACCGGTATCGGCCTGGCCATTTGCCGGAAAATCATTGAAAATCACAATGGGTTTATTCTTGCGGAAAGCACACTGGGAGAAGGCTCCGAGTTTTTTATTATCCTGCCCGGAAAATAATTTGCGCAATTGTATTGTGATTACACCCAAACCTTTTTAATTTGTACGATAAAACCCTACAAACATGGGAAAAAAGGATATACGCATTGACGATTACATCGATCAGGCACAGGAATTTGCGCAGCCGGTCCTGATACACCTTCGCCAGCTGGTGCACAAGGCTTGCCCGGATGTGCAGGAAACTATAAAATGGGGAATGCCTTCGTTCGATTACAAAGGCCCATATTGCGGAATGGCCGCTTTTAAGCAACATGCTGTATTCGGCTTCTGGAAAGCCAAGCTTATAAACGATCCTGAAGGATACCTGAAAGACCGTGCCGCCGACGGTGGCGAAGCCATGTACCAGATGGGCCGCATAACCTCTCTGAATGACCTTCCCCCGGATAAGGTCATCCTGGACTTTCTGGCCCAGGCCAAAAAGCTGAATGATGAAGGTATCAAACTGCCGGCCGAACCTAAAAAGAAAAAGACAGAACTGGTCATGCCTGAAGAGCTGGTAACAGCTTTAAAGAAAAACAGGAAAGCTCTTGCCACTTATGAAGCATTCAGTCCTTCACACAAGCGGGAGTACCTTGAATGGATACAGGAAGCAAAAACCGAAGCCACAAGGCAAAAACGCATCAGTACGGCGATCGAGTGGATGACGGAGGGGAAGAACAAAAACTGGAAATACGAAAGGAAATAACCGGTGGTAATGGTTTTCTGCCGGAAACCGCTAAAGTACTGCCATTAAACTTCCGTTTCTGATCCGGCAGGCTGATGAATATCAAATTATTCATTTCTTTCGTCAATTGTACAAAAAACCATGCACTTCCCGCCAAGTTTCGATAAGTTAAATTTCCGGTTTTAGCGAATAAACAGTAGGTTTGCATTTTTATTTCCATATTTTGATCACAACTGAAGATAAAAAGATGATCGCGGACCGCCTGAACCGCATCTCGGAATCAGAAACTATCGCTATGGCCAAGCTCGGGAGAGCTCTCAAAGCCGAAGGCAAGGACATCATAAGCCTCAGTTTCGGCGAGCCCGACTTTTTTACTCCCGACCATATCAAGAAAGCCGCCATTGACGCCATCAATCAGAACTTTACGTTTTATACCCCGGTGGCAGGTATTCCGGAATTGAAGGAAGCTATCAGGACCAAATTCAAAAGGGACAATAACCTGGATTATGAGACCGACCAGATTGTGGTAAGCACCGGGGCCAAGAATTCCATTGTCAACGCCGTGCTTTCATTGGTTAATCCGGGAGATGAAGTGATTATCCCGAAACCTTTCTGGGTAAGTTATGCGGATATGGTTTACCTGGCAGAAGGCACATGCGTATTCCTCGACACGAGGGTAGAAACCGACTACAAGATAAGTCCCGCCCAGCTCGAGGAAGCCATTACTCCCAAGACCAAATTGTTCATGTTCAGCAGTCCTAACAACCCGAGCGGCATGGTATACAGCGAAGATGAATTAAAGGCCCTGGCGGAAGTGTTCGACCGCCATCCGCATGTCTATATCATCAGCGATGAAATATATGAGCATATCAACTTTATTGGCGGACATGCCAGCATTGCAAATTACGGCACTTTGTTCGACCGCACCGTTACTGTAAATGGACTTTCCAAGGCATTTTCCATGACCGGTTGGCGTATCGGTTACATCGGCGCACCAAAAGCCATAGCATATGCATGCGAAAAATTACAGAGCCAGTTTACAAGCGGCACCAATTCGGTTGCCCAGAGGGCAGCCCTTGCGGCATTGCTTGGTGATATGAAGCCGACATACGACATGCGCGACGCATTCAGAAAACGCAGGAACCTGTGTTTCGATATCCTGAAATCCATTCCCGGAATGAAACTGAATATGCCTGACGGAGCTTTTTATCTTTTTCCGGATATCAGCGCATATTTCGGCAAGTCCTACAATGGGCAAACCATCCGTAATTCACAGGACCTGTGCATGTACCTGTTGAATGAAGTGTATGTAGTGACTGTTGCCGGAAGTGCTTTTGGCAATGATGACTGCATCCGTTTTTCTTATGCCACGAGCGAAGATAACCTCACCAAGGCCATGAACAGGATTAAGGATGCATTAATGAAATTGAGTTAAATGGATAGTATCATAGATTCCTTCAGGGGGAAAAAAGTACTTATAGTCGGCGATGTGATGGTAGATGCCTATATCATGGGCAAGGTGGAAAGACTTTCTCCGGAAGCTCCAGTGCCTGTAGTCAATATCGAGGATAAGGATAGCAGGCTCGGAGGAGCAGCCAACGTGGCTTTGAACATCATTGCCCTGGGCGCCGAACCCATTTTGTGCTCTGTCATCGGCCAGGATCAGGAAGGCACAGATTTCATAAGGCTCATGGATGACCGCGGTATGCTTACCAAAGGCATTGTGGAATCGGCAAAAAGACGCACTACCACCAAAACCAGGATATTAGGCAACAAGCATCAGCTGCTGAGACTGGACAATGAAGTGACAACCGACATCAACGAGCAGGAAAATGATGCACTGATAAATGTTTATCGTAAATATATAGATGCATGTGATGTCGTCATCCTGGAAGATTATAACAAGGGCGTGCTGACAGAGAACAATATTCCCATGCTGATCGATATCGCCCTTAAAGCCGGTAAACCTGTGGCTGTTGATCCCAAAAAGAAGAATTTCCTCAGTTACAAACATGTCACCCTTTTTAAACCCAATCTGAAAGAAATAAGGGAAGGCCTGAACAGCGACCTGAACCTGAAGGATCACCATAACCTCGAAACCGTCGTTGAGGAACTTCACCGCATACTCAACAATACCTACACTATGGTGACCCTGAGCGAGGACGGGGTGATGATCACTGACCACAATCAATACGATTTTATTCCGGCTCATGTACGTCATATCTCTGATGTCAGCGGTGCCGGCGATACCGTTATCAGCGTAGCCTCCCTTTGCCTGGCCACGGGAGTGGAACGCAGGCTAATAGCCGATCTGGCCAACCTGGCCGGCGGGCTTGTATGCGAAGAAACAGGGGTTGTTCCCATTGACGTTGAAAAACTGAAAAAGGAAGCACAATACCTAACGTATAGCAGCCATTGAACTCAAAACAAAAAATATCTTTGTTTCTGTTCAGGTACGAAAGCTTAATACTCAGCATACTCCGTTACCTCACCATCGCTTCTTCCCTATTGGTAATGGGTGGCATGGTATACCGCTACGGTTTCATTCATCTTCCGGAAGATATTGATATGATGCTGTTCAGCACCAGGCTGTTCTACCTGGTGTTTATTATCTCGTACATCATACGCCTCCTGCTGTCCAAGGACAGGAAACAGTTTCTGGCGAGCAATTCCCTGGAAGCTATACTTCTTCTTTTGCTGATATACGATGGAATAAGTTACGCCCTTTTCCAACATCCTGTTCTTGAGAAAATACTCATACAGATGCATGTCAAGAACTACCGGGCCATATATCATTTCTGCATACAGCTTTGCCTGCTGTTTTTTGTTTTCATCGACCTGGTAAAATCAGTCAATTTCTTATATACAGGCAAGATGAAGCCCACTACCCTTTTCATTATTTCTTTTGTATTGCTGATACTGGGTGGCGGAACTTTATTAACATTGCCCGGATTCAACAATACAGGACTTCCATTGAACTTTATCGATGCAGTATTTACCAGTGGCAGTGCCAGCTGTGTAACCGGGCTTACCGTAGTCAACACAGGCACTTTTTTTAATATCAAAGGGCAAATTATTATTATTACCCTTATACAGCTCGGTGGGATTGGCATTCTGACCTTTGCTGCCTTTTTTGCATCGTTTATAAAAAAGGGTATTGGCATCAGGCAGAGCATCGCCATGAACGAACTGCTGGATGCCGAGAGTCTCAGCGGTAGTCTTTTCCTGGTCAAACGGATACTGATCATGACTTTTGTAATTGAAGGGCTGGGAGCGATGGGGCTTTACATATTGTGGGGCGACTACCATTTTTCGAGTCCTGCGGACAAGATCTATCAATCCGTTTTCCATAGCATTTCCGCATTTTGCAATGCGGGCTTCAGCACGTTTGAATATAGTCTTGAAACCCCCATCATAACGGAACTCTATATGATGCATATCTTTATGGGTGTGATCATATTTTTTGGCAGCCTGGGTTTCCCTGTCATCCGGGACGTATTCTCTCCCTTAAGGTTAAGGCAAAGGCTTCTTGAGCCTTGGAGAGACTGGACACTAAGTTCCAAGGTTGCCATTTATACCAGCCTTATCCTGATCGCGATCGGCGGACTTTCATTTTACTTTCTTCATGTAAGATACCTTCCGGGTGAACATTCCAGGCTGGGTGATTTTGCCAAATGTTTTTTTCAGTCGGTGAGCCTCAGGACCTGCGGTTTTTCCAGCATAAGCCTGGAACATCTGCCTGTGCCTTTATTGCTTATTTCTATCTTTCTGATGTTCATCGGCGCTTCTTCCGTATCGACAGGTGGTGGTATTAAAACCAGCACGTTCGTAGTCATGATGGTGGCGCTCATCGGTACCATCAGGGGTAAAAAAGAGATGAGCCTTGGCAATCGTGGAATTGCGATCGAGTTAATATATAAAGCATTTGCCGTGGTAATTTTTTCAGGAATGTTTGTATTGGTCATCACAACCATCCTTTCCTTCACCGAACCGGGCACTGAAATAATCAGGCTGGCTTATGAAACGGTTTCTGCATTTGCAACGGTTGGTCTCTCCACCGGAATAACATCCGGCCTCAGCGACGTCAGCAAGGTGATCATTACCATTACCATGTTCGTGGGCAGGGTCGGCATCGTAACATTGGCATACTCGCTCAGCTCGCGATCACTACAGGCGGATTACAAATATGCCACCACACATATGATGATCGGTTAAAGCAAATAAAAAGACACTTCGGATTGTCTCACTTTTATTTTAAGGCTTATACCCGCTTTTGTCGAGAATGCCTTTGGCATTGCTGTCATTCATCAGCTCGGACAATGTAACCTTCCTGTTCTCTTCCATGTATTTCCGGACAGCCATCCAGCCTGCAAACTTCCCTATCATGGCCGGGGTATCTTCAGGCACACCGCTGGCGACGGTTTTCGGGCCTTCCCTGAACAGGCGGTCAAACCGCCGGCTGTCCGTTTCATACAGGTATTTTTCCTTGACAAAAAACGCCCATATGTTCGATTCTTCATTCCTGCACCACTCCAGCTCCTGTTTTGTCATCCCTATTTTCAGGTGATCTTCAACCCATGGCGTGGTGGCATCAAGGAAATACAGCAATTTTCCCCAGTATATCATTTCATCGGTAAAGTTCTCTTTGCGATTAGTGCCGCTGAACAGCCCATTGGCATGAGCAAGCATATGCAGCGGAACGATGGTGGCCGGTTCCAGCACTTTTTTCCAGTAATTTTCGATGTTTGTGTACTTGTATGGCACAAAACCCTGCCCCATATGCATGTCCAGGGCAATGCCTATGTAATCTTCGCCAATCGGGTTCATATAAAAGCTGAAATTGCTGGTGTAGGTTATGACGGCAGGGATTTTTTCATTCGGAAAATAATACTTGAAATATCGGTAGGCCTTTGTCAGGTCGTTTTCATATGGAGTAAAATCATGATACTTCTCCTTGACAAACTGGTACATTTTTTTTGCATTCACATCTGTTTTGAAGAGCATCAGCTGGTTGAATGCTTCGGTATCATTCCCTGGAAAGCCGAGGATCGCCTGGGTATACGCATTTAAAAAATTGGGGTATTTGGCTGAAAATCCCGAATAATCGGTGAGACGGTTTTCAAAAAGGTCCTCTTCAAAACGCCTGATATCAAGCTTCACCTCTATATCCGACACGTCTACATCCAGTTGATTATTCTTACAGGAAACAGAAAATAAAATTAAAAATAGTGCAAATATCGTAGCAGGATTCTGGAAAAATTTCTTCATTTTTGTGCAAATAAAATAATAAAAATTATGAATTTAACGACAAAGTGTTCACTTTTATTGGTTGGATTTGTCTTTTTCACTCAAACAATTAAGGCTCAGGATGATAGGGATTTCCGAATAGGTTTTAAAGTCATACCAGGCTTCAATTGGATTAAACCCAAAACAAGCAATATGCAGAGTGACGGTTCAGGCATCGGTTTTTCGTTTGGACTGATGTCCGATGTGAGAATGATGGATAATTATTTCTTTACTCCCGAATTGAATATTACGTCCATGACCAACAGGATAAAATTTAAGGATACCCAGAATCTCCAGCTGTCAGGAAACGGCAGGTACTACAATAATATTTCACACAGGTACAACCTCAAATACATTGAAATACCGCTGACCCTTAAATTCAGGACAAATGAAAGCGGAGGCATTCGTTACTGGGGGCAATTCGGCATTGCGCCCGGCTTTCTGATCGATCACAACGTTTCAACTGCAGCCTCCCAGTCTGCCGGTAATCCCGTTGCATTCCCCATGGGTGACAAATATCCGGCAAATGACCAGAGCAACGACCAATTTGACTTTGTAGATAACGAGGATGATATCAACGTGTTCAGGGCTGCCATGATTCTTGGATTCGGCATTGAATACAACCTCAGCGAAAACACAAGCTTCTATACAGGCCTAAGGTTTAACAACGGTTTCACCGATATCCGCGACAACAAGAAATCGAACGTGATCAACAATGTTCTTGGACTGGAGATCGGCCTTTTCTTTTAAATTTGAACTTTTTTCACAGGGCTCAGGCCTTGTTTTTAAGCTCGCCGGATGAAAATAGCACTTGCACAACTGAATTACACCATTGCTGATTTCGAAGGCAACGCATCCAGGATAACAGAGGCCATCGGCAAGGCTAAGGACAACGGAGCTGACCTGGTTGTATTCAGTGAACTGGCAATATGTGGCTATCCTCCGGACGACCTGCTGGACTACCCTCATTTTATCGAACAATGTGAAGCCAGCCTGAACAGGATCTGTTCCCACGCCGCCGGTATTGCCGTGATTGTGGGATGCCCTGTAGGCAACAGGAGCGAAAAGGGAAGAAAATTGTATAATGCCGCCTTTGTCCTGGAAAATGGCAGGATCAGCCAGGTTGTTCACAAAACATTGCTGCCCACCTATGACGTATTTGATGAAGCGAGGTATTTTGAACAGAATGACGTATTTGATCTTGTCAGCCTGAATGGTAAGAAAATCGCACTCACGATTTGCGAAGACCTTTGGGACAGTATGGACAGTTTTAATTATAAATCTGACCCGCTTGAATTTTTAATAAATCAATCCCCTGATCTGATCATCAATATTTCTGCATCGCCTTTCAACAAGAACAAGAAAGACGACAGGTATAAAGTGCTCAGGCATGATGCGGCCACCTTTAAAATGCCTCTGGTATATGTCAACCAGGTGGGGGCTCACAACGACCTGATTTTTGACGGCCATTCCCTGGTGCTGAATAATGACGGAACTGTGGCCATGGAAATGCCGTCCTTTGCCGAGTCCATTGCCGTTTATGATACAGAACTGAATTATCCGGGAAACGAATTGAGGGAAGATGACGATACTGAACTCCTGCACAGAGCCCTTGTATTCGGCCTGAGCGATTATTTCCGGAAAATGGGTTTCAAAAAAGCTGTAATAGGCTCTTCGGGAGGCATTGATTCAGCGGTGGTCCAGGCCCTTGCAAGCGAAGCGTTGGGAGCAGATAATGTCACTGCCGTATTGATGCCATCGCAGTTCAGTAGTAAAGGCAGTGTGGATGACGCCAGGAAATTGTCGGAAACGTTGGGAAATCCATACCATGTTATCCCCATTGAAGGCATTTTTCACGCCTTTGCGGAAAGCTTAAAACCCCTCTTCAGGGATTTACCCTTCAACGTGGCCGAGGAGAACATACAGGCCCGGAGCCGCGCAGTGCTGCTGATGGCCATAAGCAACAAATTCGGGGATATACTGCTCAACACAAGCAATAAAAGTGAAATGTCTGTAGGCTATACGACTTTGTATGGTGACATGTGCGGAAGCCTGAGTGTGATGGGTGATGTTTATAAAACAGATGTTTTCCGGCTTGCTGCTTACATCAACCGTAAAGGCGTAATCATACCTGAAGAGATCATTCGTAAAGCCCCCAGCGCCGAACTAAGGCCTGACCAGAAAGACAGCGACAGCCTGCCTGAATATCACATCCTGGACGCCATTCTGGAACTGTATATTGAAGGTCGTATGTCGCCCGCCGGTATTGTTAAAAAAGGGTTCGAAAAACAGACGGTTGAAAAAACCATACAAATGGTTAACCGGAATGAATACAAACGATACCAGGCTCCACCCATCTTAAGGGTTACATCCAAAGCTTTCGGCAGGGGAAGAATCATACCCCTGGTAAGTAAATGGTAAGAAACAGCTGAAGGGTAAGGTCTTGGGTTATTTAATCACCCTTGCTTTTTATCGCGCACATGGTCGAATATCCCCTTGCAATTAGGGTTTCCGTACCCAGTTGATCGATACAAATGATATCCGACTCGCAATAATAAAGCATGTTTCCCGGTTTGATAACCCTCCCCTTTGCCAGCAGTTTTACACCCTTACCGGGCCGGAGGTAGGCTACTTTCAAATCGGACGTTACAGTGCCTTCTCCTTCGGCTACAAGCGAATAGGCCGCAAAACCCATGACAATATCAGCCAGCGTTGAAGTAACGCCGCCGTGTATCATCCCGTTCTGCTGCTCATGTATTTTCTGAATATGCAGCTCCCCTTCGATTATACCCGGATCGACCCTTGTGAGGTTAAACCCGATGTGGTGAGAAAAGATGTTTTTTTCAAATTTTGCGAGAATGATGTGTTTGTAATTCGGGTTTTTAGATTCGTAATTCATTTTTAAAATATCAGTTCATCCAGCGCGCTGCGCAGTTCATTCATGGTCTTTGTCTCATTCTGGTTCCTGGCAACTTCAATGCCTTGTTCGTAAATCCTTATTGCCGATGCATTGTCGTTCATTTTTTCATAGAGTTTGGCAAGCTGGTAATATGTCGGCAGGTATTCAGGCGCATCATGTCTTATTTCCTCAAGCTTTTCAAGCGCAGGAATATCATCGCCTGCCGAAAGGTACTCCATGGCGAGAGCATAATGAAGGAAAAGATCGGATGGATTGGATTCCAGCATTTTTCTCAGGCTTTCGAGTCTGTCCATTCCGGTTCGGGATAAATTTTGATTTCTTTGCAAAACTCATTTTTTCTTAGCACATTTTATACTTAATTTTGCAAAATATTTTTTTAGCGGGATGAAAATTTTAGTGTGCATGAGCGTAGTGCCTGATACCACTACGAAAATCAGCTTCACGGACAACAATACGAAGCTCAATACACAAGGGGTTCAATTCATAATTAACCCCTATGATGAACTGTCCCTGACAAGGGCCATTGAACTGACGGAAAAACATGGCGGCACTGTAACTGTAGCCAATGTTGGAAAAGCAGATGCGGATGCCGTGATAAGGAAGGCTCTTGCCATTGGCGCAAACGATGCCATCAGGATCAACGCAGACCCGGTGGATGGCCAGTATGTGGCGGAACAACTGGCTCATGTTATCAGATCAGGGGGCTACGACCTGGTGCTCACCGGCAGGGAAAGCATCGATTATAATGGCGGTCAGGTATGCGGGCTTTTGGGCGAATTGCTCTCCTGGCCTGCAGTCAATGTATGCACAAGGATCGACCTGGAGAACGGGAAAGCCATATTTGAAAGGGATATTGACGGAGGACGGCAAACTGTTACCAGCAGCCTTCCTGCTGTCGCCAGTGCGCAAAAAGACCTTTGCGAGCCCAGGATACCCAATATGAAAGGCATTATGGCTGCCAGGACCAAACCTCTTACTGTTGTGGAGCCTGTTGCAGTAGAGTTTGCAAGTACTTACAGGCAGTTTGAAACTCCTGCGCCCAAGCAGGCTGTGAAGCTGATAGATGCTGCAAATGCAGGCCAATTGATCGATTTACTAAGGAATGAAGCTAAAATAATTGCATAAGATGACGGGAATATACGCGGAAAACTCAGAAGGAATATTTAAGAAATCAGTTCTTGAAGCAGCATCATACGCTTCGCGCATCAGCAATGGCGGTGTGTTGGCGGTATGCATTGGTCAGCCAAAGGATGGAGAGGCTGACAAACTTGCGCAGTACGGCGTGTCAAAGCTTATTGTTGTTGACGGCATTCCGGCATTCGACTCACAGGCCTATACAGCCGAAATAACAAAAATATTCTCGGCCAACCAGGTACAGCATATCGTGCTGGCAAACACATATGAGGGAAAAACACTGGCTCCGCGCATATCCGTTGCCATGAATGCATCCCTTGCCACAAATGTGGTTGATTTCCCTGACACCTCCAACGGCTTCAGGATCAGACGCGGCGTATTTTCCGGAAAAGGCTTTGCAATTGTTGAGCTTAACAAGACCAACAAGGTTATAGCCATTACGCCTAACAGTACGGAGCTTAAACAAAACCCTGTGACTATTTCCATAGAACATTCGCAGGCAGCAGCACACCAGATTAACACAGAGATTACAGCCACATCAAAGGCCGCCGGAAAAATACCACTGACGGAAGCAGAGGTTGTTGTTTCGGCAGGAAGAGGTATGAAAGGTCCTGAAAACTGGAAAATGGTAGAGGAACTGGCGGAGCTTTTAGGGGCAGCAACAGCCTGTTCAAAACCTGTTGCGGACATGGACTGGAGGCCGCATAACGAGCATGTGGGCCAGACGGGTATCACCATCAAGCCCAACCTGTACATCGCCATAGGCATCTCCGGCGCCATACAGCACCTAGCAGGCGTGAGCAGCAGCAAGGTTATCGTTGTCATCAATAAAGATCCGGAGGCGCCGTTTTTCAAAGCGGCAGACTACGGGATTGTCGGCGATGCATTTGACGTGTTGCCGCAACTTATTGAAGCAGCCAGGGCTTCCAAAAACTAAAACACAGCTTGAAAAAAGTAGAATTAGACATATATGGCATAGCGCCTTCCCAGATCAAAGGATCATACAGCCTCATTCTAAGCGAGGTTGAAGGTGTGCGCAAACTGCCTATCATTGTCGGACAATTCGAAGCCCAGGCCATTGCCATACCGCTTGAAGGCATTAATACCGAAAGACCGCTGACGCACGATCTGTTCATGGTATTTGCCAAAAAACTCAATTTTACCATTACCGAAGTATTTATTCACCTTTTGAAAGAAGGTGTTTTTTATGCGTCCCTGGTTTGTGAAAGTGCCGATGAAAAGATCAGCATTGACTGCAGAACAAGTGATGCCATAGCAATCGCAGTAAGGTTCAATTGTCCTATCTATACCACCGAAACCATCCTGGAGCAGGCTGGAATAGAAATAGAAGATACATCCATTCAGAAACCGGGCAGGGACAACAGTGATGAGCCTCCCCTGAGTGAAAAGAATGCCAGCGACAAGTACAAGGATAAATCCGTTGATGAACTTGAGGAAATGCTTGAGGCAGCATTGAGGAATGAAGATTATCTTAAAGCAGCACAGATCAGGGATGAGATCGACCGGCGCAAATAAGTCCTCCTGGGCTATTGTTATTCTATTGTTTTCTGCCTGTACCTACCGGTCAGAGCGGGACATGATCACCGGCAACTGGAAAAACAGGTCTATCACCCGCGACAATGTCATGACCATAGAAATTTCTGACAACGATTTTCTGCATCTGGACAAGGACAGCAGTTTTTATTATTCGCTTGAATATGCGAAAAAGTATATGAAAGGTCAATGGGATTACAGTGATCACACCCTGCACCTGCATTACGAAAAACCTGATACAATAAGGCATTTTGAAGTGGATGTGCTCACGAAGCATTACCTTGAATTCCATGAAGGAAACACGGTATTCAGGTATTCAAGAATTGATTGATCGACAATATTTATATTTTTATTCCTGGAAATAGATTTTAAAAATAGACCCTTCTCCAGGCTTGCTTTCCAGCTCTATCTTACCTTCCATCGCCTCTATCTGGTTCTTAGTAATATACAGGCCAAATCCGCGCGCATCTTTGCGGTTGTGAAACGTTACATACATGCCGAAAATGCGGTCGCCGTATTTATCAAGGTCGATCCCCAGGCCATTGTCCTGAACAGATAAAACCAGGTAACCGGGTTCGCGGTGAGTGTACATGTGTATGACCGGGTCACGGTCGGGCGACCGGTATTTAATGGCATTGGTGATCATGTTGAGCAATATGCTTTCCAGGTAAGAGGGCACTACCATAACTTCAATGCTTTTATCAATCTCGTTAATCAGTCTGGTCTGCGTCTGGGAAATCATAACATTGACGGCATCACCTGTCTTTCTTACCTCTTCATATAAATTCACCGGCGACTTCTGCATGGTATCATTCTGGATCGTGATGATCTCATTCAGATTTTCAATGGTCTGGGCAAGCTTGTCCGTACTGGTTTTAAGCATGTCGAAAAACACCCTTTTTTCATCTTCATTCTTGCTTTCGCCTATAAAATCAACCAGTCCTATAATATTGGCGCTATGCGAGCGTATGTTATGCGACACGATATAGGCAAAATTTTGCAGCCTTTTATTCTGGTAACGCGTTACATTCAGAAGGTTTTCCAGTTGTATTTCGTGTTTTTTCCTTTCCGAGATATCCTGCATGGCTCCGATCATGCGAACCGGATTGTCTTTATTATCCAGAATAAGTACAGCCCTGTCCAGGATGTATTTGTATGTACCGTCGGCACACTGAAAACGATATTCGAGCTGCACCTGGGTGGCGTTCTTCTCAAATACTTCGTCCAGGGCATTCATCACCTTTTCAAGGTCTTCAGGATGGATCTTCTGCTTCCACCACGACTGGATATTGCTTACTTCCGCCGAGGCATAGCCGAACATATGGTCGAGCCCTGTACTGTATTGAATCCTGTCATTGGTAATATCCCAATCCCATACCGTGTCGCTTGTGGCCTTGGAAACCGCTTCGTAACGCCTGTTGCTGTCCTGAAGCTCATTAATGACGCGACGACGTTCTATGGAATAGGCAATGCTCTTGTACAGCTGCGCTCCTGTCAGTTCGTCCTTGAATAAATAATCCGCAATGCCGAGTGTAAGGGTTTTGATGCCGAAACCTTTATCTCCATAACCTGTCAGCACGATAACCGGTGTATGTCCTGCCAGTTGCAGTACACCTTCCACAAGCTTTTCGCCGCTTGCATCCGGCAGGGAAAGGTCGAGCAATATGGTATCAAACTGAGTCGGGCTTTCAAGCTGCATTCTGGCTTCTGCAAATGTTCTGGCCTCATGTATGGACACGAGCCTGAATTCCTCCTTCAGCATATCCTGAATAAGAAAAAAATCACCGGGGTTATCTTCAACCACCAGTATAGATATTTCCTTCGATGAGAGAACCATAGATTAATTCTTGATCCTGGCCGGCAGTTTCGCCAGTCCCAGCCAGAAATCGGCAATCGACCCTATGGCATCTATGAATTCATCGGCATCAAAGGGTTTGGTGATAAAACAATTTGCATTTCCCGCATACGATTTCTCTATATCTTTCTGATGCGATGAAGTACTGAAAATTATGGTAGGAATATGCTTGGTCACAGGGTTGGTCTTGATGGCTTTAAGCACTTCATGCCCATTCATCTTGGGCAGATTGATATCCAATAATACGAGGTCGGGCATTACAGTGCCAATCTTTCCAAAAAACTGCAGGGCTTCCCAACCGTCCATCGCAACAGAAACATTCGTCTCTATATTGGATTTACTGAAACCCTCCTTCGTCAGCATTACATCTCCTTCATTATCTTCAACTAATAAAACATGCGCTTTGTTCATTTTCTTTACTATAAGTTTTCAAAAGTAATTTAT
The DNA here is from genome assembly GCA_937867025.1 of uncultured Bacteroidota bacterium. GTDB lineage: Bacteria > Bacteroidota > Bacteroidia > NS11-12g > UBA955 > JABMMZ01. Next base: position 43,429 of record CALMKH010000048.1, on the reverse strand, counting down.
TATTTACTAATTGTGAAATAAAAAGTACTGCCCTGATCCAGCGCCGATTCTATCCATATCTTTCCATTGTGATTTTCAACAATTTTTTTGCAGATGGCCAGACCTATACCGGTTCCTGAATATTCATGTTTGTGATGAAGGCGCTGGAACACGATGAATATTTTCTCGTGAAATTGCGGATCGATACCGATACCGTTATCCTTTACCGAAAACTGCCAATGCGTATCGGTTTCCTTCGCTGAAATATGTATTTTTGGTTCAGATCCCGGTCTCTGGTACTTTATGCCGTTGGCAATCAGGTTTTGAAACAGCTGCTGCATTGGCGTTTTTGCAGCCCTTATAGCAGGAAGCTTGTCCCATGTGATTATGGCATTATTCTCTTCTATCAGTTCCTTGTTTAGCCTGATAATATCTGATACAAGTGTGTCCGTATCGATAACTTCCAATTCATACTGGGTATTACCAAGACTTGAATACTCCAACAGATCCAGTATCATCGTACGCATACGTTTTGCGCCGTCCGTGGCAAAATGAATATATTGCCTGGCCTTGTCATCAAGCTTGTCGCTGTATTGTTGCTCGAGCCGCGACAGGAATGAGCTCACCATCCGCAATGGTTCCTGAAGATCATGAGATGCTATATAGGCAAATTGGCTGAGCTCCTTATTCGAATGGATAAGCTGCTCCGTCATCCTGTTGATGGCTTCCGCGATCTGCCCGATCTCATCTTCAGAAAAAATGGTCGCCCTTACACTCAGATCGCCTTTGGTAATCTTATCGGCTGCGCGATTGATTTCATTCAGGCCCCTGGTAATGGAGCGGCTTACGGAGATACTCAGTAACAACCCTGTTATTTCCACTGTCAGGGCAACAATGAGCAACAGTTTCAGGATAAGGTTCTCCAGCCATCTCGATCCCTCCCCCAACGTGAAGGAAAAGTTATCCTCGAGTATGGTCAGCTGAGAATTCACAGGATCAACGCTTGCCATAAGCCCGTCGAGTTTTTCCTTCGACGGATGGCCCGATTGGATCTCGGCATGCATCTGCTCCGCCACCGGCAAAAGTTTGGCAATTGTTGAGTCAGCTTCAGCCCATATGCTTATCGCCTTGCTGATATAGGACACCTTATGGAATCTGGTGATCAGTTGTATCATGCCGTCGATATCATCCTCATGAATCCTTCCCTCAAGAAACCCACGGTGAGCGCCATCCAGGTCTACCGGCTGCTGAGACAGGGCGACTAGGGCCTTATGATCGCCCAAAGGCACTGACATAAATTTATGAAAAAGCCTGTAATCCTCTTCATTTTGCCCCGTGTAATATTTTCTCAGATGATAAAAGGCATCCTTCTGCGATTTTGACCATAATCCTTCGCCTCCGACAAAAGCCCTTACTGAAGAAAGGGTATGTATGGAAAACCAAAGGGCGAACAGCTCAATGACAATAAGAACCGCCATGGTTCCTACAACAAAATACACCTTTTTTCTGACAGAAATGTCTCCTAACCTGGGTATCCTGAACTTTTTTTTCATAACCTGACCTGTTTGTATTTGACGCACACCGTGCGATAATTTACAAAACTATTTATTTACTGTTAAGAATAATACCAGCCTCCGGAAAAGTGTCTGTTTTTCCGGAAATATACTACTGCGGGGATCTCTTCAACGGTTCAAGAAGAAATTCGAGGCCGTTGATCTTTATCTCGTACATGGTTTGGAGAAGCATGCCGAGTTTCCCTGCCGGAAATCCTTTTCTGTGAAACCATTCCAGGTAAGAAACAGGTAAATGGCAAAGCACCGTATCCTTATACTTGCCAAAAGGCATTTTCATTTTAACAAGCTCTGGCAAAAGTTCAGGTCGGAGTTGATTATTCACTTGCCGCAAAAATACTGCTTTTACCTGATCAGTGTTATCATACCCTTTTTCTCGGTCACGCGGCCATTGAGATCCTCCAGTTCAAGGAAATACATGTAACTGCCGTCCTGAACAAGCTCCCCTCCTGATTTTCCATCCCATCCTTCCAGGGGATTCTCACTGGCAAATACCATTTCGCCCCAGCGGTTGAATATTTTAATGGAGAATCTTTTCATCTTCAGGTATCCTTTCATGCTGAACGAATCATTATGTCCATCCCCATTCGGCGAGAAAATGTTAGGCATGTAATAGGAATTTTCTATAATGAAAAAGAACTTTCTCTGCACACTTCCCTGGCAATTATTCGTATCCGTTACAGACAAGGTGGCAACCAGGCTGCCGGTGTCACCCATGCGGACGATCTCTTTCTGGTTGTTCCCGGTTTGCAAATTGGAAAACTGCCATTGCCTGCTGTTCACAGGTATATTGCTGACATCCGTGAATTCAATGTCTATGCCGTTCAGTGTTTCAAGTACCACTGTATCCATCTTTGCTATCGGGAGATCATACACCGTTACCCTTGAAGGCAATGAAAGTGTGTGCTCGCATCCATATGTATTGGTGCCCTTTACAGTGAAGTTCACAGGCCCGGAGGTATTCGTATTCTGCAGGAAAGGATTGCCGTTAAACGGAGTTCCTCCGTTCATGCGCCATTCATACACCAGCGGTTTTGCCGAGACAGCATTCAGGTTGATCTGTCCGCCTATACACACTTTTTTATCACCGTTTACACTGAACTCAGGGGTTGGCGCCAGGTAAACCGATCTCAGTATACTGTCAACGCAAAGGTCCGAAGTGGTTACATGAAGTTTTATTGTGTGATATCCCGTATCTGTAAACACTTTGTTTTCCGCCGGCAAGGTTCCGAACACCGGCAAAGGAGGTTCGCTCCACCTGCGCGTATAGGCAGGCGTTGATACTGTGGCATCCGTAAATGTAAAGTTATTTGTGTTCAGGCACTGCATGGTATCGTTGATAATAAAATCCGCCCTTGGACTTTCAAATACCTCCACAGGTAAGCTCGCGGTATCATTGCACCCCATATCGGATGAACTCACCAGGCGGATCAGGTAATTGCCTTTCGCATTGTACGAATGTGTAACCGAAGACCCTGTGAGCACAACAGCATTACCCATGTTCCAGCTGTTCTGATACGTGCCATACGCTATGCCTCCGTTATCGGTCAGATCAAATATGTTCCCATTCAGACACTGGGTGGCATCATTTATACTGAAAACGGCATCAGGCATCGGATGCACCACCGCAAGTTTTGTGATACTGTCTTTGCAGACAGCGTTAGCTGTGGTAACAAGCTTCACGGCATATGAGGTATTGTGCAGATTATAGGAATGTGAGGCATTTGTAGCATTGGAAGTATTGCCATCTCCGAATGACCATTCAGAACTTATGGCATTCTTGATAATGGTGCTGGTGTTCGTGAAGTCAAACCTGTTGTCCCTGAGACATTGTGCTGAATCATTGATAGTAAAATCCGCCCTGGGACTTGTCAGCAGCGTTATGTAACGCGAAAAGGTATCTATACAATTGAAATTCGTTGTTGTAATTAGTCTAACCAGGGATGAATCCACGTAGGCGGAATAGGATTTGCCCAGCGGATCTTTCAGAGCGGATGATGTACCATCGCCGAACGTCCAGCCTGATGTAAAGGTACCTGATTTCAGGGTAGTGGTATTGCTGAAGACATAGTTATTCCCTGTAAAACACTGGGTTTTTGAATTGACGGTGAAGCCCGGTGCTGACTGAGGGTAAACCCATACCTTACCGGATACGCTATCCCTGCATCCTTTATTGCTGACTAGCAACAGCCTTACGGAATAAACACTGTCTTTTGAATAGGTATATACTGGAGATGTAACTGGGGTGGAGGAGCCGTTGCCAAAAGTCCATTGTGAGGAGAAACTACCCTGGCTGATGGCGCCGGTATTGGTAAATGCAAAAGAATTGCCTTTGATACACTGGGTGCTGTCATTCACCGTATAACCGGCTGTCGGATTGGGATACACAATGACAGTCCTTATCACACTATCTGTGCAATTGCTGTTGCTGATGAGTTTAAGTTTGACATTATACGAATTTGCTGCTGAGTAAATATGCGTTGGCGAAACCTGGGAAGACTGGCTTGCATCACCAAAATCCCAGAACGTGTTGAAGATTCCGCTCACTATAGTGCCGGTATTGGTAAAGAGGAAATTATTGATATTCCTGCACTGATCGGTATCGTTTACGGTAAACTGCGCTTTGGGATTCGGATTGATGGCTATGATTTTTTCAATACTGTCCCTGCAGTTCTTATCGGTGTTTACAACCAGTTTTACCTTGTAGGAAGGGGCATAAACGGCATATGTTTTTGCTGAAGGGTTCTTGGACACATCCGTTGAGCCGTCGCCGAATGACCATAAACTGGTAAAAGCACCTGCATTCAGAGTGGTTGTATTGGTATACAGGAAACTGTTGCCCCTGAAACATTGTGTATTGTTGTTGATGGTGAACTGGGGGACTGCATTTTCATACACTTTTACCTGCCTGGTTACAGAATCCTTACAACCCAGGGTGCTGACAGCCCTGAGTTTGACATTGTAAGTGTTATAGGCTGAATATGATTTGGTCTTGGAGCTTGAAGCGGAATCAACCGTACCATCTCCAGGATACCAGAAGTTTTTGAAGCTTCCGCTTGAAATGGTTGTATTGTTGGTGAATACGAAGCTGTTGCCTGTAAGACACTGATCGGTATCGTTAATGCTGAATGAAGCAACAGGGTGCGGGTTCAGCGTGATGGTTTTTTCGATACTGTCCCTGCAGTTATTACTGGTATTGACTATCAGCCGGACTTTATAAGTAGCGCTGAAAACAGGATAAGATTTTGCTGAAGGATTCTTATTCAGGTCAGTGCTGCCATCGCCGAAGCGCCAGAGATTTGAATATGTCCCTGCGCTTAAGGTTGTGGTATTGCTGAAGGTGAAACTGTTGTTCCGGAAACACTGTGATGCCGCGTTGATAGTAAACTGAGGGACGGCATTTTCATAAACCACCACCTGCCTGCTAGTGGAGTCTTTACACCCATAAGAGCTGACAGAGCGCAGTTTCACACTATAGGCGCCGAAGGATGAATATGTCTTGTTTTTGGATACCGATGTGGAATCGACCGTTCCGTCACCTGCATACCAGAAATTCCTGTACGTGCCGCTGGCCAGGGTTGTACCGTTTGTAAAAACAAATCCATTCCCTGTAAGACATTGATCGCTGTCATTCACCGTGAATTTTGCGACAGGCACAGGTCTAATAAATACATTCCTGTAAGCGGTATCACGGCATAAGGCTGTGAACGCCATCACCGAATATGTGCCCGTCCTTGCTAAAGCTGCATTGCTTATCCTGAATACATCAAAGGTGGAATCTGTCACATTGTTGCCATTAAACCTCCATTGATAGGAAGACCCGGAGGAATTGGCATCATTCGCTTTCATGGTGATTGACAATCTTTCACAAATGGAGCTGTCGCCTTTTGTAAAGCTGATACTGATGTCCGGGGCTATATTTACCAGCACCGCACTGTCTTTTTTGTATGTTTTACCATCAACGGTCAGCGTAATGGTCTTGTAGCCGGGTGTACTGTAAGTGACATTGTAAGGACCCTTGCCGCTCGCTGTGGACGGAACCGCTCCCGATCCGAAGTTCCAGGAATATGAAGCTCCTGATCCTACAGTGGAATCCGTCACCAGCACCTTAGTATTCTGACACAGGGTGGTTTTATTTACAACAAATTTGGGAATAAGTATGCCCGATTCTACCATGAGTCCGTAATCTTCTGTCTGTCCGTAAGCCAGGTTGCTGCAAAGATTGGTTCCAATGCTAAGGTAATCGCTTTTGATCCTGAAACGCAATATTTTTCCGATGGTGGCTGTGGATGGAATCGCAATTGAGTCGCTGTGGTTGGCAAGTGCTGCAGCAGGCTGGTACACCAGTTCACCTGCATCAGACAATGAACCGTTATCATTAAAATCTATGAATGCTTTCACCTGCTCGGCATACGTTGACCCTGTGGTAACTTTCAGGGCATATGTCTGCCCCCGCTTCACCTTGATGACTTTTGTACACGACAGGTCGATATAAGCCCCTTCAGGGTTTCTTCCGGCTGAGCTTCTTGTAAAGCCGTTCATATCTACCTTGAATATGCCAAGACCGCTTACATTGTTTGAAGTGGAAGTTGTGCAGGCGGAACGTACCGAATCGCTTACAGTAATGGTACCCCTCATGGTATCTATACCGGCGCAATTTTCAGCCATGAATTTGAAACTGTAAGTTCCTTTGCTGTTAAACGCCACAACGGCCTGGGGATTGAATGTATCGGTGCCGTTAAGATAGCTTATTGTGCCGGGACTGAATTCCCATTTGAAACGGCCGGGACCGAAGCATGATTTGTCCTTGAACGATACAGATGACGCTTTGCATATAATGGAGTCATAGGGTTCGAGCATGGCTACGGGTTTCTTGGTGCCGTCATTGTAAATGATGGAATACCAGTTGCCCCTGTTATAGGTAGCCCCGTACAGTACATTGCAGTTGCATTTCCTGGCAGGCTCGTAATACATCTCAAGATCGGTAACTCTCACTGTGTTGGGCAAACCCTTGCTGAAGTAACGCCATGAGCTGAGCGTCGTGTCGGTATACCATACGCCTCCTCCCAGTGTTCCTGCATATAAGCCTTTCAGCTTGCTCGATGTATCGAGCAGGAGCGTGCCGACATTGTGTGCAAATGTGCTTCCCACCTGTGTCCATGAAGAACCTTTATTCGTAGACCTGTAAACATACGGGCCGATGCCAACGTATACGACCGAAGCGTTTTTAGGATCGGTTTCAATCGCCTGTATCACACCTGAAACCGGTTGTGTAACCGAAGACCATGAAGGTGTGGTGGCGTTGACATTGTCACTTCTGAAGAAAGTGCCGTTTGATCTGGAAACATACAGGATGTCCGGATTGGCAATATTGCTTTCAATTTCAGTAAAATTATACGCATTGGTCCCTCCGAGATTGTTGGATATCTTCTTCCAGGTGACGGGGCTGTTGCGTATGGTATTGCTTCTCCATATGTTTTTGTAGCCGACATACATGGTGGTGCCGCTACCTTCTTTCAGGGTGATTGGTGTCACCCATCCGCCGGATTCATTAATGGTATCGCTGCCGGCTGCTATATACCCGTTCCCCGCAATTGTAGCCTGGGCATTTACATCCTGTATGCGGAAAATGGTTCCGTAATACAATTCACCGTAACTATACCTGTTATCCGTCTGGTCGATCTCGCAATCCATGCCATCACCGCCGTATGTGGTATACCATCCTGAATTATAATTTCCCGTGCCGTTATCCTGCCAGCCGTTTATCAATATATCCTTTTGGGTCCTGGAAGCATCCATGTGATATGCCTGCGCTATGCCAAGACCGCTTTTTACCTGTATCCAGGGCGCTCCTTTGGAACGCGAATAATAAAGCCCCCCGTCATTAGCTGTAAATATGCGTTTTGTGATAGGACAGGCCGCTAATTCATGCTGATCGGCATGTACCTGGTTTACCCAGTAACCTGCAATGGTCCAGTTCTTTCCCGTATCCGTTGATTTGAAGATGTTCACCCCGCCACAGTAAACAATACCTGCATTTGCGGGATCGGACACCATATCCATATTGTACCAGGCCTGACCGCCGGAACCGCTTCCCGTAGTTGAATAATCGTGAATATTAGGGGTGGTGGATTGTGTCCTGAAGGTCGTACCGCTGTCCCTGGAAAGATAAAACCCTTTATTGACGCTTCCATTGGCAATCCAATAATAGACCAGCGAAGGATCGAGAGCGTTGACCTCAATCACTGCACGTGACAAACCGGTGGTTGGAAGGCCGGAAGTGATGCTGGACCAGTTGACCCCGTTATCAAGCGAGCGGTAAAGAAAACCGCCTGATGTGGCGTAAACAACATTGCTGTTATCCGGCTTGAATATAATATCCTTAAAAAAACCTCCTGATACCACCTGGGTCCATGATGAACCTGCATTGGCGGATCTGTAAATGCCCCCGTTGCATGCAGCCAGCAATACACTGGCATTGTTCGGGTCTATAATAAGGCGTCCTACAGTCCTGTTACCCATCCCTGTATTGCTGATGGTCCAGGTTGCGCCGCCGTTGGTGCTTTTGAAAACCCCATACCCTGTTGCGTCACTGTTATCCCTGTCTCCTGACCCGAAATACATGACATTCGGATTGCCTTCAGTAATGGCGATGGCTGATACCCCAAGGGTCGGCAATGAATCGGTATTGACCGACCAGGTGGCACCATTATTAACGGTTTTCCATATTCCTCCTGCCGCGGAACCGACAAAATAGGTATTGGTATCGGTTGGATGCAATGCAATGGCATTGACCCTGCCCATGCCATTGATCTGACCTGTGTTGTTTACAGGCAGTACGGTTGGCCCAATCGGTTTCCAGTCGCCCTGCGTCTTGCAGGCCACGCTTCCTGCACCCAGACCGGGAAGAAATACATCATCTTTCCTGATACGGTCCTGCACGTCGTTAAACTGCATTTCCTCATTGGGAAAATTACCCAGGCTATCGATGATTTTCATGGACATCCATTCCCAGCGTTTGAAGGCTTTCCAGCCGCTTCCTTTTTGAACCGGGCGGTTTTGCCAGTATATGTTAAATGCTCTTTGCGTCCTGTAGAAATTAATACTTCGATCCTGCATCATATCGATCCAATAAGGCACATTGGCCGTATCGCTGGCAGACTGGCCCCGCAGACCAATGCCAAACAACGTCATAAAAGAGAAAACGAGTATTCTTCTTTTCATATTTTACAAATATAAAAATATTGACAGTTAATCAAAAAACATATTATATTGCAACCGTGTTAATCAGTTTCAATGGCGTATTGACAGATGCTGATGATAAGATATTCAGCTCACACAGCCGTATTTACAAGTATGGGGACGGTTTTTTTGAGAGCATAAAAGTTATCAATAAAAAACCTCAGCTGTTCGATCTCCATTACAACCGGATAAAGAGGGCTTCAACACTTTTCCACCTGCCTCTGCAGGAAAAATGGAGCCAGAAATTTTTTGAGGATCAGATCGAGCTCATGTGCCTCAAAAACGGTTGGCTGAACTCCAGGTGCCGTATCATATTCTACAGGGAAAGCGAAGGTTTTTACGTCCCCGAAAGAAACCGTTGCTGCTTTCTGATCGAAATGAGTGAATCGGGTGGAAATTATCCGATTAATGATGTAGGCCTTAAGCTGGGGGATTACGGCCAGATATTAAAGGCATCGAACTTTATCAGCTTCTTTAAACCGTTATCTGCGATTAACTATGTTTTAGCGGGCATCTACGCGGCAGAAAATAAATTCGGGTCAGTGATCCTTTACAATGAGGCAGGCAATGTGGCTGAAACATTTAATGCCAATATTTTCATTATTTCCAATGATGAAGTCCTGACTCCTGCCCTATCTGAATATTGTCTGGACGGGGTAATGCGGCATTATATCATCCATAAACTGAGAAACCTGGGTTGTGTTGTGAGGGAAACTGCCATTACCGAGGAAGACCTGCTGAACGCTGAAGAGGTTTTTCTGACAAATGCTACCAGGGGCATGGTATGGGTGGAAAGCTATAAAGGCAGCCATTACGCTTTTGCCAAGACATACAAGATCCACGCGGATATGTTCGGCATCTGAATATTTATTAATCAGCGCATTCCGGCGTTTCAAATACTACCAACAGACATGGTGGCCGTTGTATTTTGTCCTGTTGCCATACCTGTCGACAAGATAGGCCCTTCCTTCGTATTTTGCCTTCCACAAACCTGATTCCCGGTCTTCGCATATCTTTTCATAGACCGCGGGTGATATAATTACCCCTTTCATATCCATAATTCCCTGCAAACCGTTTATGGTATAGATGATTGAATTATATCCGCTCACGCCTTCGGTTGCTTCAAAAGCCGGACGATGCAATTCCTGCATCTGCCCGTTCAGAATGCCATATAACCCATTACTGAACGTCCTGTAATACCCGATGTGGTGATGGTAAATATCCTGGTAATGAACCTGGCTGACTTCATGGAAGGTGCTATCGATAATAATGGCTCCCGAATCATCAAATGCCACGGCAAATCCGTCCCTGAAAGGCCTGATATGGGAGTATTTGTAAACAGCGCCGGAGTCCGCCGGATCGCGGCGATCGGACAACATAAAGCCTTTGCGCATCATGGTTTCAAAGACAAACGGCACCAGGGCATTTCCGCATGAATCAACCACTCCGTATATCTCCCTGAAACCGGCTATAGCCAAGTTGTACCTGCCCATATCGCCCACCCACAACTGGTTATAGACGGGATAAAATACAAACCTTCTGTAATCCCTTATATAACCTGTTTTGTTTCCGTTCCTTAAATAATACGATCCTGCGTTCATATTATCCCAGTATATCCTGTCATACACTTTAGGGACCAGCTCGTTTCCGTCACGGTCCACAATGCCCCAGCAACCCTTGTATTTTACCTTATAAGCCTTGTCCTCCAGTATTATTATACTGTCGTAAACCGGATCCAGCAACGGCCTGCCTTCAAGATCGGTCATACCCATTTTATAGTTCAGCTGGTATACCAGCCTGTTCTGGGTCAGTAGCGCGTGTTCAAACACCCTGTAATCGCCGCTGATCATGGGGCTGCCTGACTGAAGCCTGTAGTATAGCATGCCGGATTCTGCTATTTTCCTGGGCCGCTCATACGCCAAAGGTGTTATTTCTTCGCCTTTTTTGTTTATTATGCCGTATGCCGAGTCGATCCTTATTATGCCCAGGCTGCTTGCATAACCCGCGTCGAAATCCACATAATGGTATCTTATCGGGCTCAGCGTATCACCACGGGAGCTTATTAATCCGTAGAGCATATATTTGCCTTTGCCAGCACGGCTATGATACGTTCCGGCAATAAACACATTCTGTTCCGGCAAAAAGCGTATGGAGTCGTAGATCAAAGGTATGAGTATCCTGCCGTCCGTGCCGATAACACCGTGCTTAGAGCCTTCTGCCACTGTGTAAAACCTGTTGTCTGCATTTCTGATATACCTGTATTTCATGCCTGTTACGGACGTATCATTCCTGCTTACAAGTCCCCATTTTCCTTTAAGCCTGACGACAAAAAGAGGTATGCCCTTATTAGGAATGGATAACGGGTAAATGTCTTCATAAATGGTATCTGTAAGCAATTTACCGGTGGAATCGATTACAGCGCATTTTTTATTCAGCCTCAACATGTAATACCCATTGCCACGGATGATCTCAAGTTTCCTGTATATGGGCCTCAGGACCTCATGCCCCCTGTAGTCGATCAGGCCGGTACCATATTCATCCCTTACAACAAGGAATTTCACCCTGTAGGGAAAAGCTTTTACATACAGGTATTTAAGTTTCGCTTTTCTTCTTCCGTTAGAGTCCCAGAGGATGATCTTATTCCTTCCCGTAATATATCCATTGCCCTTTCCAAGCAATATCAACCTGTTTTTTTTCCCAAGCAGCTTGCTGTCTTCCCTGTAAATAGCGTTTACATCGATTTCGTCCTGTATAATGAGCTCATTGAGGAACCTGGCCGGCAGTACTTCATTCCCGGATTGATCCAGTATGCCGTACATGTCTTTCTTTAATATCCGTGCATAATATTTTCCGTCCCGACTGCATTTATGGTATGGGAAAACGAAATCGTAATGCCGCTCTTTGATAAGTTTCCTGAAGCCTGAATCCTGCACATAGCCGAATTCATCAGGCATGTAGTATGGCTGCGCCTGTGCGCAAAGGCTGAATCCCAGAATAAAAAGAGCAAAAAATTTTATCCCCATCTTTATCTCCATGCGTAATCTACATTACCGTCACTTCAATGTTCAAATATAGTCAATTCACCTTTTCAAAAATATGTATATCATACATTTGAGGATTATCTGCAGGCTTTTCAAAGCCTTCTATATAGTGAACCTCCTGATAATGAGAGTTGTTTTGCAACCATTCGAGTTTCATATTGCCTTCCCTGACGGCCGAAAAACCATCCCATATAACAATAGTCCCCACCGTGGCCCAGTCGTTTTTCTGATCAATAGACCACACCATGTATGAAGATTTGACATCGTAAGGGTCCTTGTTGAACCTTACATTAAAATACGGGTACTGATGCACGATGGTGCGGTCCATCAATTTGTGTTCCGCCAGCCATTCTCCTGCCTTTATGAAATTGGTATGCGCCTTGTCGGGCTTCACACTGATTTCCCGGAATTTATGCGGCTTGGGATATTTCGTCTCATGATAGGCTACCCATATGACAAGTCCGGCAACCAGAACATGTATGGCAATCCGGTAACGGTGGTGCAGGGTAGCGATGAAGTAATCCAGGGTATAATAACTCACAATGGCCAGGACAGGAGCCACCACTGCCATTACCCTGGGTAAGCCATGCGATCCGAAGATCCCGAAATAATAGATGAGGGTATGTGCAAAAAAGTAGAAGTGGAAGATCAGCAAAGACATGGTGAATATCTCATTCACCTTTTCCTTTTTTATCCGCAGATATACCCACAGCAGGTTTCCGGCTGCAAATAATAACAGCATCGGTAATCCGAACAGGTTCCGTGCGATGCGCATGTAATGCAGAAAACTGCCGCTTCCTGCCTCAAAAGTGCCTTCCATTTCGTGCTTCCAGTAAGGGTTCTCAGTGATTATCCAGAGAGGCTTTCCGGTGATGGCAAAACCGGCTAGATTCATCACCACGCTGCCGAGAAACAGCCAGAACAACAGCTTGTACTCTTTCCTTACCAGTATCATGATGAAAATAGCACCGCAGATCACAAAACCTTCTGTGCGCACAAATGGAAGGAACGAAGCCAGGGCAACTGAAAGATTTCGTTTCCCTATGCACCAGGTGTACAGGACCAGCGAAAGGAAGAGCACATTCAATGGTTCCGTAAGCCCGGATATCGTATTATGGAAAAGCACGGGGGTGAAAACCACGAAAGGTATGAGCACCCAGACATGTTTAAAGCCCTGCTTCTGCATGCCGATGGCCAGCAGTAAAGCACTGAGAAGGACACAGAAAATATTGAACAGTATAAGCGCCTGAATTCCCATCTGGCAGATAAAGGCCGTGCACCAAGTAAAGACAGGTTTGTTCCATTGATCGAGCAGCAGCTCGGGGTATTTGAGAGAATAACGCGAAATCAGGTAATGGTTCCAGCTGTCCTGGCCGCCTTCTACCCCTTCGGCCTGAATATATAGAGCGACTACGGGGAATGCGCAAAAAAACAGGCTTGCAAGAATTGATTTATTGATGCCCCCTTTTATCAAAGCTTCTACAAGGCGTATAACGAATAGATCCTGTCAAGACCTTGTTTATCCTCGCCCAGGTAAACGGTATGGGTTGTCGTATAGCTCAGGATTCTTTTATTGATAACTCCCCACTGGTAATTGTAGGAATCGACAATATATATATAGGGTGCAGCTATGTCCGAGTCCACATCCGGTTTCTTTTCATTGATCTTGGCGTAATAGTCTTCCTGCAGGCAGTCATTATCTTCCGCATTGGTTTTGACCGACCCTGAAAAGAATATGGAATTGGGGTATTTGGGTGACTTGGAGGGCTTGAATGCGCAGGATTTGAGCAAGCCTGTTCCATTAAAGGGATTGACGATTTCCCTGGCAAAACTGTAAGTGCTACCCAGTTCACACGACTTTCCGAAAAGATCAAAAAGCTCCAGTACCCTTGGCAGTACGGCCTTCTCCACATTTTCCTGATTATGATAATACAAATAATAATATTTCAGGGAATTGGAATCGAGCTTCTTTTGCATGTAGGACATCTTGATGTTCTGAAGTACTATGGAGGCAAATGTCTCCCAATTGCTAAGCTCCAGGAATTCGCCCTTTGAATCCAGCACAAGCTTGTAAGTTTCCGTTTTCAGGTAATTGGGGTATTTCGTTTCCTCAACGTAAAATTTGTCATTAATGATGGCGTCGGCATAATTGAAATCGATCAGTGTCTGGCTGTCGTTCTTTTCCTTCACGTTAAAAACCATATAACTCGTATCATACATCAGATACAGGTAATGACCGTTGGGGTTCTGGCGGAAACTGGTTTCGACAAGCTGATAGACAAGCCGGTCGCCGGTCTTAAAATTGGGAATAAAATCCACCTTGGCCTGTTCCTGTGCCGAAACAGTGGAATAAACAAAAAAAACGGCACTCAATATACTCTGTCTAAGACCATCCATTTTCACTTCAAATGTATAACATTTTTTATTATTTACAATACTTTGCAAAATTCCCTGCAGTATCTTCATGACCCCATCGGTAGATGATTTTTTCCACTCCGTGGTTGCCTCAGTCAGTTTTATTTATTCAATTTCCGGGCCATTATACCTTAAACTCGGATGTCGTGTGAAAAGTGATTTTCGGATTTTGCTGGATGGCCGTATTTAATATCCAGGATGTTTCTGCGAGGAAAACGATATTGTCGTCCTTGTCCCTGACTATGTTTTTCTGCCTGAATTTGCAGAAATCATCTATGGCTTGCTTGTCACCTGTCATCCAGCATGCCTTGTAAAAGGGCCTGGGCTCAAAGCGGCACCTGGCGTTATATTCATTCTCAAGCCTGTATTGGATCACCTCGAACTGGAGCTCACCAACAGTTCCGATGAACTTCCTGTTGCCGGGCTCCTGCCTGTAAAGTTGTGCGACACCTTCATCCGTAAGCTGTTCGATTCCCTTTTCGAGCTGTTTTGATTTCATGGGATCCATATTGATGAGCTCTTTGAATATTTCCGGGGAGAACGAAGGTATACCCTTGTACATGTAATTCTCGCCTTCCGTCAGGGTATCCCCTATCTTGAAGTTGCCCGTGTCGTACAATCCCACCACATCACCTGCGTAGGCATCTTCCAGGAGCGCCTTGCTGTCAGCCATAAAAGTGAATGGGCTGGCGAACTTCATATCCTTGTCAAGCCTTACGTGATGGAAGAACTTATTGCGCTCGAATTTGCCCGAACATACGCGAAGGAAGGCTATCCGGTCGCGGTGGCGGGGGTCCAGATTGGCATGTATCTTGAATACAAATCCCGAGAATTTGCTTTCGTCGGGACTGATAGTCCTGTCGCTGCTCTGTCTTGGCTGCGGGAACGGAGCGATCTCCAGGAATTTTTCAAGCAGTTCACGCACCCCGAAGTTGTTGAGGGCGCTACCAAAAAAAACAGGCGCCTCATGCCCTGCCAGATATTCTCCAACCTTGAACTCACCATATACCCCGTCTATGAGTTCCACATCCTGTCTCAGTTTATCAGCATCCTTGTCAAGCAGTTCATCAAGCAAGGGTGAATGAAGGTCATCAATACTCACGACATCCTTACTTATTTTGGTCTTATTGGCTTCAAACAGGTTGATGCTCTTGTCGTACAACTTGTAAACGCCTTTAAAGTCGCGCCCTCCGTTGATCGGCCAGCTCATCGGCCTGACTTTTATATTCAGCTTCTGTTCCAGTTCGTCCAGCAGGTCGAACGGATCGCGGCCGTCGCGGTCCACTTTGTTTATGAAAACGATCACTGGCGTGTTGCGCATCCTGCACACCTCCATCAGTCTTTCCGTCTGTTCCTCTACACCCTTTACGCAGTCGATAACAAGAATGACGCTGTCCACGGCTGTTAGGGTGCGGTAAGTATCTTCGGCAAAATCCTTGTGACCGGGCGTATCGAGAATATTCACCAGTTTGCCATGGTATTCGAATGTCATGACAGAAGTGGCAACGGAGATTCCCCTCTGTTTCTCTATTTCCATGAAATCGCTGGTGGCCGCTTTCTTGATTTTGTTCGATTTAACCGCTCCTGCAGTCTGTATGGCTCCCCCGAACAAGAGGAATTTTTCTGTCAGAGTGGTCTTTCCCGCATCGGGGTGGCTGATAATTGCAAATGTCTTCCGTTTATGTATCTCGTCCGTTAAATTCACGGCGCGAAATTAGCGTATTTCACTGTAAATTTTTTGCCTCTTCACATGATACGCACACATCATAAAATCTATTCAAAAATCACCTTTTGTCCACTTTTTTGCACACTATAAACACTTGTTAAAAAAAATATAAATTTTTTATTGTTAAATCAAAACTTGATTTTACATTTGCGATGAATTCAATGCGTACACTTACGATTCTGACCCTGATTTTATCTTTCTGTTCATGCCATAAGAACAATAAAGCTACTGTTGCTGCGGCAAACAACGATTCGGAGAAGCTTGAACTGCTGAATCCGGATGACAATTTTTCCGCCAAAAAATCAAAAAAAACGAAAAAAAAGGATTCCATTGAGATATCATCTGTGGCATTCAGCGATTTAAATAAGGACGGGATACCCGACACTGCGTTCATGGTCCACAACACTAACAGCAAACAGACTTTGATCACTTTTTCCGGGATGCCGGGTTCCATCCTTGAAAAAAACAGCCAGAGGATCAGGCTTAAGGATATAGGCGACCTGAACGGAGACGGCAAACATGAAATCATGATGACCCTTCAGGCAGAACAGAGCTGCTGGGATGAGGTAAAGCTGTATTCATACCTCGATAACTGGGTGGAAAAGTATAACGGTCTTACCTATCAGTGTACCGAAGATAACAACTACAGGTTTACGCGGATTGACGACAAAACCATCCAGCTGATCACTTACGGCATCAACAAGGATTCTATCGACCAGGAAATAGGTGATACCCTTGAAAATGTGATCCCGAACGCCAAGAATACGCATATCATAACCTGGTAAACGGTTTTCAAAAGTCGATTTTTTCTATAAGCTATTAGACTGATATACAGACGATTTTATCAGATATTATTGTCATCTGACCATTTTATTACCTTAATTTTCCTGATAAAGTAAAGAATATAGTTATTTTTGAATCAGACTTATAGTCACATTTTTTGTGCTTATAACGTCTATCAACAAAATTAACCGTATGAATATCTTTAAAAAAAGCACCGCACTTTTTCTTTTTTCTATTTTAACACTTCCGGGCCTTTTCGCCAGCCATATGATGGGCGGAGAGATTACTTACAAATGGCTGGGTGGAAAGGAATATGAACTGATATTTAGTGTTTACAGAGATTGTAGGGGAATACCTTTTAACTCGCCCACAATCAGCATGTTCGATGCCGGAAACAATACAAGTGTAACGGTTAATTATACACGCACCTCGATAGAAGATCTGACACCTGTCTGTAATACCCTTAGCGGTCCGTGCAGCCCTGCCAATCAGACGGTTTCAGATGAGGGTGTTGAATTGCACATATTTAAGGCAATTGTTGATTTCGGAACCAGTCCATACAAAACGTTTGTGGATAATGGATACTGTGAAATCAGGATTAAACTGGAACAATGCTGCAGGAATGGGGCGATTACAACCATCAATCCTGGAAATTTTTACGTGGAAAGTATGATGAATATATGCAATTCCAATTTTCAGAATTCTTCACCACAATTCGTTAATTCTGGTCATCTTTACATAGGATGCAATCAGGGATTAAAATATAATATTGGCGCTTTCGATGTCGAGGATTTTGATTCATTGGCTTACGAACTTGTTGTACCAATGAATGCTGCGGGCTCATATGAAACCTATACAGCCAACTTTAATGCTGCCATTCCTATGACCCCGTATTGTCCTCCGAATCCCGGGGTTGTTAATTGCAGGGCTTTGCCGAATGCGAAGCCTCCCAGAGGATTTTTCTTTAATGTACTCAACGGCGATATGGTGTTCACTCCTACAAAATGCGATGAAGTGGGAGTCATTTCTATCAAGGTCAGCGAATACAGGAAAATTAATGGCACATGGAAAATACTTGGATGGGTATGCAAGGACATACAGATTAATGTCAAACAGATCAACACCGCTGCAAATCATGTTCCCCATGTTGTCATAGCAGACAATTATGTCTTTAAAACCAGGGAAAAACAATGTATTGATATTGTTACCAGGGACTCCATTGCACCAATGGGCAGTCAAAGTAACCGCGGTGATACGACATATATCAAATTACTAAATCAACCTGCAGGCATTGAATTCCGATACAAAGATTCAGGTGCGGCATCCAAAACCGCAGAATTATGCTGGACTGTGCACGATTCCGTTTACCTGCAGTTACAAAATATAAGCAAATCCATTCCTATTTTGCTTGAAGTAAAAGACAATTATTGCCCCAGACCCGGGTATCTGCGCAAAACCTTCTTTATAACAGTTCAGCCTCCCGATTCTGTGGGTCATCTTGATATTACCACCTTTAGTGATAATAATAGAAATGGCCTGAAAGACAGCATGGAGCCCCTTAAAAGGGCAAAACTTAGCTTCAAGGACAGCACCTCAGCGTATTATATCAATACCAATAGCCAGGGCCAGTTCAAGGATATGATCGGCCTTGGGGCTTTAACAGTGGGGCTTGCCAGCCATCCTTATTACACGTCGTCAAACAAGGACAGTTCTTTCACGGTTGAATTTGACAGTACATATAAACTGGCATTTGGCATGCATAGAAAGAACGGCATTTACGGCCGTATTTACAAGGATGAAAATGCCAATTGCCAGTATGATAATGGGGAACAGGTCTTTAAGGGTATTAAAGTCACCACAGACAGCAATACATATACCGGAATATCTAATGCTGAAGGTATATATTATCTCAAAGTTCCGAACGGAACATATACCCTCAGGTGTTTTTTCAGGCCAGGTTATATGAGTGTGAATTGTCCTTCGGGAACAACCAGGAGCATCACTGTTACAAAGGATTCCATATATGAGGAGAATGATTTCGGCATTAGTGAAAATCCTGACTTCGGTGATATAATGGTTAACATATCTATGGGCAGAATGAGAAGAGGGTTTGATTCACATGTCAAGGTCAATTGTACTAACAAGGGAAATAAAATCATGCGGAATGTGATCCTATATGTTCCAGTTAACAGCAACTTCAGCATGAAACTCGGTTCAACCACATTTAATGCGGGGAGCACCGCTGCTATTACCATCGATTCCATATTCCCCAAACAATCGCTTTCCTTTGACCTGAAGTATAACATTTCGGCTTCCAAGTTTAATGCAAATGACAAGATATGCTTCAATGTATGGACTGACAGCCTCACGCAAGCGGATGATTCTGTAAAATCGAATAATACCTATAAAGTATGTGGTATTGTTGATGCACCATATGATCCAAATGACAAATCTGTCAGTGATCCGGATATAAAAACCGTCAATGATCATAGCATTTCTTATACTGTGAGATTCCAGAACACAGGTACCGATACAGCTACCCGTATTGTTGTTACGGATACGGTGGATACCCGGTACCTCGACCTTTCCGGCTTCGAACTCAACTGGAGCGATGCACCATGCGACGTAGCCATTACGGGCAATATTCTCCATTTTACATTTGACGATATCATGCTGCCGCATTTCGGTGTGGCAGGCGACAAGAGCATTGGCAGTTTTAATTTCTCCCTCGGCCTGAAGCAGGGTTTCAAAACAGAACAGGCATTTGATAACAGGGTATCCATCTTTTTCGATTTTGAAGATCCTATCCAGACCAACAAAGCCCGTACGGAATTGCTCAGTCCTGTCTCGATAACAGGCCTCAGTACACCTTCCATTTGCGGCAGCAAAGCCACTGTTATCAGGTTTAAAAGCAATATAAGCATCGGAAGCGGCAACACGTACATACTAGAACAATCCGATATGAACGGCGATTTCGGTTCCCCGCTGACTCTGACGTCAATAAGCTCTTCTTTCAGTTCGGACAGCTTTGTATTCTTCCCACCTCAAACCCTTTCCGGCAACTATAAACTCAGGATCAGGACAAGCAACCCAGCCACTGTCAGTGTACCCGGATCCGGAGTGGTTGATTTCCAGTCCCTGATCAAACCAAGACTGATCATCAGCTCCAATCTGAATAATTACAGCCTCTGCAGCAAGGATACCTTAAGATTGGAAATCATGAACAATGGCTATACTTATAAACTATTGAAGAACGGAACACAGCTCAGTGATTTCAATTCAACAAAAAAATATAATCTCGAACTCAATGAAGGGGACAAAATAGTCGTAGTCGCCAGGGATCTGGTAAACCTTTGTACAGACACCACTGATCTCATGCTGAACGTCTTGAAACTGCCCCCGGTCGGCGCATATATCCCCGCACGGAAAAGCAGGTATTGTGCCGGCGAAGACATTGTTCTTAAAGCAAGCGGCGGCATTTTTTACACATATTTTAACAACGCGAACATTATCCTGAACCAGACAAAGGACTCATCAATGAACGTAAAGCTTTCCGGCATGTCTGTTTTCTCCGTTTCAGGCAACGGCGACAACGGTTGCATCGGCACAAGCGACACCCTGATGGTTATTGTCAATCCATTGCCTTCCAAACCGGTTGTCGTGCAGAATAAGAACACTCTGAGCATTGCTCATACAGGAACCGTGAAATGGTATCGTGATGGCATGCTCCTCAGTCAGACAGGCAATACACTATCGGACGCGGAAAGCGGCACTTACACGGCGACAGCAGTTACTTCGGAAGGTTGTGAGACGGGTTCCGATCCGTTCGTGCATGAAAAGGTTGGAATAAATGAACAATTTGCCCCATTAATTAAGGTATATCCGAATCCCGCCATTAATTCCGTTACCCTCGAAAACCTTGGTGGAGAGAACTTAACCGTTATGCTGTACGATGTATCCGGCAAAGAGCTAACCAGTCAGTTGCTGGAAGATAAAATGCAACTGGATATCAGTGCTTACAGCCAGGGCGTTTATACACTCAGATGGAAAAGGACTGATGGTTCGACACAAGCCATTATTCTTGCCATAAACAGGTAAAATGGTCAGAGAGCCTGCGAAGTTGCTACCCTTATAAACGCCTCGGGCAACGCTTCAATAATATCCGAGGCTATCATGGATATTTCACCTGTCTTTTCTTTTGCCAGGTCGCCGGCCAGGCCGTGGACATACATGCCCAAAAGACCTGTTTCCAATGACGTATAACCTTGTGCCATTAATGCTGTAAGGATGCCGGTCAGCACATCTCCGCTGCCCCCTTTGGCCATGCCCGGATTACCCGTACAATTAAAATACGACTTGCCTTCAGGTGTGGTAAGGCAGGAATGTGCGCCCTTCAGCAACATGTAGAATGCATGATCGGCAGAGAATTTTTTCTGCAAGTGGTGCCTTTCGAAATTGTCGACGGATTGACCGATCAACCTTTCAAATTCGCCGGGATGAGGCGTTAGTATGCTCCCTGCCGGGATCTTGCCTATCAAATGGCGGTCCCTGCTGATGATATTAATTGCATCTGCATCCAATACCATAGGCCCCGGAGATTGGTCCAGCAATTGCTCCAACGCTTTGGTAGCAGATACGGAAGTGCCAGTGCCGGGCCCTATACCAATGGTTCTGAATCGCGAAATGTCCGGCAGGGATGAAAATTCCTGATCATGCTCATCCGCAGATACCATGGCTTCAGGAACGCTCGTCTGTATAATATTGACGCCTGATGAAGGCACATGCACTGTCAGCAGGCCCACACCGCTCCTCAAACAAGCCCTGGCGCCCATAACCGCAGCTCCCATGCTGCCGTATTTCCCCGCTATAAGAAGGGCATGACCAAAGGTTCCCTTATGCGAGAATTTTTTTCTGGGTTTTATAAAGCCTGAAATGTATGATTGCGACAGCAAAAAAGCATCCGCATCCAGTTCCTTTATAAAGGCAGGCGATAAACCTATATCCAGTATAACCCACTTTCCTACCCTTTCCTCATTTTCAGGAAACATAAAAGCAAGCTTGGGACATTGAAAGGTCAGCGTACAGGAGGCATGGATAACAGCGGAGATATCAGGGGTATGGGCACTGGCAAACAATCCCGAAGGCATGTCTATCGAAATAATCGTCGCACCTGACGTGTTTATATGGTGACATAAACTCGCAGGCAAGCCTTCCAGCGGCCTTGTAAGGCCAATCCCGAACAGGGCGTCGATAACAATATCCTCTTTAAAGATTCGAGGAAAGTCTTCTTCTTTATACAGATCTGTCACACAATCCCCTGCCGCTCTTCTGAGTCGCTGTTCATTTACACTGAAACCGGATGAAAGCTGCTCGCTGTGACGAAGGATATATACCCTTACATTATAACCCAGCTGTTTGAGACGTCTTCCTATTACGAGGCCATCACCGCCATTGTTGCCCAAACCGCAACATATAACCATATGCCGGTCTGTGCTGAAGTGTCCCGTCAGCCATTCAACGCATTTCCCCGCGGCACGCTCCATCAGATCGACCGGACTGACAGGCTCATGCTTAATGGTAAATTCATCTGCTTCCTTTATCTGTTCAGGGGATAAGATTTTAAGTAAACCCGCCATAACTCATCAAAATTACCTTAATAAATCAAATAAACAAATCAATACAAGCTTGTAATTTTATTTTTTATGTAACCAAATAGTTACATATATTTGCGGGCACTAAAAATTCAACTCTAATATTATGCAAACAGAAACAGCATTTACAATTGAACGCATGTATCGTGCGAAAGCATCAGAGGTGTGGCACGCCATCACCGATCGGGAGGCCATGAGCGAGTGGTATTTCGACCTGGCTGAATTCAGACCGGAACCGGGTTTTACATTTAAATTTTATGGAGGTACGGAACATAAACAATACCTACATCTTTGCGAAGTCACAGAGGTGATCCCCGGGAAAAAGCTCACGTATAGCTGGAAATATGACGGGTACCCGGGTATGTCTTATGTTACCTTTGAACTGTTTGAAGAAGGTGACCAAACCAGGCTCAGGCTCATACATAAAGGACTGGAGACATTCCCTGCGGATGAACCGGATTTTGCACGCAAGAATTTCGAAGCCGGCTGGACAGCCCTGATAGGCAAGTCCCTCAGGGAGTTTGTTGAACAGCATTAAATGTTCTGAAGCGCTCAAGCGCCGCCGCTTAATTTCCTGATCCGCTTCTCCAGTTTGTTTACTTCTTCAGTATTGCCCGAAAACTCATACAGCGTTTTAAGGTTCTGCAAAGCAACCATCAGATCAGGGTCAAGGGTTAATGATTTAAGGAAATGTTTTTTAGCGAGAGCGAGCTCATTCAGTTGAAGCTTGACCATACCGAGGTATGCCCATCCCTCTGCACTTTTTGAATACAGCCTGTTGTGTTTCTCAAGCATGTCTCCGGCTTTCTTATACTGTTTCTGTCTGATCAGGATAACACTGTACTGCAAAAGAAAATCCAGGTTGGCAGGTTCCTTCCCTATCACTTTTTCAAACCATTCCACCGCCTTTTCCATAGCTCCTTCGTGTTCGTATGCCTTGGCGACGCGGTAACATGTCCAGGCATCATGATCACCATCCTTGTCCTTCATGAGGCCGGTAATTTTACTATATTCCCTGCCTATATAATATAAATGTACAAGTGTTTGAAGGTGTTCTTTCTCTGTTTCATCCAGCGATTTGCTTTTCTCCCTTGCCTTTTCAAGGTAGAGCGGATTCTGGTCGAATTTTTCGTAATAGGTTATGTAAGCTTTAGCTTCGGTTAACCT
Organism: uncultured Bacteroidota bacterium; assembly: GCA_937867025.1. Taxonomy (GTDB): domain Bacteria; phylum Bacteroidota; class Bacteroidia; order NS11-12g; family UBA955; genus JABMMZ01. Next base: position 19,854 of record CALMKH010000048.1, on the reverse strand, counting down.
GTCAGGATTTTTATTGGTGATACATCTTAGTCCGAGCAGTTTCCCGGTATTTTTAACCCTTGGCCGGGGTTTTCTTATATAGTGGTCATGCACCGAAACATGTGGTATATCCACAGTGCCTGAGGAAGGCATATGGCATTTGACACAATTATATTCCGCAGCCATCAGGTGTTGCCTGGTATCGGAACAGTCTGCCAGCTTCGGTTGATCATGGCAGCTCCTGCAGGTCGAATTGAAGTGTTCATTGTTGACATTCCTGACTGTGACATGCGGATCATGGCAACTGATGCAGGTGAACCCTATTCTGGCATCTGCGGAATTGAGATCCCCCTTGACACTTTCTATGAAACACTTGCTCAGCTGGAAGCGTTCGGCATGCGCTGCCATCACAAAATCCTCGCCTCCCGCGTATTCCGGTGAAAACTGGTCGAATGTTTCCGAGAGTTTCATCCCTGGTCTGAAAGAGGTGAAATCCTTGCCGGGTTTCAATACGGCGTTCCCCTGCAAATGACACCTCTGGCAAACATCGATTTGTCTTGTCCACGGCAATTTAGCCGGATTTACAATCGTCCCAGCGACCGGCTTGCCCTTCTGCATTTCCTGTATGTGCAGTTCGCCCGGTCCGTGACAACGTTCGCAACTGATGCCATGCGGCAGATGGGTATACCGGTTGTCCGTCCCTTCAACATAGGCCGGCAATGCATTATGACAACTCATGCATTCCATGCCGATCTTGCGGCTGAAACGCGTATTGTTCCCCTGCTCAAAACCAGGGGGCAGGTCCCACTGGCCTTTTTGCGTATAAAACGTTATGGGAGCCTGGAATACATAACCGTTCTCTTCTGTAAAATGAGAGTTTGTGTGATGCCCCGAACCGACAATATATGATATCTTTTCAGTCCTCGAATATACAGTATCATGTCCCTCAAGGCGGTATTCCTTCAGGTAGAGGGTTTCATTACTGAAAAACGGCAGATAATACATATCCTTGTATGCATCATAAACAGGTTTGACGTTTTTGAAATCGCCGGAAGTTTTTTTCAGGGAAGCTGCGTCAAAGCTCTTGCCCATGCCTGTTTCAAGAAAGGTCTTATATATATCGGAATGACAAGGCTCGCATGATTTTACCCCGGTGTAGCTGACCGTATCATGGTGATTCAGAAATGCAAGCGTTTCACCATCCTTTTTTGCCGCCTGTTTGCACAGGCTTAGCGTAAACGTTAAAATTAAACCCAGGCCAATGGCGTAAAATTTAATTTTCAAAGCTTCCGTCCTTTAATTCAGGGCCTGCATGGCAAGAATGCCTCCTACCAGATTCCTGACGTTCTTAAAACCGTTCTGCTCCATAAAGGCTTTTGCCGCTGCACTGCGCGCTCCTGACTTGCAGTGAACAATCACTTCCGCATCGTGCAGGTCGTCAAGCTCATCGATTTTGCCCTGCAGATCGCCCAGGGGGATCAGCTTTCCTCCTATATTGTATTCTTCATATTCCCATGGCTCCCTGACATCTATGATGTGAAGGCGCTCCCCCCTGTCCATCCTTTCTTTTAATTCTGTAGCTGTAATATCTGTCATGTTAATTTTTAATGTATTTTTGAATGGCTACCTGCCTGTCCGAATTGGTGACCAGCACCTGGTAAAAACCTGCAGGCAGCATGGATATGTCAAGTTCCCTTATACCCGTTTCATGAATATCCAGGCAAACCTTGCCTGACACATCAAATATTCTTACGGATGTAAGTTCCCTGTCGCTGTCCAGCATCAGGGTATTGCTGTTGCCTGAAGGATTGGGATAAATGAAGACTTTCGCTGTTCCCGCGGCAGTCCGGACGATGCTGGCCGGATTGCTTATCTTGCCGCCCACCAGGGGTCTTATCATCGGCACCCCGGTTATTTGGCTGCTAACTTTCTCCCAGTATCCGTTCAGATTGAAAAACAGGTTGGGATTCCTTCCGCCTGAATGTGCATATTTATAATTATTATCATAACCGACGTTAAGGATATAATTGCTTGTTTGCTGCCACCCAACATAGAAAAAACCGGCGGGCATGATAACGGCCGTATCAAAAATGACGTTGATAAAACCATTGATTGAGTCCGCATAACGGGTAGTGACCATATTCACCCTTTTCAGAATGACATCATTCGCCGTATTGTTGGCAGGTGGCTCAGTAATGGATTGCCATACCATCATTGTGAACGGTTTAAAGCTGACATCGGCCACAGCACGGTTGAAAAAGACCGATAGTCCCCTCAATGTATCCGGCTTGAAAAGCTGGAATTTAATTGCTGCATATCCCGGTCCGGAAGGAAGCGAACCATAGTCGAGACCATATCCCCCTTCTGCAGAGCCGTCGTCATACGCCAGATAATTCCTGAAGTAAACTGTTTTTACATATTCGTTGTTATTCCCCAGGGCGTTGTAGTTTGTCGGGGTGAAATCATTGGCTCCGGCATTTATCCTGTATTTGATCCTTACAACAGGTTCTTTAGCGGCAAATGTATCCAGCCTGAATTGTTCATAGGCTATCGTATTATCGGAAAAGGCTTTTGAATTGATTCCGAGGCTGAGGGGATAACTCCTGATGACTTTATTATATGTATTTCTCACCTCTCCTCCATAGAATACGTTGACATCAACAGTGTTGTTATTTCTGAAGATCAGGTAATGCGAATCCAGCGTATTGAATCCAGGGTTGGCCTTAAAGTGACTGTACGGCATACTTTCGTATACGCTCAACGGACCGATCGGAACGGTATTGATGGCAACATCATTGATGGCAGTATCGGATATATTCCTTCCGCTTTTCATCCTGATGTAGTCTACATGCCATTGGTTCATATTCCCGGTATTCCTGCCGAAGTTGATAAACCTGAACTGGAAATCTGAACACAGATAACGGGCGTCCTTCACTGCCACCATCACCTGCTGAAAAGGCTTCACGGAGGTTCCCCGGCCTTTCCATACGGTTCTCCAGTCACCGCCTGTATCCTTAAACTTTAATACCAGTGAATCAGTAACGTCCAGTGGATCACCCAGTCCCTGGGTCTGATAAAAAAAGCTGAGATAAATAGAATCAGCGATGGTGTATTTAAGCGTGTTCACGCCACTGGTATATGTTTCAAGGTTAATCAAACGGCTGGTCAGACTGTCTGAAGCGCCACCATTGGCGCCGCTTAAAGGCCTGTAGGGAGCTCCTTTTTTATTCAGGTTATCAAAAGTGGCAACCCCATAGCTGGGAGGTGATATCGGAAAATGGCTGTTTACATATACATGGCTGTCAGTCCATATCCGCATGTCGGGATAGACAACAGTGGTTGTAAAATCATCAAAGAATGGCAGTTTCAGAGTGTCATTCAATGCGCGTTTGGCGGACACCTTGACATGTGCATGCCTCAGCTGGCTGTTGCTTTTCAAAGGTGTAATAACCGGGCCTTGCGCATACAAAGAAGCTGTAAAAAGTAAAAACAAGAGAGTGCCAAAGATTTTCATATATAAGAAAAGAACAAAATTACAAAATTTTTATTGTATGAGACCGCTTATTTTCAAGACGTTTGTCATTATTCTATTGGAGGTGCGGTTTCCGGTACCACACCATCCTCCATGGATTTTAATGCATTGCTGTCTACCATGGATATCTGCTTGGACACCACGATATCAATAACAGAACCTTTCTCCAGCAGGGTATTCACCGGAATGTCGCGGTCCTTGTATTTTTGCCTGATGACCAGTCCGGATCCGAATTTACTTTTGATCGAATCGATACGGCCAAGTTTCAGACCTGCATTCTCCAGGAGCACTATGGCCAGATTTGACGAGCCATTTGTCAGTCTCGGCATCCTCACCTTAGGCTTTATACCTGTATTCACAATAACATAAATCAGCCTGCCGGGCTTTACATTCATATCCGGAAGAGGATCCTGTTCAACAATGGTCATGGGTTTCTGATCTTCTTTGTAAACCGAATCGATCACCACCATTTCCAGGTCGTTCTGGTCAAGCAGGGTGAACGCATTTTCAACAGGCATGCCCTCAACTTTGGGAACTTTAATGCTCTGCCCGTGACGGGTATACCAGCCGGTAAAGAGCATGGCTATTACCAGGTAGGCTATAAATGCAAGAATGGCAAGACCTAAGGTCTTCAGGATTTGTTGCGTGGTGACTCCCTTAAACATTTAAAGATACAAAAATGCTGAATTTATCGGTATAAAAAAAATGGCATGCTGAATACTTTCCCCCTGATTCCCTATACGGTAATTTATTATATTTATTGTGTATGTTTGTAAATCTTAATGTTAAAGCATGTGCACCATATAGCCATTATCTGTTCGGATTATGAGCGCTCGAAACGGTTTTATACGGATGTGCTGGGTTTGGAAATTATTAAGGAAACTTTCAGGGAAGAACGGAAATCGTTCAAACTGGACCTGGCCCTGAACGGTGTTTATACAATAGAATTGTTTTCATTCCCTGTTCCGCCAAAACGGCTTTCCAGGCCCGAAGCTACAGGCCTGAGGCATCTAGCCTTTGAAGTGGACGACCTGGAGGAAGCTGTGATAACCTTGGGCGAGAGAGGAGTGATGACCGAGACGATAAAACTTGATGAAACAACAGGTAAACGCTTTGCTTTTCTCAGCGACCCCGACGGGTTGCCGATAGAACTTTATGAACATTGAGCATGGCTTAGGGCCTGTTTTTAACCTCGACCCCGGATGCCATTAAGGTATCCCCAGGAACTTGTGGGTCTGCAGGGAAATTTGCCATTCGGGATGGCGTTTGACATGATCAATGATAAGGGGAAGCATGGTTTCGGATTTACTCCATTCAGGCTGAAGATAGAGTTTGCACCCCGGCTTTAGATCCTCTAAAAAGGTTTCGGCCCATTTAATATCACTTGGATGATAAATAACTGCCTTAAATTCATCGGCTTTATGCAATGATTCTTTTATGGGGAATTTAAACTTTTTGGGTGACAGGCAGATCCAATCTGGCTCCCCCTGTACCGGATAAGCCCCGGAGGTCTCAATATTAACCTGAATCCCGTTCATCCTTAGTACATGTATCAGGGGCTCCAGGTCATACATGGCTGGCTCGCCTCCTGTAATAACACATAATTTAGCGCCTGCTTCTTTGACAAAACCGAGCAGTTTTTCCACGCTCATCAAGGGATGTGCAGAAGCATCCCAGCTGTCCTTGACATCACACCAGACGCATCCTACGTCACATCCCCCAAGCCTTATAAAATATGCGGCTTTACCACTGTAATAGCCTTCACCCTGTATGGTATAGAAATGTTCCATGACAGGGTACTTTGTTTGTAGTTCAAGTGTCATAACCCCATATTCAACTTATATGCCCTGAACGTATTGCTAAGCAGCGCCGCAATAGTCATTAGGCCCACCCCGCCCGGAACCGGTGTGATGTGACCTGCCACTTCCTTGACACCGTTAAAATCGACATCACCTTTCAGGTAATACCCGCTTTTCCTTCCCGGATCCTCTATCCTTGTTATGCCTACGTCAATGACGGTTGCCCCGGGTTTTACCATATCGGAAGTGATAAAGCCGGGCTTGCCCAGCGCAACAATCAGAATATCCGCCTGCCTGGTGAAATGGCCAAGATCAGTGGTCCTGCTATGGCATAAGGTAACCGTGCAATTACCGTATTCGCTGTTGTTCGACATCAGCAGACTCATAGGCCGGCCAACAATATTGCTTCTTCCAACCACAACGCAGTGCTTGCCGGAAGTAGGTATCCGGTAAGCTTTCAGCATCATCACAACCCCCAAAGGCGTGGCTGAAACAAATCCTTCATCGCCCTTTGCCAGTTTACCCATGTTTATATCGTGAAAACCATCAACATCTTTTTCCGGAACAATGGTTTGGGTAATGACCCTTTCGTCGATATGCCCGGGAAGCGGTGACTGCACCAGGATTCCGTCAACTTCAGGATCGGAATTGAATGTATTGATCTTGTCGATAAGAAATTGCTGTGTGGTGTCCTCCGGCAAACGCAAAACTGTTGAATTGAACCCTAATGCCCTGCTATTTCGTTCCTTGCTGTCAACATAGGTTTTGCTGGCTCCATCGTTTCCAACCAATATAGCGACCAAGTGAGGTCGTCTTAAACCATTATGTATGTGTGTATCAAGCTCTTCTCTTATATTTTCCTTAATAGATTCCGCTGTCGTTTTCCCGTCAAGTAAGATCATGGTAAAATTATACTGCAATATTAAGATGAATTCGCCGTTTATGCTTAAATTTGTAACAAATTATTATGATGAAGTATAAGGCCGTCCTTATTTTCTGCGCAGTTCTCATGGGTGCCTGCAGAAATGACAAGGAGGAAAGGGTGTTAAAGGGAGAAGAATATTTCCCGATAATACCGGGTACCAAAAAAATCTATCTGGTCGACACTGTTTTATTTAATCCCTTCCTGCCAAGCATCGATACAATCCACAACCGTATTATGGAAGAGGTCGTTGAAAAGATCGCTCACGGTCCGGGTGACACCGTCTATCGTATAGAGCTGAGCACATACAACGATGCAAAGTTTCAATGGATACCTTTTAAATCGTTCGAAAGAAAGATCTACGACAATTACGCCTTAGAGAAAATGAACAATATCCAGGAGGTCAAAATGCTGTTCCCTATCGCTGAATACAAGACCAAGGGATCGTCATACACGTGGAATACAAATATGTTCAATTCGAAGGAACCGACCATGGTAAAGTATTCCAGCGTTTTCAAATCCTTCCACAATGGCAGGAATCCCTATAACGACTGTGTCAGCGTTCACCTGAATAAACCCCAGACCGGACTGGTAAATAATGTAAGGGAAGAAGTGTACGCCAAAAATATGGGACTGGTGTACAAGTTTACAGATTCAACGGATTATCTCATGAATCCTTCTCACCTGTCCGGTTACAGGATCTTTGTCAGAGTTGAATAATATAATTTTGAGAGTAGCAATTTCTATACTGTGCATGCTAGTGCTCGTAAACTGTCGTAAAGACGAGTATGATACCGTCCACAAACCCGTCGGCAAGGAATATTTTAACGGCAACACAGGCCACTATGCCATATACCTGGTGAATGAGATTATTTTCAACGATTTTAATAATACGTCAGACACATTGAACTACCAGTTGCGTGAATTGAATGAATCGGTTTTTAAGGATAATCTCGGAAGACCGGCTGTGCGTATCGACAGGCATGTAAGGGCAAGCGATACATCTTCATGGACCTATCTCAATACATGGTACGCCGTGCTTGACCAGGCCATGCTGGAACGGGTCGAAGAAAACAAGCGCCTGGTAAAATTGTCCTTCCCTATAAGCAACGAAGCCGTCTGGAATGCCAACGCCTATAATGCTGATAATGCCAATAATGTATTCTATGGCCTTATGCACCAGCGTTACCAGATCAATACATTTAGTTTTGACAGCGCTGTCAGTGTAAAAAATACGCCGAGGATCAACAGCACCACCGAACGTGTTTTTGAAGAAGTGTATGCAAAACATGTCGGTCTTGTATATAAAAACCATGTCCACGTGGATAAATCGCCGGGACCTGTGCTTAGGGGCTTCAAGATAAAATACCGATTATACAAACATGGTTCTTAGAATTTCCCTGCTGGCTTGCGTCTTTTTTCTTTCTTATGCCTCACGTGCGCATGATTCCACGTCTTATTACCTCATTTACCTGAAGGATAAACAATTGTCTGAATACCATATCAGCAGGCCTGGTGAGTTCCTTTCCCAACAAGCCATTCAAAGACGCATTAAAAAAAATATTTCCATCCAGTACAGCGACCTGCCCGTTTCCGGGGCCTACATCAGGCAGGTATCAGCCGTCCGGGGTGTCCGCATCATTCATCAATCAAAATGGCTGAACGCCATAGAGATCAGCAGCAAAGGGAAATCCTCTGCAATCGATTCCATACGCGCTTTGTCCTGTGTTTCGGGGATTGAATTTTTAGGACGCATTAAAGACCGGCACAAGCCCGCGATTGAACCGGTGGCCCCATCTTATCATGAAAAGGCCAGGAATTTACAAAAGATAAAAAACGATCTGACAGAAAACAACATGGCCATCCCCGACCATGGAAAGTCATCATTACAATCCGAATTGATTGGTATCGACCGCCTCCATGGCCAAACCTATGGCAACGGTGTGCATATTGCCGTATTTGATGCGGGCTTCTTCAATGCGTACCAGGTGCCTGGCATGGAAGACCTTCTGATGCCGGATGTCATTATCAGGGATTTTGTCGATTATGATAACAGCGTTTGGGAAGACGACCGTCATGGAGCCAATGTCCTGGGATTTATGAAAACCTTCAGTCCCGGCAGGTATATCGGTTCAGCGCCGTTTGCCAGGTACACCCTCGTACGCACCGAAAACCCGACAAGCGAATATCCCACCGAGGAGGTGAACTGGCTGTTTGGGGCTGAATTTGCCGACAGCCTTGGAGTGGATCTGATTGTTTCCTCACTGGGTTATCACACATTTGATGATCCTTCCCTCAGTCATACACATGCACAACTCGACGGAAAAACTTCCATTGTTGCCCGCGCAGCCAATTTTGCATATGAAAAAGGCATAATGCTGGTAACAAGTGCCGGTAACGAAGGGGGCAGTAAGTGGCGGCGCATCGGAACTCCTTCCGACGCGCCCGGGGTCATTGGTATCGGAGCATGCGATAAAAATGGCTTCCATGCAGGTTTCAGCTCATACGGCCCCAGCGCTGATGGTCGTGTAAAGCCGGATTTCCTGTCACTTGGCCAACAAGCCATGGTGGCGTCTCCGGCAGGGTTCTATCAAAGCAATGGTACATCTTATGCGACACCGATTGTCGGTGGAGCCGTTGCCTGCCTGATGGCCGCTTTTCCGGATAAAACCCGTGAAGAGATCAGGAACGCCTTGATGCAAAGCGCCACGCATTTTTCCCAACCCGATTCGGCGTATGGATATGGTTTGGCAGATTTTAACCTGGCAATGAATATCCTCGGAAAATTTAATGACGGCAGAGACACGTCGGGAGATTTCCTGTATACCAAGACTTCACCAGTGTTTTTTCAGGACATGGGGATACATTTCCGCAGCAAAACCAGTCAGAAAGTGAGGATAACCATAAAAGGGCTGAGGAAAAAACGACTGAAGAGCATCCAAAAGATGTCATATGTATTGGAGGCGGGAGAATGGTTGCATGACAGCACGCTCTTGTCTCTTTATAAAAAAGAGAGCCGCAAAAAAAGAAAACACAAGGTAAGTGAATTGATTGTATCGATAGAAACTTCAAACGGATCCTTCCTTAAAACCATACATCTTCATTATTGAACTGTAGGCGGTTCTGACCAAAAAGGATTAATTTTGCCGGCATGTTCCCCAAATTACCTTCCCTCAAATACACCCATACGGATAATTTCTTCATTATGGCCGGACCATGCGCCATAGAAGGCGAAGAGATCGCTTTTGAAATCGCGGAAAAGATCAACGGCATATCCGACCGCCTGCAACTTCCGTGGATTTTCAAAGGCTCATACCGGAAAGCTAACCGCTCCCGGCTGGATTCATTCACCGGGATAGGCGATGAGAAGGCATTGACTATCCTCAGGAAGGTCGGAGAACATTTTGGGGTACCTACCGTGACTGATATACACGAGTCACGCGAAGCTGAAATGGCTGCCGCATATGTGGATGTCCTCCAGATACCTGCCTTTTTATTCCGGCAGACAGAACTGCTTGTGGCGGCGGCAAAAACAGGCAAGGCTGTAAATATAAAAAAAGGGCAGTTCGCTGCTTCGAGTGCCATGCAGCATGCCGCACAGAAAGTGGTGGATAGCGGCAATACGAATATCATGCTCACAGACAGGGGCAACATGTTCGGCTACGGGGATATGATAGTTGACTTCCGTAATATCACCTGGATGAAACAAATGGGGTATCCGGTAATCATGGATATCACCCACAGCCTTCAGCAGCCGAACCAGGGCAGTGGAGTGACAGGAGGCTTGCCGGAAATGATAGAAACCATTGCCAAAGCTGCTATAGCCACAGGTGCAGACGGACTCTTTATTGAAACCCACCCGCGACCAAAAGAAGCCCTGAGCGATGGGGCGAACATGCTGCAGATCGACCTGCTGGAACCCTTAATGGAAAAGCTCCTGAAAATAAGGAAAGCCATTCTGTAATACATGGATGTGTTGCAACATATCCGGACCAGGCATATTTGGATGACAGGCATAGCCTTTCATGTCCTTGCCGCCTGGTTCAGTGTCGGATATTTTCATCCCGACGAGCATTTCCAGCTTCTCGAATATGCTTCTTATAAACTCGGAAACACTCCTGCAAGCAACCTGCCATGGGAATTCCATGCACAAATGAGACCTTCGCTCCAGGTATTTATCGCTTACGTGGTGGCAGGCGTTTTTCAATTCCTTGATCCGTTCACGACAGCCTTTATCCTGCGGCTGTTATCGGCAGCTCTTGCACTCCTGACCATTTATCATGCTGGGAAAATATTCTTCATCAATGAACGTCATCTCAGGCTCTATTACCTTCTCGCTTTGTTTCTATGGTTCATGCCATACCAGCATGTGCGTTTCTCGTCCGAGAACTGGAGCGGTTTTATGATACTGTTTGCGTGCATAATGGCATATAAGGACAGATCGCTGGAGTACGCAGGCATATTCAGCGGCCTGGCGTTCTGCTTCCGTTACCAGTCAGCATTCTTTGCCCTTGGACTTTTCCTGTGGATTGTTTTCATACAAAAGGCAGGCATCAGGCAGGCCTTGTCTTTTATTGGGGGCTTCCTGTTGATATTCGCAACAGGAGTTTGCTCGGATTACTGGTTATACGACCAGTGGGTATTCACATCTTACAAATATTTTTATATCAATCTTGTAGAAGGCAAGGCCAGCTATTACGGGGTCGAACCATTCCATTATTACATACTTAAGATCATCGAATCCGGTATTGCTCCTATCGGCATCTTGCTGATCGCAGCGTTTCTCTGGCACCTTGTAAAACAACCCCGGTCTGTATTTACCTGGATAACCCTCCCCTTTTTTATCCTGCACTGTTTTATTGGCCATAAGGAATTGCGGTTTCTTTTCCCCTTGATTTACGTGGTTCCGTTTTTTATGGTGACAATGCTGACAGCTGTGCCCGAAAGAGGAAAATTTCGTAAACCGCTACGGGTTCTGTTCAGGATTTGTATCATTATCAATATAATAATATTGCCTTTTGCTTCTTTTAAAGCCTCCAACCCCCGGATTGCCTTGTTGAAGCGTTTCTATCATGAAAAGGAAAAACCGGTATGCCTCAGGGAGAACCCCTATTTCGACGTGCAATGGTTTTCCTTTTATTTTCCGAAACATATTGATCCGGCTTCTCTGCAAACCGTACAGACTGTTGACAGCGTAGCCTCCGGCAGGATGCTGATCATTCCCTCCCATGCTGCAGATACCACATTGGGAACGCTGATATACAGGCAAGTACCAGGATGGGCCACCAAAGTAAATTATGGCAGGTGGCTCGAGCGTTCGAATTTCTGGTGCGTGGCCCGGAAAAACCAGTGAATATACGTCGTGACAAGTTTTGTTTTACCGATTTCGATTTTTAAAAAATATTTATGGAGTTTTATGTGATTAATCTTTAGTTTTGTAAGATAAACACATCCAAAACGCTATGAAAGATTCAATAACCCATTTACACGCTGTATGTGAAGACTGGAAAAAAGAGTTGCGGTTTTTCAAGGACGAAATCCGGATTTTAAGGCACCGCCTGAGCGATATAGTCTTAAGAAACCATGACAGGGATATGATGGTCCAGGTAGAGCATTTTGAGAATAAGTTCAATATCCTGGAAAGGCATGTCAAGGAATTGATGAGGGAGGTCAAAGGAAAGGACAAGGAATTGGTCAGCCAGGCTGCAGCCCAACCTCAGGCAAAAAGCGAACGGAAAATGGACACAGACCAGACCTTTGAAGACATGATGCTGGTTACTTCGAAGGATTTTTATGACACCAAGAACGAATACCTCAAATTCGTTTCAAAGGTCTTTTGATTCGTCGCTCGCTCGCACCCATGTGCAAAGCGGAAGGTCCAGACCCGTTGATGAAGGAACAAGGCATTCCCCCCAGGCAGCATCTTTTCCGTAATGTGCTTTAATAAGATTGACACCGATGCTGCCGCTTAACCCCATACTGTACAGGTTGAGCAGTACGAAGAAATTTTTGCGGTCAGTGATTTTCTCACAGTAGTATATAAGTTCGTTGATCTGCTCTTCCAGCACCCATTTTTCTCCGCCAGGGCCCCTGCCATATGCGGGAGGATCAATAATAATTCCCTGGTAAATATTTCCCTTGTTGGCCTGCCTTTTCACAAACTTGAAGGCATCCTCAACCATCCAGCGTATTTCGGGGGCTTTCGAGAGCTGGCGGTTTTCATTTGCCCATGTCACCACATTCTTCACGGCATCCAGGTGTGTGACGTCGGCGCCGGCCTGGGCAGCTACCACACTCGCCGCGCCGGTGTAGGCAAATAGATTGATTACTTTCGGCCTGGTGGCCACAAGGCGGCGCACCTGTTCGTCTATAAAATGCCAGTTGCTGACCTGTTCCACAAACACTCCCATATGACCGAAAGAAGTACATGAAACCTTTAATTTCAGGTTGAGCGGCTTGTATCTCAGTTCCCATGATGCAGGAACCTGGCGGAAGAATTGCCATCCCCCGTTCTCATTCTGGCTGTCGCGGTGGCTTTTTTTGGTATTGTCCCTGACGAACCTGGCATGGGCCTTTGTGTTCCATTCCAGGTCGGTCAATTGCCTTGGCCATAACGCCTGCGGTTCGGGCCGGATAAGGATATATTTACCGAATCGCTCTAGTTTTTCAGCATCACCGCTGTCTATCAGCTCATAATCGTCCCACTGATATACCTTATCCCTGATCAAAATTCTACAATGACAGCTTGCTTAGTCGATATCCCTTAAAACGTTAACGGCTTCCTGGATATAAATATCTTTTTCGTAGGTCTTATTCCAGTCCTTCTTAACACGAGCCTTGGTTTCATCAGCACCTATATTCTTGTTATCCGCAGTGGTGTTGTAGAATGTATACGCCTGAATACCCTTGATCATCTCTTCGTAACGCTTGTTATCGACCTCCTGCTGTTTCATTTCGGTCCTGTATTCATCCAGGTTGAGTGTGAACCTGCTCTTTTTGGTCTGGGCTTCAATCTTCTTCGCCATGGCTTCGATTTCATTGAATAAAGGGTTTGCCGCTACGCGTTTCGCGCTCTTTTCTTTGGCTTCCTGTATGTCCTTTGAATAGTCCATGGTGATCTTGTAAGAGGCCTGCTCAATTTTATCAGCCCCGAGAGCAAATTCGTTGTCCTTTTCACCGAATTCCAGGTAGCGGTACCTGTCTGGCAGTATGATATCAGGTGTAACACCCACCAGCTGGGTGGTGGTTCCTGTAATGCGATAGAACTTCTGAATGGTAACCTTTACGGATCCCAGCTGATCGCTTCCTGAGCGTTCAAACATATTGTCAAGCTCATAAAAACGCTGCACGGTACCTTTTCCATATGTAGGAGTCCCTATGATAACTGCACGCTTATAGTCCTGCATGGCGGCGGCCAGTATTTCCGAAGCGGAAGCGCTGTTTTCATTCACCATGATGGTCAGAGGTCCGCTCCATAATACGCCTGAGTTCTCATCGTCCAGGTGCTCGGAGGCAGAACCTCTGGATTTTACAAGGCTTATCGGGCCTTTATCAATGAACAGCCCGCCCATATCCACCACGTCACCAAGCGACCCTCCCCCATTGTTCCTGAGATCGAGTATGATACCCTTGACATTGTCCTGCTTGAGTTTCTGCACTTCCATCATGACGTCTTTGGCGCATGAACGGCCATTCCTGTTGTTCATGTCGGCATAGAATGTAGGAAGGTTGATGTATCCGTATTTTTTACCTTTGACTTCAATGATGGCGGATTTGGCGAAACCATCCTCCATGACAACGACATCCCTTATTATCGGTATGATCACAATGGATTCGTCGGGTTTCTTAACGGTCAGCCTTACCTCTGTGCCTTTTTTACCTCTGATCAACTGTATGGCATCATCAATTTTCATATTGGTGACATCCACTGGCTCAGCATTTCCCTGCGCCACTTTCAGAATGATGTCGCCTGCCTTGAGCTGCCCCTGTTTGTAGCTGGGACTGCCCGGAACAATGGCCGCTACTTTGAGGAACCCGTCCTTTTCCTGAAGCTGGGCTCCTATTCCCTCGAGGCTTCCACGCATCCTGATGTCAAAATTCTCTTTGTCCTGCGGCGGAAAATAATTTGTATGAGGATCAAACATCTCTGTGATACAGTTAATATAGATGTTCAGCCTGTCTTTGCGATCGAATTTTTTCAAGCGGTTAAACCAGTCGTTCTGGGTTTTCAGGACTTCGCGCCTTGATTCAGCCTCAAGCGTATCGTATGGTTTTACCTTCAGAAAAGTGTCTTTCCTGGTCTGGGCCTTTTCCTGGGCATCTATTTTACGCGCCAGTTTTTCCAGTACCTGCTGTTTTGAACTTTTTCTCCAGAATTCCATCAGTTCTGCTTCAGTCGCCAGGTATTCCGCACTGTCTTCGTTAAAATCAAAATATTCCTTCTGATTAAAATCAAAGGGGCGCGACAAAATATCCTTATACCATGACTCTATCTGGTTTAAACGCCTTATATGCATGTTGTTTACCCTGTCGAAATACCCGTACGTCCCTTCTTTTGCCTGGTCATCCAGCAACATGTAATAGGCCATGAGTGAATCTATATCCTGTTTCAGGAAAAAACGCTTGTCTCCGTCAAGTCTTTTAAGGTATAAATGAAATAATTTCTTTGAAAAATTATCGTCAACGGCTTTGGGCTCATAGTGCGATTCTTCCAGCGTCTCCACAATAATCTGGGAAAGGCGGGCATCGTCTGGTTGTGTCTGCCGGAAACAAAATGCGAGGGTTAGCAGCACAAGAGCCGGCATTAACATCAGTGAATATTTTATTTTCTTTGCCATGGGTTATTCGTTTGTTTGTTGTTAGCCTTTCGGGCTTTGATTTAAATGTTATAATCCTAAAAAAATGTCGAAAAAATCATGCCAATTATTTCTGCATTTCCTCAGGTATTGGCGGCCTGTTGAGGTCAAGAACCTCGATGCCCTGCTCGAAAACAATGTCAACCGGGATGTTCTTCGACGTCAGCCTGTCCAGATCCTTCCGGAGTTCGGGGCCAATACTGCCTTTTTCATTGATCAGCTTCTGCACACCTTCGATGTCACCGTCGCCCTGAAGCTTAAGTATAAGCGAAGACAGGCTGGTCATGGCCTGTCTCATTTTTGCCATATCCAGTTTGTACTGACCTGTTTTGGCATCTCTTGAAAAAGCACCCGCTTCCTTGAAGTAATTGAACCTGATAATGTTTGCCTGGCCATGGGCGCTTCCCACACCGAACCTGACAGAACGGAAGATTCCTGCCATAAATGACACATAATAATCCATCAGTTCCCCTTCTGTGAGTACCTTTTTTTCATAAAGCTGGGTGATCATGTAAAGACCCAGTATATCGGCCTTGCCTTCTTCCAGTGCGCTGTAATGCGGACCGAGGGCCGACTGCACCGTTCCTTTGCCATTGATGGTTTCCTTAATACCAAGGCCATGCGCCACTTCATGGAACATTATATCCGAAAAAAAAGCGTTGAAAGTGATGTGTTTCCGTTGTTCGGGCACCACCAGTTCATTGGCGATAGGTATCAGAATATGATCAAACTTCGCCTTGATGGTGTTCTTCAGCTGGCTTCGGCGTGTGCCTTTCTGCACCTGCAGCACCGGGTCGTTCGGGAGGTTGACGGCAATGGTCTTGCTGCCTGAATTGCAATCGCCTGCATAATATACAATATCGTAAGCCGCCAGCTGACTGCTCATGCCTGCCTGCTCTTTCTTGTACCGGGCATCCACCGGCAACCCCTCCTGCAGTTCACCGAGATACGCCACATACTTGTCCAGGCGCTTGCTCCACTCAATATCCTTAACCAGCACGTAGGCTTCATACGAAGTCTTAATGCCATACAGCCTGTCTTCGTAACTTTCAATCGGGCCGATGATGATATCGAACCGGTTATCTTTCATGTCAAGCCATATGCGGTCGCTTTCGTCATAATTATTGGAAAGCAGCGCTTCCGCGCGTTTGGTCAGGTATAAGCTGAACATCGAATCCCTGAAGAATTTCGCCGCATGGTTAAGCTCCATGGAAGCTTCCCTGATCATATGCTGGTACGCATCCGGATATTTTTTGACTTTTAAAACGCCCTCCTCCCGTACTATAATCGTATAAGGACTGTTTTTGCTCTCGTCAGTAAGACTGTCAAATTCACCTTTTCGCATGTCGCTCGGGTAAAAATTAGCCCCCAATGGTTTTGCACCCACTCCTTCAATAAAAGGCCTGTTGTTATCCAGCCTGTCCCAGGGGCCGTAATTGATCCTCATAAATTCCCTGACACTTTTTTTGCTGACCGTATCCGCCGCCAGGTTGCCTCCGTATGCCTGCATCCAGAAAATCTGGTCGACCATTTCGGCAGCCTTTATCAGGTGTTTTAACCCCTCGCGCTCCTCCATCGACATCTTGCTGATATCGGTTGTCAATCTGACGGTTTTATACGCCGCCAGTTTAATGGCAATCGAATCCACTTCCTTCTTTTGTGCGAATGTCCCTGTAACGATACAGGTTAAACAGGCAATAAGCAGTTTTTTCATAAAAATTCAAAAATACTCATTTTTTGATAATATCCGCATGGAATCGAGAGAATGGGATTTTTTATAGACAAGAGAGAGTGGTGCCGATTCCGGATTTAAGAATGCCGGTTCATATGTCGCATAAATGAATCCGGCTTCAGGTTTCATGCCGCCTGAACCGGCTGTGCGCTGTAGTGCCTCCATGTCTGCTGGTACTGTTCATGCCGCGCCATGGTTTACTCCGCTCCACCCTGCGCGGACATACAGTTTACCGCGCATCCATGTCAGCAGCTGCCGCTGCCATCCGGGCGGAAAAACACAATTGAGAACATACAAAAACCGTCCGGCTGCCATTCATACGTGTTGATCTGTGAAAATGGATTGTAATCACCTTGAAATGATGCCTGGATCTGACTGAAGTGCCGGGGCCTCCAGGAACACATGCTTATGGTTCCAGTCCATAGGTTTTACCGGGAAGCGAACGTATAAGTTTTTTGAATTCAAGGTCAAGAAGCACCAAAGCAAGCTGGCTGACCGGAATCTTTGTGTGATAATGAATATCATCGATTCTTTTTTCGCCGCTTTTCAGGTAATCATATACGGTCTGCTCCTGTTCGCTCAGGGTTGGCAGAAGTGTTAACTGACTGAAAGAGCCGGCTTTCACGCGAACGCTATCATAGCCCAGGTCGCTTATCAGACCGGGAATGCTCTCAATGATCGCCGCTTTATGATGATGGATATACTGGTTGCAGCCCTGGCTGGCAGGATCGCTGATCTTTCCCGGCAGCGCATACACATCCCTGTTATACTGGTTGCCGTATTCAGCCGTGATGAGACTTCCTCCCTTCAGGTTGCTCTCCACAACGATAACCGCGTCACTCATGCCGGCTACAATGCGGTTCCGCTGCGGAAAATTTTCCTTATTGCCCGGTACATTGAACCTGAATTCCGTCAGCAGACCGCCATCCTTCAGCATGTCGATGGCAAGCTGCCTGTTGCCTGCCGGGTATATCGTATGAAAACCATGACCAAGCACGCCAATGGTCGTAATACCTTGCCTGACTGCATATTTATGGGCATACGTGTCAATTCCCAGCGCCAGTCCGCTAAGGATGGTTACGTTATAAGGTGCCAGTGCCTCTACCAGTTCTTCCGTAAACTGCCTGCCGTACGACGTCGATCTGCGCGTACCAACAATGGAGATCATGCGCTGGCGGTTGAGATCCGCCTCACCCTTGAAATAGATCATTATAGGGCCGTCATCGCAATTTTTCAGCCTGACCGGGTATTCGGGGTCGAGATAATAATAGGCCTTTATTTTGTGCTTTTCCAGCTTTTTGATTTCCTGCTCTGCCTCATCAAACCCTTTGAATCCTGAAATATTTTCAGCAATGGTCGGACCAATTCCGGGAATTTTTCTAAGCATGGTTTTACGCTCGGCAAATACAGCCAAAGCGCTTCCGCAAAAGCTTATGAGGTTCTTGGCAAGGTTAGGCCCAATGCCTTCAATCATGGTAAGGGCCATTCGGTAAGGTAATTCCGGATGCATGTTCGTTTCGGTTATAAATTCATAATGGTAAAGAAACAATGCAAAACCAACCGGTAACCCGGACGGGAAGCCTTGTTCCTACAATTCCTTCAGTCTTGTTGCCTGACGTTCAGGTTAAACGGATTGTGATTTTTTCTTGCGGGCGAGAATGGAAAAATCCGACTCAACGGCTTTGATCGTATTTTTTAACCTGCCAAGGCCTGTGATCTCCATTTCTACCACATCATTCGGCTGCAGCCATTGCGGCTTGAAATTTTTATCATTCAGCAGGCCTGTGCCATTGAGTTCAAGGAAACATCCGGTTCCCACTGTGCCCGATCCGATGACATCCCCGGGGAATATATCCACCCCGTAAGCGCAACGTTCAATGATCTCTGCGAACGTCCAGTCCATGTCCGAAACATTGCCGTTGCTTACTTCCACACCGTTCACCCAGCATTTCATGTCCAGGTTATGGTTGTTGCCTGTGTGGTTAGGCTTGGCCGGTACCTTATATTTTTCAAGTTCATCGGGTGTCACCAGGTAAGGGCCTATCACTGTCGAAAAATCCTTGCCTTTTGCAGGGCCCAGGTTCAGAAGCATCTCTTCCATCTGCAGGGTCCTGGCGCTCATGTCGTTCATGATCATATAGCCGGCAATATACCGGTCGGCTTCTTCAGCTTTGATATTCCTGCCTTTTTTCCCTAACACAACTGCTACTTCCAGTTCAAAATCCAGCTTCTGGAAGTGATCGGGCATACACCATATTTCGCCTGGTCCCTGGATGGCATTATGGTTGGTGAAATACATGATAGGGTATTCGTCAAACTCTGGGATCATGGGCACACCCCTGTTTCGCCTGGCGGAAGCCACGTGTTGCCTGAAGGCATAGCCGTCCCTGCAACTGGTAGGGTTTGGCACCGGTGCAAACAATATACTGTCGCTATACTCCACTCCTTCCACCATGGCCTTGCCTTCAGCGATCTGCATTTCAGCCTTTCTCATGGCATCCACGCCTTTCTCTCCCAGTGAGAGTAATTCAGCCATTGTGCCCGGAAGGTTTGAATCATGGCCATGTGCATAATATATCCGGTCATTGACCAATATGCCCAGGCTCGGTGTGCCTGAAGCGGAATATGTAACGAGTTTCATTTGGATTAATTAAAAGTGAGTAAAAATTCCTTCAGTCCGCTGATATTGGGAACGCTCATATTGTCGGCCCCTTTTAGTTCAGATAAGTAGATCGAGAACCAGTCAGTCATATAAATTGTCCTGAACTGCTCATAAATAGAGGCATCCTTCATGGGGATCTCGTATACCAGGTTGCCTTGTTTCTCCAGCAATTGTTTAAGGTAGGCAAACCTGCCGTTGTTCCTTGAATTGGTATTGCTGTTCATGAAAATGAAATTGGTGGGAAGGACCCCGTAATACGTTTCAAATGCATTGTGATTGGCCTCAGGCAATACATTGATAAAGGCCTCGACTTTGGCATTTTCCTGTATCTGCTGGCAGAACCTTGTGCCTACTGCTTCTGTTGCATTATCAG